>CAYLXD010000023.1:0-20150 GCA_964387515.1 uncultured Pirellulales bacterium | reverse complement strand
ATTGCTGAACTGAGGGTGATGCTGGACGATGACGTGGAGTGGGTGGGGCTGGCGGATTTTCCGAATGTCGCCGAGATTAAAGAGGATGGGCAGACGTTTGCCGAGAATGCGCGAAAGAAAGCGCTGGGGTACGCAAAGGCAACCGGCATTTGGACGATAGCGGACGATTCGGGGCTATCTGTTGATGCACTCGGAGGATTGCCTGGGGTAACAAGCGCCAGATTCAGTGGCTTCGAGAGGCTCACCACAGGCGGCGAAAAAGAAAAAAACAGAACTTTACTCGACCATAAGAATATGACTAAAGTATTAAAACTGCTTGAGTCAGTGCCAAAAGAAAAGAGGACGGCAAGGTTTGTCTGTTGCCTGTGTCTGGCAAGCCCGCCAGACGAACCCGCCAGAAAAACGGCGGGCAAGCGGCGGGCAAGTCCTAAAAAGATTCTAATCGAAACCAAGGGGACACTGGAAGGATTTATAGCTGAGAAAGAAGTTGGAGAGGGCGGCTTCGGCTACGACCCGATTTTTTTTGTTCCGCACTTAAATAAGACCATTGCTCAATTGACCCGTGAAGAAAAAAACGCAATTTCCCACCGGGGCAACGCTATTCGAAAATTGAAGCCATTACTCGACGAGCTCCTAAAAAACGTTTGAGAGTTTGAGCAGTTTGGTCTTTGCTAAAGATGCTATTGCTACGAATTGTTACTCCAACCAACGTGCTTCCCACAACCAATTCTCTGCGAAGATCTTAAGGTCAAGCCAATCGACTCGGCTGTCGTGGTTAAAATTAGCAGGCAAACTCGGATCGGTTTTAAACCATTGGTTACCAAAGGCAACATAGTCTACAAAATCAACATCTCTATCCTCATCCAAATCAGCAATATTACAGACTGTTCTGACAAGAAGAATCCCACCAATCCAGTTCCACCACTCAGGTTCCGGAGGTACATCAGCGTACTCAGCAATAAAGATGAGACTTCTATCAGGGCTGATTATACCCTCTTCCTCGTACGGGTCGCCAGGGAAGGTCATCTTATTGCCTGGGCCCAAGGCATAAGTTATCTGGCCCACATCATGCTCACCGTAACTGTAATAAGCGTCCCACTTGAGCGTTCCATCGGCCCTAAGAACGGCGGTACCTTTGCCGCAGGTAAATGGCTGACCAAATACGGATGTCTCTAAAAAACGAACAACATAAGTTCCAGCTATGTCATCCGGAGTTATCGGTTCGTTGCTTTCTTTAACAAAGAAGTTATACCCAAAATCACCTTCGTTGTCCGGTTCGTCCCCAAATGAAAACATCGTTCCTCCTTCGCACAAGAACACATCCTGTCGATCAGTGACATATACAATTGCATTTGCGTCATCAAGTGTCCAGGTAACTGTATCGTTATAGTCGTTACCGCCCTGTTCGACCCACGTGGCCACAGCATTACCGTCAGCATAGACATCAAGCGTTCCCCATCCAACGCTGGCGCCTCTTTCATTCCACCGTAACCAATGGCCAAAAAAGCTATAGCGACCTATCCAATCATTCACATCTACATTGGTTGCCTTGCGTGCTATTATGTCAACGCCAAGACGATTGTTGGCATCGGGAGTAGCATCGGCGTGTACCATCATGTTGCCGTTCCATGCAACGTTATAAGTGGCACTGCTAAATTCGATATCCAACGAGCCATCGAGTTGGACCGAGGTTGTGAAAGTATCTGAGAAGCTATGATGGCCATCATAATCATCCCATTCCTGATACCAGTTGTTACCGTTTATGATAACTGTGCCCTTCTTACCCCAAGGTACCCACGTATTGGCATCGGCACTTAAACTACCAAGCCAGTATTCACCGTTAATCCAGTTTGGATCGATTTGTTTGGCCTGTAGATTACACGACCAAAAAACACATACCATCCCCACCAAAATCAATACTTTTCTAAACATTTTCCACCTCCGTCTTTGAATTTCATATAAGCCTGGTTATTAAAAAAGAAGAAACTACTTATAGCAAAATACCATTCTAAGTCAAGAAAATTCCCTTTTGAATTTATGGGAAAACCGTTTTTTCTTGACATCTTCCCTGCCCACCTGTATTTGTCCATACTTCGACTCTGTTCGGTACGGCAGAATCGTTTTTAATTTTGTACGTAAAAGTGCCGATGAATACACAGGCCACATATAAAATGCGGGTTAAATATAAAAAGACAACCCCCAAATAAATTTGGGGGCTAAATGTAACAGAACAAGTTTATGGCAAAATCGGGTTCAAATAAAAAATCTTTGGTGATTGTCGAGTCGCCTGCAAAGGCGAAGACGATAAATAAATATCTCGGCTCGGCCTTTGAGGTGAAGGCCTCGATGGGGCACGTTCGGGACCTGCCTTCAAAGGGCATCAACGTTGATATAGAAAATGATTTCGAGCCAACCTACGATATACTGCCCGGCAAAAGACGGGCGGTGACAAGCTTAAAGGCGGCGGCGAAGAAATGCGACAAACTGTTTCTGGCCACCGACCTTGACCGTGAAGGTGAAGCGATTGCGTGGCACCTTGCTCAGATTCTTGGTGTGCCGGAAGAAAAGACCTATCGCGTTATCTTTAACGCAATAACGGCATCGGCGATAAAGCAGGCCTTTTCTGCGCCGGGCAAACTCGATATGGATAAGGTGATGGCGCAGCAGGCCCGGCGAATACTCGACAGGATAGTGGGGTATCAGATAAGTCCTTTGCTGTGGAAAAAAATCGCCAGCGGACTCTCTGCGGGGCGCGTTCAGTCAGTTGCAGTCAAGATGATTGTCGAAAGAGAAAGAGAAATCCGCGACTTCAAAGCCGAAGAGTACTGGCTGATACCAGCGGTTTTCACGACAGATTTGCAAAGTGACTATCAGCAGGAGTGGCTGGATTTTATCGGTCAGAAGACAGAACAAGCCAAATGTCCGACTATAGCAGAACAAAATAAATGGTTAGCTGAACACAAGGCCTTTAAGGCTCAGCTTACCAAAGTCGGGGATGAGAAATTCAAGGCGTCCAACAAAAAAGAGGCAGAAAAGATATTCGGTGCGCTAAAACAGACAAAGTTTAAATTAGCAGATTTACAAACCAAACGAGCCGTTTCCCGGCCTTCGCCACCTTTTATCACCTCGACGCTGCAGCAGGCGGCTGCAAACCGTCTGGGCTTTAGCGCAAAGAGGACAATGATGGTGGCTCAGCAATTATACGAAGGAATCGATTTGGGTTCGATGGGACTGCTCGGCCTAATCACCTATATGCGGACGGACAGTACTCACATTGCCGGCGAAGCCATCGAGGAAGCACGCAATTACATCAAGACACATTTCGGAGGCGACTACCTGCCTGAAAAAGCGAACTTTTATGCTTCAAAGAAAAGTGCTCAACAGGCACACGAGGCGATTCGGCCAACCGATGTTGACCTGACGCCATCGGGGTTAAAGTCGTTCCTCAATAACGGGCAGTTCAGACTTTATGATTTGGTATGGCGGCGGTTCATAGCCTGCCAAATGGCACCGGCTAAGTGGGATGTAACAAACGTGGATATTACGGCGGAAACTTCGGCCGGTACCTGCTGGTACAGGAGTACAGGCCGAGTCTTAGTTTTTGAGGGCTTTTCGAAAGTCTGGCCCACCACATCGGAGCAACAACTGCTGCCGACATTGAAAAAAGGCCAAGCGTTAGCGCCGGTGGATATACGAACTGAACAGCATTTTACCAAGCCGCCCGCTCGCTATACGGAAGGCTCGCTTGTCAAGGCGCTGGAAAAGGAAGGCATCGGCCGGCCGAGTACCTACGCGCCAATAATAAGTACCGTGCAGGAACGCGGCTACGTCGAGCAGATTGAGAAGAAGTTCTCCGCCACCAACTTAGGTGAAGTAGTTATCGACAAGCTCAACGAGTACTTTCCGAAAATAATGGACGTTGCTTTTACGCGCTATATGGAAGAGCAATTAGACAAAATCGAAGAACAACATCTTGACTGGGTCGGTGTTTTGAAGGAGTTTTACGGCCCATTTAAGCAAAATCTTGAGACCGCACAGAAGGAAATGAAACACGCCAAGGCGGAAGTCGCACCGAGCGAATATAAATGCCCGAAGTGCGGTGAGCCGCTGGTTTACAAATTCGGTAAAAACGGCAAATTTTTGAGCTGTTCGGCGTATCCTTCGTGCAAATTTGCCTGTCCCTGCGACAAAGACGGCAAAATGATTGAGGTAAAAGAAAGCGAACACAAATGCCCGGTCTGCGGCAAAGTAATGTTATACAGGCGCGGGCGATACGGCCCATTTTTAGGCTGCTCGGATTATCCAAGCTGCAAAGGCATCTTAAAACTCGACAGGGAAGACAATGTCCTGCCAGGTAAAACCGCACCACAGTCGACTTCAATAAAATGTTACAAATGTAAGGATGGCGAACTGGTCATCAGACAAAGCAAAAGGGGGCCGTTTCTGGGCTGCAACAGGTTTCCCAGATGCCGAACGATAATAAGTTACAGCCAATTAGACAAGCTAAAACAGCTCCAGTCGCAAGGCAAATGGCCGCCCGAAACGGCTGAACGGGTCAATCAGATTCTGGGCAGAAAGAAAACCAAGCGAACAAAAAAAACAAGTCGAACCACAAAATAACACTACTGCTCACTTAGAGTCTCCAAGTAAAGCCAATTTCTAACTAACAGGCCTTGATGTTTTATTTAGACCTTTTTATTTGTCTTCGTTACTGCGATATGGTATTATAATATGTGGAAAAACCAAGTAACTTTATACTTATCAAAGCAGCGATACAAAATGGCATTAAGTCCTGAAGAAAAATCGGCTCTTACACAGTTTAAAGCCGACCTTGAACGACTTTTGAGTAATCAGTTAATCGAGTTGAAATTATTCGGCTCAAAGGCCCGCGGCGATGACCAGCCTGACTCTGACATAGATGTGCTTGTCATTGTTACAGATGACGACTGGCGCATCTGCGATGTGGTCTATGGCATTGCAACCGATATACTTCTTCAGGCAGATATCTCCATATCCCCAAAGGTCATAAGCAAAAACCAACTTGAACAGCTTAAAAAAGAAGACACCTTTTTCTTGCGCAATATCAGCAGGGATGCGATTACGGTATGAATTACTTAGAACAGGCAAAAAAAGAGCTTGCTCGTGCTAATAAATCCCTTCAGGCAGCAAGAATGCTTTTAGAAAATCGACTCTACGAGGACTGCGTTTCAAGGTCTTATTATGCTGTATTGCATGCTGCAAAAGCTGCGCTAACTAAAATTGGTGTTGAGGCCGAATCACATCAGGCCGTCAAAAGAATGTTTGGTCTGCATCTTGTAAAGACCGAACAGATTGAGAAACATTTTGCAGAAATTCTTACTGCTCAGCAGGAAGACCGAGAAATCGGCGACTACAATATTTACCTTAACATCCAACAGGAAAGAGCCGCCAAAAGGGTTCTCGATGCAGAAAAGTTCGTTCAAAGAATTGAAAAATACCTTCGGACTTAATATTCACATTCGTCAAAAATACAAACAAATCGCTAAAAATCGCACTCGACTCGCCCGCCCAGTGAAACAGCCACCTACGAAACTACTTGTTGCTTAGTTTGTACTCTTCGGGAAGATAGCTGGCTATTTTCTGGTACTGCTTTTGTTCAAGAAGATTACAAAGTTTCATCAATCAACCTTTCGAAATAACATTCACCACTTTCACGACGTCCATCATTTCAGCGACATCGTGGACGCGGACGATTGAGACGCCAGCTGCCGCACACAAAGCAACGGTAGCGGCAGTGCCGAATATCCTTTCTGCGGGGTTTTCCTTGCCTGTTACCTTTCCTATAAAAGCCTTTCGGCTTGTACCGACAAGCACACGATAGCCGGTATTCACAAATCTATCTATGTTTTTCAAAAGTAAAAGATTGTGCTCGGTCGTCTTGCCGAAACCTATGCCAGGGTCAATAAAAATTTTATTTTTTTCAATGCCGAAGTCTTGTGCTCTCTCGGCTCTGACCAACAAGAAATCCAGCACTTCGCCCACCACATCGTCGTACTTCGGCTGGATTTGCATTGTTTGCGGTGTTCCCTGCATATGCATTAAGACAACGGGCACATTGTGTTTGGCAGTCAATTTTGCCATTCTCTGGTCGGCCAAAGCCGTGATATCGTTTATCATAGCAGCCCCGGCCTGCAGGGCAGCTTCGGCAACTTCGACGTTGTGCGTATCGATACAAATCGGCACATTGATTTCTTTTGCAATCGCTTCTATCACCGGTATCGCACGAGTTATCTGCTCGTCAGCCGAGACCACCTCAGCACCCGGCCGGGTGGATTCTGCACCAACATCTATAATCGCAGCACCGTCGGCAGCCATTTGTAAGCCGTGCTCGACGGCCCTATCAGTATCAAAGAACCGGCCGCCGTCACTAAAACTATCCGGCGTAACATTCAGAACCCCCATCACAAGACAACCGTCTGAAAAATCCAGTCTGCCCTTCGGCCACTCAACTATACTATTTCCGCCACTACTTTTTGCCATATCTGTCATTCTTGCGCAAGGAGGAATCCAACACCCCTTAGCTTCCTGGCAAAGCTGTTGTTTTTATCTTTAACAAGGACCCTTGTATTCTGAAACTCCCTGCGGACCGGATAATTCTTTCGCAAATCATCGAAGAATCTGCCGCGCTCAATTTCGGGCACCATCAGAATCTCACGCGTGTTAAAGTCATCCCTGTTAATCGCATAGACCTGCTGCACCGTTTCGTTAATCACATTCTGCATATCACCAGCATCTAAATCGACTCTGATTTCACTCACCGCAGGCGCGGGCAAAAAAGAGGCGACGCCAAATTCGGGGTCAAGGCCGAAATGTTCACATACGGCCCTGTAAATCATAATCATACCGGCGACCTTGCCATCCAGCGAATAACCTGCGATGTGCGGCGTTCCAATATCAACCATCCGCAAAAGCTCATCATCTATATTCGGCTCATTCTCCCAGACATCCAGCACAACAGCCTTCAACTTCCCCGAGTTAACAGCCTTTTTCAAAACCGGCGTTTCAACGACGCCGCCACGAGAAGTGTTTATAAAAACACAGCCTGCCTTTAGTGACTCCAAAAACTTTTCATCAACCAGATGAAATGTTCTGTCAAGCCCATCAAAGGTCAACGGTGTATGAAGAGTTACAAAATCACAGTCGAAAAGCTGCTCTATCGGCAGAAACTTTGGGTCATTGGTTTGCCTTTGCAGCGGCGGGTCATTTAGAAAAACCTTCATCCCCAAAGCGGTACACTTCTGCGCCACCCTGCTGCCGCAATTACCAACACCTATAATGCCTATCGATTTACCTTGAAGCTCAATCTTATGCTTGTTTCCAATCGAAAGAAGGGCAGCGACGACATACTCGGCAACCGAATTGGCATTCGAGCCCGGCGCCGATGCAAAAGCGATGTTATTTTTTTGGAGATATTCAATATCAACGTGCTCAAAACCGATAGTCGCCGTACCTACAAACCGGACTTTACTTGCGGACAGCAATTGCGAATTTACTTTCGTTACACTGCGTACCAGCAGAATATCGGCGTTACGCACACTATGGGGCGTTATCTCCCTTGCCGGTAAAACCTCAACTTCGCCAATTGAAGAAAAGCACTGCTGTACAAACGGTATGTTCGCATCCGCGATTATCTTCATTTCAAATCAAAGTTCAAAACCGGCTATTCTTTCGCCGCAATCGGGGCAGCACGAATCTTTCAGATGATTGGCCGCTATATGATAGCCTACGCGCTCTATTAACATCCTGCCGCACTTATAACAAAAAGTGCTTTCCGATTTTGTGCCCGGTACATTGCCGAGGTAAACATAATGCAGTCCGGCGGCTTTACCTATCTGCTCGGCCCGCTCCAAGGTCTCGAGCGGCGTCGGCACCGAGTCCAGATATTTATACTGCGGATGGAATCTGCTGATATGCCAGGGGACATCGGGGCCGGCCTTTGAAACAATAAAATCGGCGAGCTTCTTCAACTCCTGGTCGGAATCATTTTCGGCCGGCACCAACAACGTCGTAATCTCAAGCCAGATGTTCGTCTGGTTGGCGATATAACTAATCGTATCAAGCACCGGCTGCAGTCTTGCCTTGCAAAGCCGCTTATAATAATCCTCACTGAATGCTTTCAAATCGACATTTATACCATCAAGCCAATCTCTGGCAAAATCGATTGCTTCGCGGGTCATAAACCCGTTGCTGACGAATACGTTCGCCAAGCCCTTTTCTTTGGCCAAGCGTCCGCAATCGCTGCACAGTTCCATAAAAATCGTCGGCTCAGTATAAGTATAAGCGATTGATTTGCAGCCGCCGCGAACAGCTGCTGATACTATCTGCTGCGGTGATATTGGCTGGCCATCGATTTGCCCACCCTCAATGGCCGCCTGGCTTATCTGCCAGTTCTGACAAAAATCACACTGAAAATTACAGCCCATCGCAGCGATAGAAAAACTGCGAGTTCCGGGCTGAAAATGAAACAGGGGCTTTTTCTCAATCGGGTCGGGATTAGCGGAGCAGACTTTATCGTAATTCAGCGAATACAACACGCCGTCTATATTCTTACGGACGCAACATCTGCCCAATTTGCCGTCATCAATCACGCACCGATGCGCACACAATTTACACCGGATTTTCTTGTCCTGGTCGGGCTCGGCCAACACCGCCTCTTTGAGATTTTCTTTTGCTGAAGTCATAGCTGATTTTCCGCTAAACCGGACTTTACTTTCTTCGGTTCAATATATAGAATAATCCAAGTAAAATCAATCAAACAACCCGAATCAGTCTGGTTCTGGCGTAAACAAGTTAAATACAGTTTTCGGAGGCAAGCTGTTATGAGCATATTATCCGCTATCGGAAATACGCCGATTGTAGAGCTAACCAACCTTAACCACAAACGGCCGAAGGTCAGAATCTTCGGAAAGCTCGAAGCCTGCAATCCCGGAGGTTCGGTCAAGGACCGCCCCGCTTATTATATGATAAAAAAGGCCGAAGAGACCGGGCAGCTTACCAAGGGCAAAATAATACTCGAACCGACATCAGGAAATACCGGCATTGCGCTGGCAATGATTGGAGCTGCCAAGGGATACCGAGTTAAACTCTGTATGCCCGAATGTGTAAGTACAGAAAGACAGCGTGTCCTCCAGGCACTCGGTGCAGATACTATTCTCACACCTGCAAAAGAGAGTACCGACGGCGCTATCAGAAAAGCACATCAGCTTCTCAATGACGAGCCGGACAAATACTATATGCCGAATCAGTTCGAGAATGAAAATAATATTCTCGCCCATTACGAGACAACCGGGCCGGAGATATTCGCCCAGACCGACGGCACAATCGACGTATTCGTCGCTGGCATGGGCACAACAGGAACGCTGATGGGCGTAAATAGATTCCTCAAAGAGAAAAAACCCGAAGTCAGGACCATCGCCGTTGAGCCGCCCGAAGGACACACAATACAGGGCCTAAAGAATATGAAAGAAGCGATTGTGCCTAAGATATACAATCCACAAATGCTGGATGAAAAAATCACAATCGGCGATGGCGAGGCTTTTGAAACGACAAGGCTGCTTGCCGCCAAAGAAGGAATTTTTGTCGGGATGTCCAGCGGCGCAGCGGTAGCAGGCGCCCTGAAAGCAGCAGAAAAAATGAGCTCCGGCACAATCGTTGTCATTCTCCCGGACCGCGGTGACCGATACCTCAGCACCACCCTGTTTCGCTCGATATGCGCAAAATGCCCGCCCTAATGGCTATCTGAGGGCATAGAAAAGGGTGTGCTTTGCCCTGCGCATAAAAAAGGGCTGGGGTGCGGAGGGAGAGGAAAAGCGAGAAAACCCCAGCCCTTAAAATGCGTTGCCTATTATACATCAAAAGGCTCTATACGTCCATACCTTTTCCACCAAAAAATGTTCGCTCCAACACAAAAAACTAAAAAAGAACATAAAAATAACCGGCGAGCAAGCTTGAACGCTACGGGAGATACTGCGGGCACTCGGTTAGGTCAGGATAGGCTACCCGTATGCCAGCCTGGCAGGAAAAAGGCAGCATAGTGGAATTTTGGCAGACGGGAGCCAGCAGAAGCTTCTAACATAACCCTGCTTATGATAAGCAGTTAGGCAAATAAATCTTATTGTAAGGGCATTGGCACGAGATTTGCACTTTAACCAATGTTATGGTTGCTATGCGAGCACAACCTGATGAGTTCAATATCTTAGCCAGTGAGGCAAACTGGGCCTGGCCGGAGGCGCTGCGGAATATATTTGAGCCAAGAGGGGTTAATCTGTTAGTGGCCCAGAGCCCGGGCGAGTTCGTCAACGTCATCGAGCAAAAACGGATTCATACCACAATTGTGGATATGGATTCGGAAACCAGCGGCCTGATGACGATAAGAATTATTCGAATGAACTACCCGCTGCTGCCGTGTATACTGCTGGCAAGCGAGGTCGGTGCGGTGATGCTCAGCAAGGCACTGCAGTTAGACGTTTTCAGCGTGATTGATAAGCCGGTGGATATGGAAGTTCTGCAGGACCAGCTGAACCGACTATTCATAAAAAAATATCACAGCGACATTTTCGCACAATGATTCAAGGTCTACGCCAGAGGCGTACAAGATTGTAACTTTTAACAAATCCGCCTACGGCGGACAAAGGTAAGTAAAAGTCAGAGAAGTCTTTTTGAAAGGAGCAAGAGCAATATGAAGATTCGACCATTGGCAGATAAGGTACTCGTTCAGCGTCTTGAGGCTGAAAACAAAACAGCGGGCGGGATAGTTCTGCCGGACACCGCCAAAGAGAAACCACAAAGAGGCAAAATTATAAGCGTCGGCCAAGGCAAGATGCTCGACGACGGAACGGTAAGAAAACCACAGGTGAAAAAGGGCGACACCGTACTTTTCACAAGCTACGCCGGGACTGAGGTAAAGATAGCCGGCAAAGAACACTTAATTATGAGCGAGTCGGATATTATGGCGGTAATTGAAGAATAGTTAATCGTTGATGACTTATTATCGAACTACTCGTGCTACGTAGCAAGCCGTTACTTCGCAGAGTAGCACAGGCTGGAAAGGAGAAAAAGATATGGCAGCTAAAAAGATAGCTTATGGAACCGAAGCGCGAGCAGCTATTCGTGAAGGGGTTAAAAAACTGTCGGCTGCGGTAAAGATAACCCTCGGCCCGTGCGGTCGAAACGTGGTTCTGGAAAAATCATTCGGCTCGCCAACCGTTACCAAGGACGGCGTTACCGTAGCCAAGGAGATTGAACTGGAAGATTCGTACGAGAATATGGGGGCACAAATGGTCAAGGAGGTGGCCTCGAAGACATCGACAGTGGCCGGCGACGGGACAACCACTGCAACTATTTTAGCTGAGAGCATCTTCAATGAAGGTCTGAAAAACATCACCGCGGGGGCGAATGCTATGCAGGTCAAGCGCGGCATAGACAAGGCCGTCGAGCAAATCGTAAAAGAACTGCAAAAAATGAGTATACAGGTCGATTCGAGTAAGCAAATCGAACAGGTGGCGACGTGTTCGGCGAATCAGGATGTCGAGATTGGCAAGAATATGGCTGAGGCAATGGACAAGGTCGGCAAAGACGGCGTCATCACCGTCGAAGAGGGCCAGTCGCTTGAGACAACCGTAGAATTAGTCGAGGGGATGCAGTTCGACAAAGGTTATCTCAGCCCGCACTTCATTAATAACCTTGAGAATATGACGGTCGTTCTGGAAAAGCCTTACATTCTGGTACACGAAAAGAAAATCAGCTCTATAAAATCGCTTGTTCCACTTCTTGAGAAGGTGGCCAAGCAGGGCAAACCGCTGCTGATTATAGCTGAGGACGTTGAAGGCGAGGCATTGGCTACGCTGGTCGTCAATAAGCTTCGCGGCGTGCTGCAGGCAGCCGCTGTCAAGGCCCCCGGATTCGGCGACAGGCGAACGGCTATGCTAAGTGACATCGCGATTTTGACCGGAGCCCAGCCTATCTTCGAGGACTTAGGGTTAGAGCTGGAAAATATCGAACTTAGCCAACTCGGCAAGGCCAAGCGTGTTACCATCGACAAGGAAAATACCACCATTATCGAAGGAGCCGGTACCACTGAAGAGATTAAGGGCAGAATCGAACAGATAAAAACAGAGATTGACAAATCCACCAGTGATTACGATATCGAAAAACTTCAGGAAAGACTTGCAAAACTGGCCGGAGGCGTGGCGCAGATTAATGTCGGGGCAGCGACTGAGGCAGAAATGAAGGAGAAGAAGGCGCGCGTAGAAGATGCGCTGCACGCCTGCCGAGCGGCGGTCGAAGAGGGTATTTTGCCGGGAGGCGGAGTGTCGATGCTAAGAGCCCTGTCTGCTTTAGACAAAACCAAAGCAACAGGAGATGAAAAAATCGGTGTCGATATCGTACGAAGGGCGGTAGTGGCTCCGATTAAGCAAATCGCTGAGAACGCCGGGCTGGACGGCTCAATCGTCGCCCAAAAGGTTATGGAAAGCAAGGAGAAAAACTTCGGTTACGACGCGATGCAGAAGGAATACGGGGATATGATAGCGTTCGGTGTGATTGTTCCGACAAAGGTCGAAAGAATTGCACTGCAGAACGGTGCCTCTATCGCGTCACTTCTTCTGACGACCGATGCGATAGTCAGCGAGATTCCCGAAAAGAAAGAGACGCCGGCGATGCCGCCGGGAGGTGGAATGTATTAAACGGTTAGTGCGAGAAGAAAAGTGCCTAAAGTGAACTAAAGTGCCTAAAGTGAGCTAAAGTGAAAAAAATAATCCATAACTTTAGGCACTCCAAACTTTAGCTCACTACCTTTTAGAAATATGCTCTTTCGCTATTACACAAATGCGATATCACAGGCAACGCGGGGCGCAGCAATGTGGATACTCATCGCGGGTCTGCTGCTTGTCGGGTTTGGAGTTTTGATTCTGGCCCTGCCGGAATTGTTTGCTCTGCTTGCAGCTTTGGTGTTTTTTGTAGCAGGGGCCAGCTGCCTCGCTACCGCATTTAAGATTTATCTTGCCCACAGGAGAATTCAAAAATTCAACAAAGAGGACACAGACAGCTACAGAAAGAATGTCCGCATCCGCCCGCCGGACGGGCAGGTCCACACTGAGGAGTATTACGATTTGTAGCTTTTAGCGGATTTTGAGGGTAGCGAGGGCGAGAGCAGCAAAGGCGGCGGCCAGCAGCCAGAACCGGACAACTACCTGCGGTTCGCTCCAGCCAGCCAGGTGAAAATGATGATGTATGGGGGCACATCTAAATAATCGTTTTCCACCGGTGTATCTGAAATAACCGATTTGCAGCACGACACTTACCAGTTCGATTACAAACACGCCGCCGATAAGTAAAAGCAGGATTTCATTTCTGGTAACCAGTGCGCCGTAGCCCATCGCCGCCCCCAACGGCAACGAGCCGACGTCGCCCATAAAGGCCTGGGCAGGATGACAGTTGTACCACAAGAACCCGAGCACGGCCCCAAAGACAGCCGAGTAGAAAATGCTTAACTCACCGGCCTGTGGGATAGCCGGCAGAAGAAGATAACTTGCCCAGGTAACAGGACTGGTTCGTGCCATTGTCTCAGAGGCGACATAACAGAGCACGGCCAAAACGAGGCTAACCATACCGAGGCAGCCGGCCGCTAAGCCATCCATACCGTCGGTGAGGTTAACGGCGTTACTTGTGGCTGAAATGTAAAAAATGGCTATCAAGACGAACGCCCAGTTGGCCAACGGCAGGCCGTGCTTGTAAAAAGGAAACCAGAGCAATTTGCCGTCTTTTATGTTGGCAAAGTCTGCGTATAGAAACCATGCTATTAAAACTGCTCCGCCGAATTGACAAATTAGCTTTTCCCAGGGTTTTAGTCCGTCTCTGCTGCGGTGGCGAATTTGACTTGTGAGCTTCAACCAATCGTCGATACCGCCGAGGACAGCGAACCATATTACCAGAAAAATCGCCTTCTGTACAAAAGGGTTATTCAGTTTTGCCCACAGAAACGTTGTCGTAAGAACAGCCAAGATGATAATCAAACCGCCCATCGTAGGTGTGTTGGCTTTTTCTCTGGTCAGCTCATTGAGGGCGGCGTGATGGAACTGCGGCCTATCGCCGATTTTTTTTCGCACAAGAAAGTGAATAATCTTGGGGCCGAGCAGAAGCGCGATAAAGAAGCTGGTCAATACAGCCGAAACGGAACGAAACATTACATCCTGATAGGCATAAAAACCCAGCCGATGGGTAAAAACCTCACGCAAATGCCATAGCAAATGGTATATCATTCGTACGAACCCGAATACTGAAATAGTGAATACACTATTAAATCCGAATATCGAAACTCGAAATCCGAAACAAATTCGAAACGTTTTGTTCGTTGAAATGCTCAGATTTCGACATTTTTCGTTCCTCGTAGTATTACTACGAAGGATAAATTTCGTACTTCAAATTTGCGCTCACGATTTAGTTCTTCGCACTTTAGCCAAAAAGCTCTTTTAGCTTTTCGATGGTCATTTCCAGTCTGGCCATGCGCGAACCCTTAACCAATATTATATCGGAATCTTTTATAAATTTTTGCAGATTATTGCAAGCTGCCGCAGCATTGTCGAAACATTCGACCTGCAAATCGTAATCGGCATACCTTCTGGCGGCATCGGCTGCGACTTTCGCGAATTTGCCGACTGCCAGTAAAAGCTGCACTTTGGCTTTTGCGATTAAAGTGCCGAGCTCTTCGTGAAGTCTTTCGCTTTGTTCGCCGAGTTCAGCCATATCGCCGCAGACAAAAATGAGCCGGCCCTTTTTAGCTAAGCCCAGGTCGGACAATACGTTCAAAGCGTTTTTAATCGAGGCAGGATTTGCATTATAACAATCGCTTAACACCGTAAGTTTGCCGATTCGCAGCAGTTCGGCGCGCATAGTGACGGCCTGAAGCGTTTTTACAGCATCAGCAAAATCATCAATGGTAATTGCGAACCGTCGGCAGACAGCCCATGCGGCGAGCGCATTTTCGACATTGCCTGCACCCAGCAGCGGCAGAAAAATTTCCCTTCCCTCAACAATGAACCGGCTGCCGGAGCCGGTGTGAGCAATGTTCTGCATCTGTATATCGCATCGGTCCGATTTGCCGAAACTTATGACCTGGCAATTGGTAATTGGTGATTGGTAACTGGTAACTGGTAACCGGTGATTTAACCATTTAACCAAATCGGCGTTGATTATCAAAATACCATCAGATGAAAGCCCCTGCGAAATAGACAACTTTTCCTCCACAATAGTTTGCAGGTTACCGAAGCCTGCCAAATGAGCCAGGTAGACATTAGTTACGACCGCTACATCAGGCTGAGCGATTTGAGTTAATTGAGCAATCTCGCCGGGATGGTTGCTGCCGAGCTCGGCGACTACAATTTCATCCTGCGGGCCGGCCCGAAGTAGTGTCAGAGGAAGGCCGATATTATTATTGAAATTTTTCGGTGCAGTAATCACACGAAAATGCCGGCTCAAGACGTGATACGTAATCTGCCTTGTTATCGTTTTTCCGACTGAGCCGGTTATCGCCACGACCTTGAAATTCATTCTTCTGCGATACTGTGCAGCGAAATCACCGAGGGCTTTTACGGTATCACTTACTTTCAACAAACAATTACCCCCGGAATCGACACTCCTGGCGACGACGGCACAAGCCGCACCTTTGGCAAAGGCCTCGGTGATGTAATTATGCCCGTCGAAATTATCGCCGGCGATTGCAAAAAAGCAATCACCGGCCCGGATAGTGCGCGAGTCGATACTGACACCGGTGAAAAAACGTCGCTCGTCGCTAGTCGCTCGTCGCTCGTGTGCTTTTATTACTCGGGCCAAGTCTGCTATCCTGAACTCTTTCATTTTTGCTTTCTGAGAAACTCCAGAGCGATTTTTCTGTCGTTAAAATCGAATCGCTGCGTTCCTATTATCTGATATGTTTCGTGGCCTTTGCCGGCTATAAGTATAACATCACCTTCGGCGGCGGTTTTTATTGCCAACTCGATGGCTTTTTTTCTGTCCGGCTCAATAACTTTCGTCGCTCGTCGCTCGTCGCTCGTGTCTCGTAATTCTGAATGCGGTATTGCAGGCTCCTTTTCAAAACCGGCGACAATTTCGCTTATTATATCCATCGGCCTTTCGGTACGTGGGTTATCGCTGGTAACGATTACAAAATCGGCCAGTTCTTCAGCGACTTTGGCCATACGCGGTCGTTTGGTTTTGTCCCTGTCGCCGCCACAGCCGAAAACAACTATCAGCGAACCGACGCAGAACGGTCGAAGTGCAGTCAGTACATTCCTCAAGGCATCATCGGTGTGGGCATAGTCGATAAAAACCGAAAAGCTGCCATTAAAATTAACTCTTTCCAGTCGACCTGGTACACCCTGCAAAGCTGAAAGACCTTCTGCTATTGTTTTCAAATCCAAGCTAACGGCGATGCATAGGCCGGCAGCTGCGAGAGAATTGCTGACGTTATATCGACCCAGAAGCGAAATCTTCGCTGTTCGTCTTTGGCCAGCGTATTCCAGAACGAAAACAGTCCCACCAATATCAATAGATTCAATATGGGCGGTGATGTCCGCCTGCTCATCAACGGCATACCAGAGGATTTTCGCTTTTGTCGCCCGGGCGATTTTCCGCGCCTGGGGCGACTGCTTATTCAACACTGCAACAGCCTCGGGCGATAATTTCTCAAACAGTTTTGCCTTTGCTGCAAGGTATTTTTCTTTAGTTTTATGGTAGTCGAGATGGTCGCCGGTTAGGTTTGTAAATGCGGCCGCTTTGAAGCCGATGTGTGCGAGCCGGTTTTGCGAAAGGGCGTGACTGCTGGCCTCAATGACCATATATTTAGCGCCGACCTTGACCATTTGCGATTGCTGCCGGGCGATAACCAAACAATCGGGAGTTGTCAGAGCCGCCTGAGAGATTTGTGAACCCGTGTCATAAACGACCGTGCCGATGAGGCCGCACTTTTGACCGGCGGCCCGTATACAGGAGCGAACGAGAAAGGCAACGGTGGTTTTTCCGTTTGTGCCGGTAACAGCGAGGTTGGTTAATCGCGAAGCGGGATTACCCCTACCTGCCTGGGCCAAAGCAGCAGCGGCTTCGGCAGAATCCTCAACTACGATTATTTCGTATCTCGTATCTCGTATCTCGTATCTCGGCTGACGCTTTTGGCAGAGGATATACTTAGCACCCTTAGCAAGGGCCTGACCGATGAAATCGTGGCCATCGCAAACAGTGCCTTCGAGGGCCACAAATATATCACCTGCTTCGACAAGACGTGAATCCGTGCAAAGACCAGGGGCATTGCTTGAAGAAACCAGTGTCAAAAGTTCATCGAAAGTCATAGTTTCATCGGCGAACTGCGTACGTATATCGTATGCGTCCGTTTCCGAACGAGGCATTACTACCAAACTCTACTCAAACTGAATATCTTTCAGAACCAATTCAACACTGCTGGTGCCGTTATAGGTATTTATTTGCGGCTGATAGGCAACATTGAAGAATTCATTTTCAAGCAGTTTTTTCTCCAGCCTTGCCATTGCGAAACCAATGCAGCGAACCGAGGCGGTGTTATCGGTTATCGCAAGCTGCAGGTGGTCGCCCTTTGCGCCAACTCTTCGCGGGACAGAGGCAAGACGTACACCCTTTGTCGCGAAAGTCGGTTCGGCATTTCCTTGGCCGAAAGGCCCAAGCATTTGCAATTCACCGACCACCTCCTGCCTGAAATCGTCCAACCGAGCAACATCGTCAATATAAAGCTTCGCCACCATATCCTCATAACTTAGGTTTTGCTTTGCATATTCTTCGAAATCGGCTGCGAACTTGTTTATTTTTTCGGCTTCGATAGTTACACCCGCCGCCATTTTGTGTCCACCGAAACGGATTAGATGCTGCGAACAGGCTCTTATAGCACTTAGTATGTCAAAGCCCACTATCGAGCGAGCCGAACCCGCAGAAGCACCCTGGGCTGTGTTAATTATAATCACCGGCCGATAGTATTCCTGCGCTATTCGCGAGGCGACGATACCTAATACGCCACGGTGCCAGTTTTCGCTGGCAAGAACGATGCTCCTGCGGTCAGGATGGTGCAGATTTTTCCGGACTATCATCTCACAGGCCTGGGTGAATATTTTTCGCTCGCACTGCTGGCGCTGACCGTTTTGCTGTTTGAGATACTCTGCTATTTGCATCGAGCGAATCTGGCTGGCTGATGTCAAAAGCTCAACCGCCAATCTGGCGTGGCCCATTCGCCCGGCGGCGTTTAGCATCGGCGCGAGCCGAAAGCCGATGTCGAAACTATCGAGTCCGCGGCCGGTCAAACCGGCTGATTCAATCAGGGCCTGTATACCAAATAGTTTGGACTCAGGCAGGGCTTTGAGACCATAGCTTGTCAGAACCCTGTTTTCACCTCGTAAATCCACGACGTCGGCGATAGTACCCATAGCTGCGAGGGAAGTTGCGTTCAACATAAACTCGCGCATCTGGGGCGGGAGCTTTGCCCCGGCACTGAATTCATTTGCAATCGCCCAGGCTAACTTAAAGGCGACCATTGAGCCGGACGAATCCTGATTGGCGTAGGATTCGTCCGTCGCCGGATGCACGATGGCAACGGCCGGCGGCAATCCAGCCTTCGCAGCCGCTTCGGCGGAGCAGGCCTGCAACTCGGGCTGGTGATGGTCGGTTACAATCAAATCAAGGCCGAGCTGCGAAGCAAGCTCTGCAGACTCAAATGAGCTAATACCACAATCTACGGTGATTAAAAGGCTGCTGCCTGCCTTCGCCAACGACCGAACCGCCTCAACATTCAGGCCGTAACCCTCATCGATGCGGTGCGGGATATAGTACTCAACGTCGGCACCAAACATTTTTAGAATCGCCACCAGGATTGCGACGCCCGTAATGCCATCGACATCATAATCGCCGTAGACAGTGATTCTTTCCCGATTTCTGAGGGCGTGCTTTATTCTGGCAACCGCTGCTTCGATTCCCGGCATTCGCTCGGGGGCGATAAGCTCAGTCAGCTTCGGTCTGAGAAAAGCCGAAGCATCGGCGAAATCAGTTACGCCGCGATTAATTAAAACCTGTGCCAAAAGAGGTGAAATCGAAAGCTTCTTAGCGAGCTGGTCACGACGAGCATCCTTTGGTCGAACAACCCAATATCTTGCCGTCCCTAAAGGGCGTTTAAGTCTGCCCTGTCGCATCCCTGCCGTAAGCTGCATTTTTTTCTCCCGTAAAGGGATACTGCGTAAAACTTTCCTGAAATAAAAGCTGCTCAGCAACCGACACTTCGACACTCTGCTCAGTGTCGATGGTGAGCGGAGTCAAACCATCAACTTCCAATAATAAACAGCCGGTGTTAAATAGTCAATAGCCTAAGCTCGCATATACAGCCCGCCGTTTACGGCGATATATTCACCGGTGATGAAACCGGCTGCTTCACTCGCCAGAAACAAGACTACCTTTGCGATATCCTCGGCGGTGCCGTTTCTGCCGAGGGGAGTTCTCTCGGCAACTTTTTTCCTTCTTTCGGCGCTGCTGTATCTCATATGGAATCTCGTCTCAATAAGGCCCGGCAGGACACTGTTGACCCGGATGCCATATTTGGCAAATTCATTAGCTATAGCGATTGTGTATGTCGCGACGGCGGCTTTTGCGCCTGCATAAATTCCGGAGCCGATACTACCGCCGCTATGGCCGGCAACCGAGCCGATATTGACGATATTGCCCTTACTTTTTTTCAAGTGGGCAAGGGCTGCCCTTGTCACCAGAAATACGCTGCGAACATTAGTGGCGTATATATCTTCGTGGTAATCCAGTGTTGCGGTCTCGAAGGGCTGACGGTCTATCAAATCACCGGCGTTATTTACAAGGATATCGATGCCGCCTGCTTCTTTGGCGAATTTCTCGACCATCCCGCTGACCTGGCTTTCGTCGCGGACATCAGCCTGAAGCAAGACGCCGTCGTTGTTTGCTTTGACTTTCTCGAGCGTTTTTTCGCCGCCGGCCTTTGTCTTAAAATAATGGACACCGACGAAGCAGCCCTGCTCGCTGAACATTATGGCCGTGGCCGCACCCATTCCGCTGCTCGAGCCGGTAACCAAAACCTTTTTGCCTTT
>CAYLXD010000022.1:0-20189 GCA_964387515.1 uncultured Pirellulales bacterium | reverse complement strand
CGGTCGTATAAAGCGTCAAGTGCATAAGCTGTTACCTGCCCGGTAGTAGTCGCAATCATAACGCCCGCCTTGCGCTGTGGAATCGAGCCTCGCATCGGCTCGTACCTTTCAAACGAATGGTGCATAATTACTCTGCCCCGCGTCGCATTCAACATCCTTGCGTGCAGGCCGAACAGGCCCCGCGAAGGTATAAGAAACTCCATATGAATAAAATCGCTTGCCCCGCTCTTGGCGTCTATTTTAATTACTTCGCTTCGCCGCTCGCCCAGAAGACTCATTACGGAACTCTGACAGTCCAGCGGGCAATCGACCGCAAGTAATTCTATCGGCTCATGGTGTATGCCATCGACTACTTTCAAAATTACCTCCGGTTTGCCGACACAAATCTCATAGCCTTCGCGCCGCATATTCTCCAGCAGTATCCCAAGATGCATCAGGCCTCTGCCGGAAACAGCGAATTCCTCAGGCGTTTGGCCCGGCTCTACTCTTAACGCAACATTATGCTGAAGCTCCTTTTCAAGCCTTTCGCCAATCTGTCTGCTCGTAACATATTTGCCGTCTCTGCCTGCGAAAGGTCCGTCGTTGACCCTGAACGTCATCGACATCGTCGGCTCATCAACAGCAATAACGGCAATCTTCGAAGGATTGTCCGCACAGGCGATTGTGTTACCGATATCAACAGGGTCAAGGCCTGATACTGCACATATATCGCCTGCCTGAACGGTTGGGACCTGCTTTCGGCCAAGGCCGTCAAACAGATGAACCTGCATAACCTTCTGCCGGGTATGCAGACCTTCTCTGTCAATGACGGTAACTGGCTGACCTTCGGTTATCTGTCCTGCGAAAATCCTGCCTATTGCGATTCGTCCCACATAATCCGAGTATTCGAGACTTGTTACGAGCATCTGCAGCAGAGCGTCAGGGACAACCTTCGGAGGAGGAACATTTTTTATAATGGTCTCGAATACGAGCTGCATATTGCCGGTCTTTTTGGCAGGGTCTGTCGTTGCCCAACCTTGTCTTGCAGATGCGTAAACAACAGGAAAATCAAGGGCCTTATCGTCGGCACCGAGCTGAACAAGCAAATCAAATACTTCGTTGACGACCTCATGAGGCCGGCTGTTTTCGCGGTCTATCTTGTTGACTACAACTATAGGTCTTAATTTATTCTCAAGGGCCTTGGCTAATACAAATCTTGTCTGCGGCATAGGCCCTTCAAATGCATCGACCAAAAGCAGGACGCCGTTTGCCATTTTCAAGACGCGTTCGACCTCACCGCCAAAATCAGCGTGGCCCGGCGTGTCAATTATATTGATTTTATATTCATCGCCTAGAGAGTCGGTATAGTAAATCGCACAGTTTTTACTGAGAATTGTTATGCCGCGTTCCCTCTCTATAGGATTCGAATCCATAATCAAGGCATGCTCGCTGCCGGCCAGCTTATCAAGCTCTTCGGTCCGAAACATTCCGGACTGGTACAGAAGCTGGTCAACCAGCGTCGTCTTGCCGTGGTCGACGTGGGCGATTATCGCTACGTTACGAATATAATCCGAGTACATAAAAAAACCTCAAAAAGGATTCCTGGCAAATGAACAACCAGGATTTGTCTTAATCCCTATAATGAAAACCAGCTATTCTACATTATCTGTTGTGAATGTCAATGCAAAATAGAAGGTCCGTTGGAAGAAATGGTGATTTGACTCCTCTCGCTCGCAGTGACGGCCAAGCCAGCTGCTTACCGGCGCACTTTTTCCCAAAGGTTGTTCGGCGACTGCCCTATTAGCTGCACCCACGTTCTGCGGTCTTTCTGAAACTTAACTCTGTCGGGCAGTATTTCGGAAATCCTTATATTATCTATCGCGGCCCCTTGCCGGACGATACGCTCCATTCCTTCAATCATGCAACACGCACCTGTGTCGTCATAGCAGATTACGGTTACCATTCCATAATCTACCGGCTTCGGAGCGGTTTCTATTTGTCGCAGAGTTTTCGACACTTCTTCTGTGCGCTGCTTTTCCCATCGGTCTACTTCTG
The DNA here is from genome assembly GCA_964387515.1 of uncultured Pirellulales bacterium. Classification (GTDB taxonomy): domain Bacteria; phylum Planctomycetota; class Phycisphaerae; order Sedimentisphaerales; family Anaerobacaceae; genus CAVXEF01. The sequence continues at coordinate 18,155 of CAYLXD010000022.1, read as the reverse complement.
CAAGACGAAGCGATTTTTGTTTTTCGAGGCGGATTGATTCAGACTCAAAATCTTTCATTGTCAAAAACAGTTTGCGCATCTCACGGATTTGATAGGGCTTGAACACATCCGTCATAGCGAGTTTTTTGCGCGCCGGAAAATCCCTGTAATCATTAACATCAGCTAAAAAGTCAGGCTGTATTGCGTTGGTATAAAGGTATAACATTCTGCTTAGCGACTGCTTTGCCTTGAGATTCATCAGGGAAATAGGCGCTGGTTCTAATAGATATGTATCGAATTTGAAACGCTGGCCCGTCTCAATGCAGCTGTCCGTGTACGAGATATTGTTATAGGCCTTTATAAACTCGGTCCATAGGACCCGGTTCGGCAGTTTAAACGTACTTATGTATTCTTCTGTTTGGCGCTGCAGTTGTTGATGTCTGTATGCATAGCTGTCCTCTATCTCCTGGCGCTTCTTTGCAGCGTCTTCTTTTATCTCCTCTAATAGCTGCTTTTGACTGTCTATACGCTCTTCTATGGTCAGTTGCTTTGACTCGCATTTGGGGCGTTGATTATCTTCCCCCAGACAATAGTCAAAAGAAGCTACCGACGCAATTATCACCGCCAGCACCAAAGGCAGTATTGACGATTTCGCTGTGGTCATGATTTGGCCCTCCTTCAGCTTTAGGATGAGAGAAATTGTAGCAAATTTGCACTGGTTTGTCAAGTATCTTCGCTGCGAACCTGGTTTGCGTTACGAGAGTTGGCTTGTGAACCGTGTACCGTATGGTACGCGGTGAATTGCCGAATTGGCCGTCTGTATGGGTTACTCGTGTCGCAGCGATTCTATCGGGTCCATATTGGCGGCTCGATAGGCCGGATACAGGCCGAAGATTATACCGACGGCCCCGCTGATTCCAAAAGCCAGTACTAATGATATGCCCGTAATCACCGTAGGCATCTTGCCGAAATAGTTGACCAGAGACGGAATGATAGAACCTAAGATAATCCCCAGAATACCTCCGAGCAAAGTCAGCATCAGTGTCTCTGAGAGAAATTGAACGATGATATCCCTTTTTTTTGCGCCGAGTGCCCGGCGGATGCCAATCTCACGGGTTCGCTCGCTTACGGTGGCTAACATAATGTTCATAATCCCAATGCCGCCTACCAGAAGTGAAATCGCTGCGATTGAGCCGAGAACGATACTGAAAATCCGCCTTGTCCGCGCAGCCTCCCGCAGCAGTTCCAGAGGAACGATTATATGATAGTCGTTCTTCTTTTCGTGGAGACGAGCCAACAGGGCATTCAGCACATCTCGTATAGCTAATACCTGCTCGGTAGATTCGGTCTTCACTATGATTTTTTGCAGCTCAACCTTTTCTATGCTTTGACTGCCGCCACTGAAACTGGCGGTCGTTTCCGTGAATCGGCACTTGGCCGTTGTCAAAGGGATGTAAATGTTGCCTATAACTCCGCGGCTGTCTGTGCCTCCCGAAGGCGTGTGACCGCTGGCGGTGTCCGTTGGTTCAGCTTTGCCGGCTTGGCTGGCTAATCCTACCACCCTGTAATAATTCCCGAAGACCCTTATATCTTTGCCTAACGGGTCGTCGAACGCAAAAAGCTTTTCGGCAACCTCATAATCGAGGACACAAACCGCCAGTTGGTACTGTAAATCGTAGCTGCTCAAAAATCTCCCGCGAAGCACACGAAGTGGAGAAGTTTCCGTATACCACGGAACCGTACCGATAATTTTTATTGCGGTCTGGCGATTAAGGTAGCGCGCTTCCTGACTTATCTCACGAACGGGCACAATAACCTCAACCTCAGGCATTGTGTTGCGAATACATTCTGCGTCATCGTAGGTCAGGCCGTAGCTGATTGCTCCCTCCTGTTGGCTTTGGTCTACCTGTTCCTTGGCGGGCTTGACCGTTTCGACAATCAAATTTGTGCTGCCAAGCCTCGCGATAGCTGCCTGAGCCTCTCTGCTGGCTCCTTCACCTATTGCCAGCATCGCTATTACCGAACACACGCCGAAAACAATGCCCAGCGTCGTCAGCGTAGAGCGCAGCCGGTGCATCCAGAGACTTTTGAGACCCAGCTTAAGCGTTTTTTTAATGCCAAACCAGCGCATGATAACTATTGCCTCTCGTTATAATCGCACCGTTCAATTTGCCCGTCGAGCAGATGTATCGTCCTTTGGGCCCTTTTAGCGATGTCGTGGTCATGTGTTACGATAATCAGAGTTTTTCTCTGAGTGTGCAGGTCGTCGAGAATATTCAGGATTTCTCGACCGCTTTCCGTATCCAGATTTCCCGTCGGCTCGTCCGCCAAAGTAATTACAGGATTATTGGCAAGCGCTCTGGCGATTGCGACCCTTTGTTGTTCACCGCCGCTGAGTTCAAAAGGCCGGTGTTTAGTCCTGTCGCCGAGGCCGACCATCCTGGCAAGCTCATTTGCCCGTTGCTCACTTGCCCGTTCGCCAACCCCCTGGTAGAACATCGGAACCTCGATATTCTCTATCACGTTGAGCTGTGCGATGAGATTGTACGACTGAAAAATGAAGCCGATTTGTAAGCCTCGTATCGCCGACAGCGCATCGTCATCAAGTCTGGATACGTCTTCGCCGGCGAGTTGATATGTTCCTCTGGTTGGTCTGTCAAGGCAGCCTATCATATTGAGCAATGTGGATTTCCCTGACCCGCTGGGACCCATAATGGCAACGTATTCTCCAGCCCCGATGGTCAGGTCGATATCTCGCAATGCCTTCAGTTCCACCGTGCCGAGTTGATAACTCTTGCACAATCGTTCCATCACCAGGATAGGTGCAGCGCCTTTGAACTCAGGGGGTTTGTGAACCTGTTGCATTGCCGGCTCTCTTATTTTCATTATCTCTGAATCTTCTGAATTGCTCAAACATGGCTTTTCTAAGTTCGTCCTTGAACTTCTCCGGGTCGCTCTTTTGTAGCTGCTTCAGTTCCTCTGATTTTTCCGGGTTTACCTCTGCCAGATGACCCATCACACGTTCAACAACTTCATCTGTGAGTTCGAAGTGTTTGTCCTCCGGCGTTCTTCTATCCTCCGGCGGTTTTTGCTCTTCTGTTTCTGGTTTTGATTTAGACTCAACCTGTGGTTCTGGTTTGCCTTTAGCTTCTGCCTCAGTCAATCGTGGTGGATTAAGCATTACCTTATCGTCCTCAGCCAGGCCGCTTTTGATTTCAACAAAGCTGTCGTTAAACTCGCCGGTCTCAACCTGTCGCTGCTCAGACGTACTGCCGTTCATGACGAAACAGGCTTTTTTGCCTCTGATATTCAGGACCGCTTGTATTGGAACGCTAATCACGTTTTTCAGCTCATCAATGATGATTTCGACCTTGGCAGTCATTCCGGTTTTGAGAAAGTCGTGGGTGCCGTCGATACTTACGTCGGTTGCATAAACTTTAAGGTCGGGATTGAGCCACTCCTGAGGGGCCGCCAATGGTGCCTTTTTCAACACCTTGCCGGTAAAGGTCTTATCGGGGAAAGCCGCAATAGTTATCTTAGCCTGTTGAGTCGGCTGCACCTTATCAACCCATGTCTCGTGAATCTTGACTTCTACCTTCATCTTGGAAGTATCAGGTATGGATATAATCTTTTGACGTTCGCGGACCGTTGCTCCTACCTCTATTGAGTAGCGTCGTCTTTCCCATTGGTCCATCATACTCGACGAGTATACAACCTGCCCCGTTACGGGCGCCTTTATCGTACAGGCTGCAAATTGTTTTCGCAGCTTTTCCAAACGCTCCTTTTCCAACGAATACTTTGCTTTATTGCTGTCAAGTTTTGCCTGGGCCTGGGCCAGCTTTGACCTCGCGTTGGCATTAATCCGGTCTAATTCGCGTTTTGCCTCGCTGTAATCACTCAAAAGTTTCTCAGCTTCTTTTGGAAATTCGTAAAGCCTGAACAATTCCAAAGCCGTCCTGGCCCTTTCCATTTGAATCTTGCTGCTTTGCATCGCCAGTTGGTCCCCCTTCAGCTCGGTTTCCGCCACGTATTTTTTGTCATAGAGCTTTTGGGTCCACATCAACGTGTCGGACGCCTGTTCAAACTTGCTTTCGGCCAGAGTGATATCATCGGTTAACTCTCGAAGTTTCTGTACGGCCCCACCGCCGAGATTAGGGTCGTTAATCAGCGATGCAATTTTATTATTTTCGCCACCGGGATTTGTAGCGTCCGAGCTAATAAGTTTCCCAGCAACAGCCTCACCGAGGTATTTTTGCAAATCCATCAGCGCAAATCTGACTTTCAGTTCACCCGCCTTGATGTCACTGTCATTTTGTTTTATTTGGATATCAAGTGACTCTTTCGCCTCTGTAAGGCTTGCCTCCGCAGTTGAAAATGTGATTTCCTGCTGTGTCAATTTTTCCTTTATGCCTGAAGAATCCAGCTCAACAAGCACTTTGTTGTTCACGTCCTCCGGCGTGATGATTGTTCCCTCGTCGACAATACTGATTATTGTGGCTTGCCCTTCGACTTCGGACTGAATGTCCGTCGAATTAAGTGCCTTGATATCGCCTGATTCGGTTACAGTAATAGGCAAATTTCCGCGACGCACTGTATAAATTCCGGGCGGGTTGCCCGCAGCGGCGGAGCTGGCGGTTCGCTCGCGAAAGAACATGAACATAATGGCACCGCTGGCCACAACCGCGAGAATCAAAATCAGCCCGGCCATTTTGACCAGTGTTGATTTAGTACCTTTTTTCTTACCCTGCTTTTCTACACTGCTTGCTTTCATTTTCTGTTTTTTGCCTCTTTATCTTTTATTTTATTGCCACATCCCGTCGGGCTTGACCTGCAAAATACCGGTATCACTGAAGAAGGTTAACTTTGCAATTGAATGGGCTACTAAAGCAGCCGTAACGTTATTTTGTGCCTCCAGCAGGGCGGTCTGTGATTCCAGCAAATCTCGTGTGGTCGCTCGCCCTGCCTCTAATAACATTGAGGTGCTCTCAACTCGCTTTTTCGCCAGTTCTAAATTGTTTTTTTGAATATGGTATAGCTCGGCCGCTTCGGCCAGTTGGCGATATGCCTGACGCACCTGCAGCTTCACCGTGTCTGTAAAATCCTCATAATCGCGTTTCTGGCGCTGTAGTTCAATCAGCGCTCTGCGATAGGCGTTACGCTCGGCTTTTCTGTCAAGCGGCAAATCGGCGCTAAGGCCTAAGCTGTAAGTGCCGTGGTGAAACTGCAGACTGCCGTAGTCCGTTGGCGGGGTCGAACCTACCTCGAGACCACCGACCAAATCCAGTTCTGCACCAAGACCATCCGCCGCTACCACAACCTTACGCAACGCGTCATCAATTCTGTCCATACTTGTTGCCAAATCCAAACGCCGAATTAACGCTGTTTCAATCGCTGTATCCAGTGTGTACTCCGGCTCGCTTATCCCAATCTGCTCCAGCGCTTTCAGTTCGTTCTGGTCCAGGGCTACATTGGCATCTGTCGGCAGAGCCAGTCTTATCTTGAACTCATCGAGTTGTTGTTTATATCTTTGCTGTGCTCTGACGTAGCCGTCTCTGGCTCTGAGCACTTCCTGTTCGGCCTGGTCGGCTTCAAAGGGTGGTCTGATACCAGCTTCGGCCTCCATATCCAGCCGCTCTTTCGATTCAGAGCGCCTCTTGTAGTTATTTTCGGCATTTGTTACCTCATCTCTTCGTTGCAGAACAAGGTAATAGTCATTTATAATCGAAACCACAAACGTTTTGCGATAGCGGTTGAACGCGCGTATTTGATACAGAGTTTCGCGTTCAGCCTGTGTCAGATTTTCCTGAACGATTTTTCGGCCTCTGCCGCGAAGCAATGGCTGGGTCAAAGTGGCGCTCAAAACCGAGCCTATCGAAGCACGAGGGTCGCCGGTAAGGTAGCGCAGCCAGTCGTACGCTATGCTCGCACTGATTTGAGCGCCACCGGCCAATAACTGCTTAAACCCAAGCTCACCTTCGTATTTCAATGTCTCGTCCCTTTCCAGTGTAGTGTCATCAGTGAATCTGGTGTACGTACCGTCAACAGTCCCAAACCATTTTGTCGCAAAATCGTGCCTGTTAAGTGTCAGGTCAAGCGCGATGAGGTAAAGGTCCTCTTTCTGACTTTGATACTCCCGATTGTGGGCGGTGGCCATTGCGACAGCCTGCGCAAGATTGATGGTACGTGATGGTGGTACTGCCTTTTCGATTTGTATGTCATTCGGCGAGCCCGGTACGTCGCTGATTGTATAGTTGACCTTTTGGCCAAAGCCCTCCTGCCATTTGCTGTTGATAATTTTGTAAACCTCTTTGTCGGCGTCGGCTTTATGGTACTCTCGGCTGCAGCCGCCTGCCATAATAATAAGTGCAGCTGCGCACACACTGGTCCCGCCCAGCACTATCAGCCGGAATCTAAAAAACATACAGCCCTTCTCCTTTATGACCTCCTGTGTGCCTAACATTTCCCCATCCGTAGTTATCTCATTATACAATAAAAGGTTATGACATAAAAGATAAAAATCGATACAGGTATCTCTACTGAACGGCTCTCTTAATGTATTAGTCGCAGCTTTTAGACCGTAGGTTCCTATAATGTTCCTGGTATCAGCTATTTATGTACGCAAAACACGCAACGATGCTCATCACCGCTGACATCTGCTCTATAATAAGATAAGACGCTTTTCCCATAAAAATGTTGCCCAAAAAAAATCGAAGTGAAAGATTTTATAGGCCCCTGATGCCGGAAAAACGCCGGTTCTTTTCATCTCTAAGACATCTGCTTTCGCCCAAACTGCACCTTTGCTTCGCCGACGAGGTAGAAACTACCGGTTATGCAAATCAGGTCTTCTTTACCGATAGCGCTTTTGGCAAGCCGCAATGCCTCGCCCAGGCTAAAAGCACTCTGGCACATCTTCCCGCATATCTCGGTGTACATATCCGCCAAATCATCCGGAGACATTGCCTTCGGCGAGTTGCTGCGCGTAAATATTACCTTGTCAGCGCCGTATTGTAACTTGTGCAGCATCCCTTCGACGTCCTTGTCATTGTTGCAGCCGAAAATCACCACCATAGAATCGTAGGGGATGTTTTGGCCTATCGCGTGTATCAGGGCCTCGATGCTCGCAGCGTTGTGAGCGGCATCAACCATAATCCGCGGGTCATCGCATATCATCTCCATCCGGCCGGCTAATGAAACGGTACTCAGGCCCTTAATGGCCTTGTCGGTATCTATTTCGTAGCCGCTCGACATAAGCTTATCCAGCATTGCCAAAGCCAGCCCACAGTTGATAGCCTGATGCCTGCCGTGCAGCGGCACCCGCAGATGCTCAAATTTACTCGTCTTTGTCGTTAGACAGACTCTCGTATGAGGTCCGTGTTCAGGAGAGGTTTCAAACCGGTACGAGAAATCAATATCACCGCCGGTAACACTCAACGGCGCCTTCACCATGTTGGCATGAGATTTTAAAACACGCATCGCCTCGGGATGCTGCTTGACGGTCACGATTGGAACGCCTCGCTTGAAGATACCGGCCTTTTCCCTGGCGATGCTCTCGATAGTATTGCCCAACTGCCGCTGATGGTCGATACTCAGGCTGGTTATGCCGACAACTTCAGGCTTAATAACGTTGGTGCTGTCTAACCTGCCGCCCAGCCCCGTTTCGATTACTGCGATATCAGCCTTGGCGTCCACGAAATACATAAAAGCCAGCGCTGTCATAATCTCAAAGAAGGTCGGCGGGTCGGTCTTGGCTATCTTCTCAACAGGGGCGTAAATCCGGTTCAAAAGCCCCAACATTTCCGACTCGGTAATCATCTTGGAATTGATCATAATTCGCTCATGCAGATGCACCACGTGCGGCGAGGTGTATAGACCCACGTTGTAGTCGTTGGCTTCGAGCATTTTGGCCAGCATCGTGGCCGTTGAACCTTTTCCTTTTGTACCGGCTATATGGGCTGTACGGATTTTTTCGTGTGGGTTGCCCACCAGTGACAGCAATTTTTCCATTCTGCCGAGGTCGAACGTCGTAACGTTGTAGCGTAGATTCTGCTGTTTCTCGTAGTCGGTATGCTCAGAGAGGTACTTAATAGCCTCTTTATAGGTTCTAAAGGCCCTTTTGCCCTTGACCTTCGCTACTTTAGATGCAGCTTTTTTGGTCTGTTTCTTCCGGGTTGTTTCTGTTGATTTTGCCATAAAACATTCATTATAGCAGTTGAGGGCACCCTGGTCAACGCTAATGCGAAACGAGCGAGTGTCCAAACCACTCGGAACCTTACGTCTAAAATAACGTAAGGTTCGGCTAAAAAAGCAGATACAAGAAATTAATTTTGCGGGTCTGCTGCGGCCGGCGGCCCCTTTTACATCAGCAAAGCTGAATATGAAATTAGCCCCTCTTATAATACAGGCCTTTTTAACGCTCTAAATAGTATCACTGTTGCAGAAAAACAGCACTAAGAGCGTCAATCAAATGCGCAAGCGAAATTGCGAAAAATTCGCATCAAACGCGCAAGTCGCGTGAAAAAATTGGGAAAAATTCGGAAAAATTTACAGAAATTCGTGAAAATTTCAAAAAGTTGGCAAAAATTGTACTGTTTTGACCCTGTTTTGAGCAGTGAGCGCGCTACCCCCTCGCGCAAATGATTGAATTTTTATTAACCGCGGAGAACGCTGAGAACGCAGAGAAGTTTCTGCCACGAAAAGACACAGAGAGCAGAAGACAGAGGACAGAGTTTTTAGTGTTGAGTTTTGAGTTGGTTGATTTAGCTGGTGTCCTGTAAAGAATGTTGCGCGGTGGTACGGGGGAGCGGTCGCCGAAGGCGGGTAGAAAATAGGGAATTTCCGGCTTGTGTTTGCAAAAAAGTAAAGATATAATTTTTGGTAGTAACTATCGGATTAATCGAAAGGAAATCATATGCAGTGCCCTCTATGTAAAATTGAAATGGTTAAGAAATTTATGAAAAATATCGAAGTTGACACGTGCGATAAATGCAAAGGCATATGGTTCGAAAATGACGAGCTGCGCAAAGCAAAAGACTCCACCGATAAAGACATCAACTGGATGGATTTTGAAATATGGAAATATAAAGACAATTTCAAAGCCAACCCCAGGAAACTGGCCTGTCCACAATGTCAGCTTGCGCTGGTTGCGATTAATTACGGCCAGACAAATATTGAAATCGATTACTGCCCAGCGTGTAAAGGAACGTGGCTGGATAAGGGAGAATTCAAAAAAATAATCGAATCGCTGGTCGATGAACTTCTTACAAAACCCTTTTCAGGCTATGTAAAAGCAAGTATCGAAGAGGCTAAAGAAATTATTACGGGCTCTGAATCATTTTTGTCTGAATGGAAAGATTTAGTCACCGTATTGCGTATGATGGAACTGCGACTGTTTGTGGAAAATCCCCAATTGCTGGAGAAGGTAAACCTTATCCAGAGAATTCCTATAAAGTGATTTATTAGCTCGCCGCGGGGGCTTCTTAGAAGCAAAAATCAATCAAAAATACTAAGTACGAATATCGAAATCCTCCACAGGACACCTAACGGTGGAAACAAATTCGAATCATCGAAATACGAAATTCAAAAATGAGCCGGTGGGTCCCATGTAAAGACATTCTGGGATCTTCGCTGTGCTACGAGAGGCAGCACCGTGAGGCATGTTGCGCACAACAGCGGAGAAAGAAAAGCGAAAAAAGATTGTGTAAATGTATAAAATGGGGTAAAATTGGTTGAGCAACTTCGGAGAGGAAGCATCATGGGGTTAGTTGATAGGGATTAATTTTTTGAACAGCATTTATCTGTTTAGGTAAGATAGATTCAGGTTAATCAAATAGGGGAACAAGGCATGAAAGTATTCATAAGTTGGTCTGGGAAAAACAGTGCAGAACTTGCTAAGGTGCTTCACGACTGGCTTCCAAATGTCATTCAGGCAGTCAAGCCATTTTTCTCAACAGATGACATAGAAAAGGGAGTAAGAGGCAATACAAGCATGGCGAAGGAGCTTGAGGATTCCGGCATTGGTATTCTTTGCCTGACCAGTGAGAACCTTGAGTCCCCGTGGATAATGTTTGAGGCAGGGGCGCTATCGAAAAAACTTGATGCGTCTCGAGTTTGCCCTATTTTGTTTGGTGGTGTTGAAACGACAGACCTAAAAGGGCCTCTTGTCCAATTCCAAGCGGCAAAATTTAGCGAAGACGAGATGCGGCGCGTTTGGCGGATTCGACAGTGTTATAGAGCAGCATAGTTGTCGTCATCGGGCCGACACCGCCGGGAACAGGTGTAATGAAGCTTGCCTTTTCCTTTATTCCTTCAAAATCAACATCTCCTACAGTTTTCTTTTTTGGTTTGCCTTTGTCGTTTAATACCGGATTGCCGTTCTTGTCAGTGACAGGGACTCTATTGATGCCGATATCAATGACAATGACGCCGTCCTTTACCATATCAGCCTGAATAAGCCCCGGCTTACCAACGGCGACCAGTAAAATGTCGGCCCTTTTTGTATGGAAGGCCAAGTCCTTTGTGGCAATATGGCAAACGGTAACCGTTGGAGATTCCATTTGAGAAGCAAGTAACATCATCGCAACGGGTTTGCCAACAATCTCGGAATGACCCACGACCACGAGCTCTTTGCCCTTAAGCTCTACGCCGCTCGACTTGAGAAGCTCAACGGCTGCACGGGCCGTACAGGGAGAAAGTCCCATCTCGCCGTAAACGAGCCTGCCCATATTGGCTGGATGCATCCCCTCAACATCCTTGTCGGGCGAGATTGTTATCTGTACCTGCCGGGCGTCAATATCCTTCGGAAGCGGCATCATTAGGATTATACCGGTGACCGCGTCATCCTGATTGAGCTTGGCTATGAAGCTCAAAAGCTGCTGTTGAGTGGTTGACTGGGGCAGCTCTTTCACTTCATATTCAATGTCTATTTCCTCGCAGGCCTTTTGCTGTTGTCTGAGGTAGACTTTTGCAGCGGCACTTTCGCCCACCTGCACCGCGACCAGGTGCGGCGGAGCTCCCTTAGCTTTCAAATCTTCGATATCCCGTTTCAGTTGTTGCTTCATTTTGGAAGCAAGCTCATCGCCCTGCAATAAGACCGCAGTCATCAGATACTCTCCTTCGTTTGTGTTAATACCTTTTTTTTGATTGTCTCGATTTGTTTTTCTTTGGAGGATAATTCTGTCCTGATTTTGGCTGCGAGGTCCTCATCCTTAATAGCCGACAGATTTATTTCAACATTCAACAGGGCTGAAGCAAAACCTGAAGCAATGAACTCAGCGCCCACCCCCACGTCACTTAGCAGATTGACGTTACCCTTTTGCAGGAGCGGCTCACATAGCTGGGCCGCGTCAAACAAATTCCTGCAAATTGCCAGAGGGACCGCCATAGCATCTTTCAAAGCTGTCTGGATAGCCTCGCTTCTTGCTGTTTTTTCTTGTTGGTTTTCTCTCGGCATTTTGTAAGCGGCAGAGACCTTCTGATATGCTGTGATGTCCTCGTCGATTAGCTTTTGCAGGTCGGCGCGCAGGTCTTCAGCGCAAGTTAAGAGCTCCTGAATCTCCGGCTCAACGTCTTTGTATTTGTCTTTTCCGATGGTGAAATTTGCCACCATGCTAAGCAGGCCTACCCCTATTGCACCTACCGCAGCAGCGGCACTTCCGCCGCCCGGAGCCGGCTTTTTCGCCGCTAAGTCGTCTAAATATTCCTTGAATTTTCCTTCAAAATACATATTTTTAATCTGCACCTATTCAAGATTCGTATGATGTTGATTTATGATGCTTTTTGAGGTACCTTTTTGCTCCAGGAGAATGCAAACCAGCGTATCAGCATATAGCAGCGCCGCTTGCTCAAACAGTGTGTTATTGTTCGGCCCGATGATATACCGGCACTGGCTTCTAATATCCTGGTCGTCTGACGGAATCAGCACTACCTGGTCTGCAAGCTCAGCCAGCGTGGATTTGCCAAAGGCGGTTACCGCGGCAATCTTTGCACCAACTCTGCGGGAGACCCGTGCGAACTCGACAGTGGTTGTCGTTGTCCCCCGGCAGGAAAATGCTATCAACAAATCACTGGGTTCGATTTTTTGACAGGTTGCCTGGCCTGGAATATGTACATTGAATCCCATCTGTGCGAGTCGTGTAGCCAGGCACTGCGCAACCAGGCCGCTTCTGCCCTGGCCCGTGACGAAAATCCTGTCTGCGTGCAATATCATTTCGACCAGTTTATCCGAAGCCGTCTGGTCCATTCGGCTAAGCACTATCTCGATAGCAGCAAGCTGCGACTTTATAATCTTAACCGGATTTTTGTTTATTATTGACCTTGCCATCACTTTTCTTTCTCAGTTGTTCCCAGCGCATCAGTTCTGAAACTTTGCCAAGAGTGCTGCCCTGATCAATTTCCGCCATCTCCCGGTCTTCTCGTTCGACAACTACCTGTGCCCGGTTGGCAACCTCCACGATTTTTTCCTGTGGAATTACCACAACTCCGTCGTCATCGCCTATTATCCAGTCGCCGGTGCGTATACACTGACCGCCTATTTTCAGCGGCACGGCAATCATGCCCTGGCCCTTAGGTTCACCAGCAGCTGCGGTTATGAGCTTGGCAAATGCCGGAAACTTCATTTGGCGGATATTTGCGACGTCTCGAATTGCGCCGTTAATAACCACGCCAGCGACCTTGCGCTGCAGGCAGCTTTTGGTGGCCTTCTCGCCCCAGACTGCCGGAGGCACGCCCCCTGCGTCTATAACAATTACCTGTCCTTCTTCAGCTATGTCTATCGCTTCCACAGGCTTGCTCCAGTCGCCCGGATAAGTCCAGACCGTAAGAGCGCGACCCACCATCTTAAGGCCCTGAACTATGGGGTTAATGCCGGCCAATTCACCTGTATTGTGCAGTGCATCAGTAACATCAGCAGCGGAAGTTTTTGCCAGGACCTCAGCAATACCTTTCTCATCGGCACGCTTGAAAAAAGTTGTCTTCGCCGGGACACCGGTAGCGATAACCTTCTTTATGGTCTCAGTAGCTGCTTTGGCATCGGGCGATTTTGTGATTGCTCCGCCGACGATAATTATCGTTGCACCAGCTTTGATTGCATCTGCCGCGGTTTCGGAGTTAATCCCTCCCGCAACTGCGACGGGAATACTCACTGCTGATGCGACAGCTTTCAAATCATCAAAAGGCAGCTCTGCCCGCATTTGCATGTCTATCGGCGTATGAACGCAAACCGAAGAGGCCCCCATTAGTTCCACCTGCTTTGCCCGTTGAACCATTTTCTCGGTGCTTTCCAAGCCAAGCAGGTCAACAGCGATTTTAGCGTCGTAGCGACGAGCAGCCTCGATACATTCAATTATGGTGGAATCGGAGGCCGGAGCCAGAACGTGAATACTGTCTGCACCAGCTTTGGCCGCACATTCGGTCTCCAACCGACCTGCATCTATGATTTTCATATCAGCAACTATCGGCACGCTGGGAAACTCACGGCGCAAAGCCCGGACAGCATCTAATCCCTCGCTTTTTATCAGCGGTGTTCCCGCTTCCAGCCAGTCTGCCCCTCCTGCCACCGCCTCTTTAGCAACTTTCAAGGCACGAGCAAGGTTTTCGTGGTCCAAAGCTAACTGTAGTACAGGCTGCATTGCCTATCATCCAGATTCCGATTAAAATAAGTTCGTGTTCGACGCCGGTCACAAAACCTGTCAATCAACAACTAACTCCTGATGCTCTGCGTATTAGCGCAATATTGTACTGGGATAGCACCAAAACTTAAAGACGAAAAAGCCAGCTTTGCCGGCCCGTTCAGAAAAGCCCCTGTACCTTTCCCGTGTTGACATCCACATCAATTCGTCGGAAGGCTGGGTCTGAGGCGGTACCCGGCATAAGCTTAATCGCTCCAGCTACGGGCACAATAAAGCCCGCTCCTTTATAGACCATAACGTCGCGGATAGGAAGCTGCCAGTCTCTCGGCCGGCCTTTGATGTCCGGGTCGTGTGAGAGGCTCAGATGCGTTTTGACCATACAAGTACCCAGCTCGCCGGCCTGCGGGTCTGCCTCGAAGGCCTTTGCCTTTTCCAGAGCACCGTCGATATAAGTTACACCTTTGGCGCCATATACTTCTTTGGCAATTAGTTCGATTCGTTTTCTCAGAGGAGTATCCAGCTTATAGAGAAACTTAAAGTGGTTCGTTTCATCGCAGGCGGCAATAACGGCCTCGGCCAATTCGATAGCCCCTTCGCCGCCCTTTAGCCAGTGCTCTGAGACCGCAGCTAAAGCGCCATTTTGCTCGGCGACTTTGCGGACGAACTCAATTTCGGCTTTGGTGTCGGCATAGAAACTGTTTATGCAAACGACGGGACGAACGCCGCTTTTTTTGACGGTCTCAATATGAGCAACCAGGTTATCGCAGCCTTTTTCGAGCAATTCGAGATTCTCTCTGGTATATTCTTCCGCCAGAGGTATACCCGGCTTTACGGCTGGGCCTCCGCCGTGCATCTTCAAAGCACGAATAGTGGCAACAATAACAACTGCGTTGGGTACCAGGCCGGACATACGACATTTTATATTCCAGAATTTCTCAAAGCCTATGTCCACTCCGAAACCGCTTTCGGTAACGTGGTAGTCGCCCAGTTTCGTTCCGACCTCGTCGGCAATGATGGAGCTTTGGCCGACAGCGATATTTGCGAAGGGTCCTGCGTGCACGAATACAGGCTGGCCTTCGATTGTTTGCAGCAGGTTCGGATTAAGGGCTTCGACCATCCAGGCGGTCATAGCACCGTCGACTTCGAGGTCAGCGGTGGTTACTTCGCTGCCTTTTTTGTCATAGGCGACGACTATTTTTGACATCCGCTTGCGCAGGTCTTTCAGGTCTTTGGCAACCGCCAGAATAGCCATTACTTCACTTGAGACAGTAATTTGAAAGCCTGAATCCATCTCGTAGCCGTCCATTTTTCCGCCTTGGCCGATTCTGATGTTGCGAAGCGCCTGAGCGCAGAAATCCATTGCCCATTTCATTTGCACTCTCTTGGGGTTGATGTCGAGTCTTTTGAGGTTACTTTTTGCAAGGCGGGCGTCGTCGTAGTTTTTTTCGTGCTGCATACGCGAGGTAAGGGCGACCATTGCGAGGTTGTGGGCGTTTGAAATAGAGTCTATATCACCTGTGAGCCTGATTGAGAACGGCGTCAGTGGAATACACTGTGCAAGTCCTCCGCCGGCGGCGGAGCCTTTGATATTGAATGTTGGGCCGCCGCTCGGCTGTCGGATTGCGCCGACAACGCGTTTACCCAACTTGCCCAGCCCTTCGATAAGGCCGATAGCGGTTGTGGTTTTGCCCTCCCCCAGCGGCGTTGGCGTAATAGCAGTAACGTTGATATACTTTGCCTGGGGCGCACCTTTGAGGCGGTCAAGCACCTTCATATAATCGACTTTGCCCAACTGGAACCCCACAGGCAGTAATTCATCTTCTTTAAGTCCCATTTCGTCTGCCAACTGACGAACCGGTTTCATCTGCTGTTCGGCAGCTTCTGCAATTTGCCAGTCCTTCATCTTTGTTGCATCAAGTTTCTTCATATGCTTTTCCTTCCTCTTACTTTCTGTTGCTTTTTTGAGTGCCTCTGATGGATAATCCTGATTAAGATTTGCTACTGGATTTGTAGACCTTCAGGAAGCTATCCGAATATATCTGTTTGTTCATCAACAGCTCAGCGGTGGCCACTACGTCTATCAGTTTTTCGTCGAGCACATCGACAATTGCCGAGTCCAGGCCATACGAAACAGCCATCGCAAGAAACACGCGATTTATCAGGCTCCTTTCCGTCGCGCCCTGCGAGAGATTCGACAAGCCTACTGTTATGTGTGGGGGTGGGTCGGCGAGGAACCTTATCTGGTCAATAGCAGAGAGGATATTTCCGGGCTGAACCTGGGCGTTCGGGACCTTGACCGGCAGCACAATCGGGTCGATATACAGCCGTTGCGGGTCGAAGCCTTTCTCCATTGCCTTTGATACAATCTCTGCGGCGATGGCCACGCGTGTGTCAACGTCCTGAGGAACGCCGTTTTTGTCCATTGTCAATGCGATAATGCCTGCCTTTGGCCCGGCCTGCTCGGCCATTTCGATATACTTATCGAGGATTTCTTCATCGTTTTTCCTGTTCAAAGGAGCGGAGTTAAGGATGACACCGTTGTCGGCGTTGACTACTTTTAAGCCCGCGGCAATTACGGCGGGCTTTTGGGAGTCAAGACACAAAGGCGTGGAGCATCCGCCTTCGGCGGACTGGATGGTTTCAACAAGCCACTGCATCGTGCCTTGCTGGTCTGCCGCGGCAGTACCGACATTTACATCCAGATACGCAGCGCCGGCTTCGGTCTGCTTCTGGGCCAACTGCTGAATAACTTTCTTGTCTTTGTCCACGATGGCCTGCTTTACATCAGTGAACATTCCGTTGATTCGTTCTGCGATTAGTATCATAATTGCCTCCTTACGACTGAAGCCCTCACTGCCAAATCTGATTTATAAAATTCCTGACCATTGCAACAGCTCTTGGATGGCGCATACGAATTATGTCGGCGCCGGCCTGCAACAGGCAAATCGCCGTGGCGGCTTCCCACATCGGGCCTCGGTCCTTTACGTCGCCCCAGCCGGGGGCGTCGGTGAGCTTGGCCTCTTTTGCACGCCAGGATTCATAACCTGCGTCACAAATGGCAGGCATAGCCATCATCTTATCGCCGCTGAGAGCCGCCAGACGCTGGCGTTCCTGAATCGAGTAGGAATATTCTATTCCATAACCCAATGCACCTGTGGCCTGAAAGGTTATTATCTTCTCGAGCGGAAAGCCCATATCCGAGACCAGTATGTTGACCTGTTTTGCGATGTTAATATCCAGAGGTGCTTCGGTAATAAGATTATGATTATCAGCGAGAGCGACGGCAGTAAGAGATTTGTAATTGTCCTCTTTGGCAGTTCCTAACAGACAGTTTTTGCCTTTTGCAGCTTCGCTTACCTTAGGCATAACCTGGTTGTCCTTTTCATCGTTGTCGCAACCCCAGAGCACAAGCGGCACACCTACGGCGTTGAGGACCTCTTCGGTAACCTTAACGGCATGGGCAGCATCCTTGTCAGCTTTGTCGGGATGAATTCCATCAAACTTGATACAGATTAGGTCTGCGCCGAATTCTGTTATGCACTTTTTGGCCCAGTCGCCGGGGCTGTCGAAGACATCTTCATAGCTTTGAGCGAGAATATCCGGCCAATCTTGCGGCCTGGTGTCTATGACGTCCATAGCGATGACGGGTTTTTCGCCGGCTTCTTCCGGTGAGCCGCCATAGACGACATTACGCGCTCCGCCTACGGTTATTGTCAAGGTTCGCGTGCCGCCGTTTTCTTTCGTTGCGCCGAGGGTAACGCGGTTGACCGAGCCGGTGAAGCTTTCTGTTATTTCAGGAACTGGCATTTAAGAATCTCCCACTTTGACTTTAAGTAATTTTTGTTCGAGTATTCTCTTTGTCGCTGCTAACGCAGGATTGTTCTCTTCGAGGTCAAAAATCGTTTTGCCCTGCATCGAGCTATTTAACACAGTATCGTCGTACGGGATACAGCCAAATGTCTCAATTTCGTCACTCGTCACTCGTCGCTCGTCGCTCGTGTCACGGGTCTCGTTCCATATAACACCGATTTTTTTTACAGATATTGGCAGTTGTTCAGCAAGGTCAAAAATCCTTTTTGCGGTAACAGTTCCAAGTGGCGTAGGTTCGGCTACGATGCAGAGGAAGTCAACATTATTGGTGGTTCGCCGGGAGAGGTGCTCCATACCGGCTTCATTATCTATAATGACAAATTCATATTGCGAGCTGAGTCTGTCGAGGAACTGTCGCAGGATATTATTTACTGCACAGTAGCAGTTTGGCCCTTCCGGTCGGCCCATAGTCAGCAAATCGAAACCCGTTGCCTCGGTTATTGCCTGCTGGATTCCGTACTCGAACGACCGCACACGGTCGGTGCCTGCATTTGTGGGGGATTTTTCGCGGGCAGATTCGCGAAGCTCTGCGATAGTGCACTCAGGTTTTACTCCCAAAGTCAGCCCGAGGCAAGAATTAGGGTCGGCATCGACTGCAAGTACGGCTCGGGATGATTGACCACACAGAAGCCTGATAATCATAGCGGCCACCGTTGTTTTGCCTGAACCGCCTTTTCCACT
>CAYLXD010000021.1:0-20445 GCA_964387515.1 uncultured Pirellulales bacterium | reverse complement strand
TTTTGCGATGTCTTTTGCGAAGTAAGTGATGATTACATCAGCGCCCGCGCGTTTGATTGAATATAAAATTTCAAGCATTGCCTGCTGTTTATCCAGAAGGCCGGCATCGGCGGCGGAATTGACCATCATATATTCGCCGGAGACGTTATAGGCGGCGATGGGAACGTCAAATCTTTGCCTTGCCTGATAAATAATATCGAGGAAACATAAAGCGGGTTTGACCATTACGATATCGGCGCCTTCTTCGATATCGAGGGCGATTTCAGCCAAGGCCTGGCGGGCGTTGGCGGGGTCGGCCTGATAGGTTTTGCGGTCGCCAAAGACGGGGGCGGATTCGGCAGCGTCTCTGAAAGGGCCATAGAAAGCGGAAGCGAATTTGGCTGAATAGGCCATTATTGCGGTATCTTCAAAGCCATTCGCTTCCAAAGCCTCGCGAATGTATTTGACCCGGCCATCCATCATATCTGAAGGTGCGACTATGTCAGCGCCGGCCTGGGCGTGCGAAAGAGCAACTTTGGCCAAGAGTTCGCAGGTCGCATCATTATCTATATTTCCAAATTGTTTTACCGCTGAGTCCGCAGAGCCCGCTGAGTAAGTATCTTTTTTAATTTGTTTCATTTCTGCGTTCTCCGCGTTCCCTGCGGTTAATCTTTTTTTTATAACGCCGCAATGGCCGTGGTCGGTATAGGCACAAAGACAAACGTCGGTAATGACAAGCAAATCAGGCACAGCCTTTTTGATTTCTCTGACAGCCTGCTGAACGGCGCCATATTCGGCCCAGGCCTGCGAGCCGGTCTTGTCTTTTTTATCCGGCAGGCCGAAAAGCAGAACCGCAGGTATTGCCAGATTGAAAATCTCCTTTGTTTCCTCAACAACTGTGTCCGGCGAGAAGCGAAAACAGCCTGTCATCGACTTAATCGGCTCTTTGAGGCCTTCGCCCTGCTTGACGAAGAGAGGGTATACAAGGTCATCTACGCTTAAGCTCGTTTCGCGCACTAATCTTCGCATAGCTTCGCTTTTACGCAGCCGACGCAATCTGGTTTTTTGTTCATTGTTCATTGTTCATAGCTAATTCGATACTAAGTTATCTCCTGGTCTGTAAGATAGCAAGAGGGTTCGTTAAGCCAGTACCTGTCGTCGCTTTCTGCGCCCAAGAAGCGGAAGTTGCCTTTGCACAGGTCGAACCATTTGCACTTAAGACACCTCTGGTCGGCGAATTTTGTCTTGTTTCGAAGTTTGTTCAGCACCGGTTCATCAGGATTTTGCCAGATTGTCTTAAACGTTTTATCTTTGATACTGCCAAGCGAGTAATTTTGCCAGAACTGGTCGGGATGCACAGTGCCATCGTAACCGACGCAGCCGATTTTTTCTGCCGTTTTGTTGCCACCGTGTAATGTCAAAAGTTTCTGACATTGCTCGATAACCCCCATGCAGGCCTGGGGGCTAAATACGTCGCCGTATCGGCGACGGCTAAACTCTTTCAATTTCATCAGAAGAAACGGACCGTCGGCGTGATTGCCAACCGTGAGCACTTCATCAACACATTCTTTTTGAGTGAATTCTTTAGTCTTTTCTATTATTGTCTCAACTGACCGACGAGTTTGCTGCGGAGTGAGGGTTTGGCTATTAAGTTTTTTTGCCCTGCCGGTGCGAATTAAATGATAAAAGCAGATTCTCCGTGAACCTATCGAAGCTGCGAGTTCGAAAACAGAAGGGATTTGGTCGGCGTTTTGTTTGGTAATAGTGAAGCGCAGGCCGGTTTTCAGACCGGCCTTCTGGCAATTTTCGATTCCCGTCACGGCAGCTTTGAAGCTGCCTCTTGACGCCCTGAATTTGTCGTGGAATTCTTCGTCTCCGTCGATGGAAATCCCTACGTAACCTACACCTGACTTTGCAAGCTTATCGGCGGCGGCTGAGTCAATCAGTGTACCATTGGTGGAGATAACGGTTCGCAGGTCCAGTTGTTTTGCCTCGGCCAATAATTCAAATAAATCCCCGCGTAGTAACGGCTCGCCGCCGCTAAACAGCAGCACCGGACAGTTGACCTCCACAAGTTGCGATAGTAGTTTTTTTGCCTCGGCGGTGTTTAACTCGTCAGCGCGAAGGTCGCTTTGCGAAAAGCTATAGCAGTGCAGGCACTTGAGGTTGCATTTCAGCGTGCAATTATAAACAACGACAGGCCCAAACGAATTCGTCTGCGAGTACCGCAAGGAGTCGGATTCACCCCCCCTGCCGCAATATAGTTTCGATATATTTATCATTCGTACGTTTTCTTTATTGCAGCCAGCAGGCCGTCGATTGTATGCTCGGCTGCCTCGGCATCGACTTTGACGTTACATTTTTTCAATTGTTCGGAAGTTACCGGCCCAATCGAGGCCACTTTAACCCGCCGCGGCGGGCCGGCATTTACAATGTCGCCGGCTATTTGTCCAAAAAAGCTGCTGACCGACGAAGGGGAAGCAAAGGTCAGCCAATCGATTTTGCCCTCAGCGATTTTTTGTTTAAGCTGTGTGCAATCGTTTTTTTCCGCTTCGATGTTATAGACAGCTGTATTTGTAACCTTAGCTCCGCCCCGGGCCAACAGCTCGATAAGTTCATTTGAAGCAACCTGTGAGCGCAAAAGAAGAACCTTTTTGCCCTGCAGATTTGCGGAGGCACTTAATTGTTTGCCGAGCTCTTTGCCGGTAAAAACTGTCGGTACAAAATCGGCTTTTATACCAAACCCGGCCAATTGGCAAGCGGTCTCACTGCCTATGGCTGCGACTTTCGCAGAGCCAAAAGAGCGTGCATCTTTGCCCAAATCTCTCAGGGCCTCGAAGAAAATATCTACACCGTTTGTGCTGGTAAAGATTAGCCAGTCGAATTCTTTGATTTTGGCAAGTGTCTGTAAAAACTGGTTTGTTTGCGTCAAAGGTTTGATTTTTATCGTTGCAAATTCTATCGGATTGCCGCCCCGGCTTATGATTTTTGCAGCAAGCCGGGCGTTGCCTGCCCGGTCGCGGGTTGCGACTATTGTCTTGCCGAACAGCGGCTTTTTCATAAACCAGTTCAGTTGTGGTTTGCTTTGGGCGGCTGTGCCGATAACCACAACCGCCGGCGGTTCGATTTCTTCCCGGCGGCATTTTTCGCTTATACTGCCGAGCGAAGCTGTGATGACTCGCTGGCCCGGCAAACTAACATCAGAAATGACGGCAGCGGGTGTATTTTGGTCCATACCGTTTTTGATTAGCTCGCCGGCGATAAAATCCAGATTACCCACCGCCATATAAAAAACAACAGTCCCGCTGAACTCAGCAAGCAGGTGCCAATCGATGTTGCTTTTTTGTTTTCCCTCTGCCTCTCTGCCTGTAACAAAGACAACCTGTGAATTATATTTTCTGTCAGTCGGCATAATGCCGGCGTAAGCGCCCGCGGCGATGCCGGCGGTAACGCCCGGCACTATTTCAAAATCAATTCCTGCCTCAGCGAGCGCTGCGGTTTCTTCAGCGGCCCTGCCGAAAATGCAGGGGTCGCCGCCCTTTAGTCGTACGACAGTTTTTCCGCCGGATGCCTTCTCGATTAAAAGATTATTGATTTGGTCCTGCGAAAAAGAATCCGGTCCGACACGTTTGGGTGTGTGGATAATCTCAGCATCCTTGCGCGCAAAGTTAAGCAACGCCGGATTGACTAATCTGTCGTAAATTACACAGTCGGCGACTTTCAGAAGTTCGGCGCCACGAAGCGTAATCAAATCCGCCCTGCCGGGCCCTGCTCCGACCAGATATACTTTGCCTTTGTCTTTGCAGCCTGTCATTTTTCCAGCTTCTCTAAAATTTTTCTGCCGCCGGCTTTAAGAATCTCTTTCGCAAGTTTCTCTGCTGATATTTCAGCCTGCTTAGCAGGGCCGGTAATTTCCCGCCTGATAAAACTTTTGCCTTCACAATCTGATATAAACGCGCAGATTTCGATGTTACGCCGGTCGATTTCCGCAAAGGCCCCCGCCGGAGCGTGGCAGCCACACTGCATTGTTACTAAAATCTGCCTTTCAGCAAAAGTGACCGCTCGCGTTTTTTTGTCGTCTATGGCGGCGATGAGTTTGTTGGTTGCAATATCGTCCGCCCTTGTCTGAACAGCTAATGCGCCCTGTGCCGGTGCGGGAATAAACTGTCTCGGGTCAAAGCAAAACGATATCCTCTTTGCCAGGCCGAGTCTTTCCACTCCTGCCCTTGCCAGAATAATCGCATCGAACTTTCCTTCTTCGAGCAGCCTTATCCGCGTTGTAACGTTGCCTCGAATAGGCATTGGTTTCAAGTCCGGCCTTAGGCGTTTTAATTGAACAAGCCTTCTCAGGCTCGAAGTGCCGACCTTTGCCGATGCCTTAAGCTGTTCGATGGAACTAATAGCCTTAGTCGACAGAACACAATCTTCAGCAAATTGTCTGTCACACACCGCTGCTATAGACAATCCTTCGCGTTGTTGCGTGGGCAAATCCTTGAAGCTGTGCACGGCAAAGTCAGCTTCGCCTGCCAACAGGGCATCTTCAACCCGCGAGGTAAAAAAACCACTTGTCTTTAGCTGCCACAGCGTTGTCTTTTTGTCCCTGTCGCCTTTGGTGGTTATTTTTTTAATCCTGAACTGCAACTGCGGATGAATTTCCTTTAGCCTGTCTATTACAATTTGGGTCTGGGCAACGGCCAGCGCTCCGCCGCGAGTTGCAACAGTTAGAACGCTCATTGTTGGCTGCGTTTATCCTGCGAAAGAAACATTTTGTTAATCAAATCGGCTGCCTGCAATTGCTCTGTGGTCGGCTGTTGCTCACCGCCGTTTTTAAGAAAGTTGATTGGCCCATGCAGTACCTTCTTAACCAGCGATTCTGCGAAGCGCTGAAGTTTTTCGCTATCATCGTCGCCGAAATCTTTTGCGTAGCGACTCGCTTCACTTTGGGCAAGCTCGAGTCCTTTCTGAGTTAGCCGTGAGATTACGGGGACAAGATTTAGCGAGCCGTACCAGCCAGCAAACTCGTTCGTAAACTCAGCTACGATTTGCTGAGCTTTGCTGATTTCAGCTTGACGATTTTTTTCATTTTTGGTTATCTGCCCATTTAAATTATCTATATCATACAGCCGGACGCATTCAAGCTCGCCGACTTTCGCCTCTACATCCCTCGGAACGGCAATATCTATTATCAGAAGCGTTTTTTTCCTCTGCGCCAGGATTTTTGAAGCTGTGTGGTATGTTAGTATAGGCTTTTGCGCTGCTGTTGAGCTAATCAGCAGGTCAACCTCGGCTAATCTGTCGGCCAGTTCTTCTAAGCCGATTGCTTCACCGACATTAAGCCGGCTGCAAATAGCCTGTGCCTTTGTTTTATTGCGATTGGCTATAATCAAGCCCCCCACTTGTGCCTTGACTAAATATTTTGCCACAAGCTCAGCATTTTCACCTGCTCCGATTAACATTGCTGAAACAGCCGGCAAATCAATTTCTTTTTTTGCCAGTTCAACTGCGGCAAGGCCGAGTGAAGCTGTGCCGCCATTGATACCCGCCAAACAAACAGCGGGTAAATTCGTATTGGTTCGCACAGCCTTTGCTGCCCGAAACGTGCTGTGAAAGAGATGGTGAAACAGGAACTTACTCATCCGGCTGTCCAAAGATTCTGTGTAGGCCGATTTTACCTGTGAGAGAATTTGACTTTCACCGAGCACCTGCGAATCAAGGCCGCAGGCTACCTCGAAAAGATGCCGGGCAGCGTCAATGCGGGTTGCCGCTCGGCTGTATTTGCTCCACGTTTCGACCGCATCAGGTTTTATTTGCCCGATAAGCTCCGTCAGAAACCTGCTGCAGTCGAAGTTTTTTTGGGCGTAAAGATAGAATTCAAGCCGATTGCAGGTCTGCAAAATCACCGCCTCGCTTATCCTTTGCTCAGCGTGCATTTGTCTGAGCATAGAGTGCCTCTGCTGGCTGCTGAAGGCTGCCCTTTCGCGCAACTCCAGCGGGCAGTTACGAAAGGTCAGGTTATTCAGGAAAAGTTCCATTCTTCGTTACGCTACGAATGGTAAACCATTTTTTGTGCAGACTAAGTATACCGGAAATCCACCGCTGCGAATAGATAAATTTAGACATGTCCCCCCAACTTTAAAATCCCAAAGTGACCGCTTTCAAAAACGGTCACTTTGGGATAAAATACCGAAGCGCTACGGCCTTTCTGACGAAGCTAAACCCTAACCTAAAACTGGTTCAAAAACCTCTTATTTCAGATTTATTCAAAACCTGGTGCAACCCTAAATATATACGACGTTAAACTTACTTCTTGCGGCGTTTTGGTGTTGGGTTAAACTCCACCTTATTCCTACCAATAAATCGATGTGGCAGTAAATTAGTAAGCGTAAGATTGGCCTTGCAATCCATATCGTCCTCGTAGCACATGCTTAAGTCAGTTGATTTATAGGCCAGATATTCACCTGTGCGGACATCAATAGCCTTCGCAGTAACAAGCATATTGGCGCCTCGGTAGTCACCAAAAATAACCAAATCAACACCGGCTAACTTACCAATTTCTACCGCCGTCTCTTTGTCAAATTGTGCTGTCTGCTGGAGGTTTTGTTCTTCCAAAATGCGGTCCAAGTTGACTCTGTCGATTACTTGCCATTTTGACAGTTCTACCAGCTTCTCTATTATTTTATCTGTAAAATTGTCATTACCGAAATCTAAGACCGCCACGCGCTCGATGTGGTCCTGTTTATAGACCTTCGGTACCACTATTTCACCTTTCCCCCCTGGTCCACATCCGGCCATAAGCAGACCAATGATCGCTAATACTACAACCCCAGAACACACAAACTTTTTACCATTTCCCATAATACTGCTCCTTTCCCATTTTGCCATAATACTTTTGGCAAGTTAATAATTTGCGTAATCCTATACGCTCGGCTTTCGTTTTATCAAAGCGAAATGCATAGGTCAACAATTTTTTTCTCATAATTTAAAATATTTTTTAATCCCTAAACCCGCCTGTTGACCTCTTCAATAACATGTCGTTTCGGACCCCCCATAACAGTCGCTTTCCCCCTAAGCTACTTAATTTACATTACTTACAACAACCCTAAAGCCTTAACGGCACAGCAGCAACCAATTCTGAGCTCTCATCTGCCTTTTTATATCTTGTACTATATTTACTTTTCGGCCAATATTCTCTTGTGGGTCACTTCCGTTTTGTCCTCCATCACACGTCCGTTCGGCATGGTCCATTTTCCCGTCATGATAAACTTATCGTCACTGACTTTTTCTATGACGCGTATACCCGAGACCTTTTGTTCGGGCCATTCCCATTCCATGATTTCTTTATTTCCTTCCCGTTTACCTCTGCCCGTGAGCATAGGGCGCCAGTTATCAAACCACTGTCCGCAAATCTGGCCGGTGTCCGAATCAATCGTGCGAAATTCAAGGCCTTTGTAAATTGAATTTTGAATGTTTTTGATATCTCTGTCAGAGATGCCCATAGTCTCTTTCAGGTGTTGGATGCGCTCTGGGGTTATTTCAGGC
Source organism: uncultured Pirellulales bacterium (assembly GCA_964387515.1). GTDB lineage: Bacteria > Planctomycetota > Phycisphaerae > Sedimentisphaerales > Anaerobacaceae > CAVXEF01. Next base: position 12,927 of record CAYLXD010000021.1, on the reverse strand, counting down.
ACCTCGCCCCGATATTTCGTAATCAAGAACCTCCCATCAAAACACAACTCTACTTCTATGCTATTTTTGCCTTTTCCCACGGTTGATTCGAAGGGACCTTCCCATTCACCGACAAGCCACCTACCCCAGTCGTCATCAAGGGTTCTCGGCGGTCTCACAGCTTTTTTCTGGCTTGTTACACAAGAGGTCATGCTTACCATTACAACGAACAGTACAATAAGCAACTTTTTCATTTGAGACCTTTCATCAAGCCGAAAAATCTCGTTCATCCCGACACATCAGATTGCTTCGATTGTAGAAGGCGGCTTGGTGGCTATGTTGTACGTAACACTGACGACGCCGGGCACCTCTCGGATAATCTCGCGGCTGACCTTTTCCAGGGTTTCGAACGCCAGCCGCGTCGGTGTTGCCATTCGTGCATCGATGCTGTCCCAGCAGCGGACTTCGATTTGCTGGCCGAAATCGCGTCTGCCGTCGCGCATTCCGGTTACGCGGTCGGCGTGAAGGATGGCCATATACTGAAACGCGCCACTATTCCTGAGCAGTCGCTCGACAATAGCTGTTGCCTTACGGACAGTCTCAACTCTCTCCGGCGTTACCTCACCTATAACCCTGGCTGCCAGCGCCGGCCCCGGAAATGGTATCCGCTCGAACATCTCAGGCGGAAGACCAAGCGCCCTGCCTATTTTTCTAACGCCGTCCTTGCGAACCTGAATCAGCGGCTCGATGATTTGGTAGCCGAAGGCCTGTTGCGGGTCGATACCGAGCTGCTCGAAGACATTGTGCTGGCGTTTTATCCCTGCTACGGTCTCGTCGATATCGGTCAGGATAGTCCCCTGTAGAAGATATTTTGCTGAGCTTTGTTTGACAATGCGTCCAAACACGTTTCGGTAGAATGTCTGGGTAATAGCTTCTCGTTTTTCTTCGGGGTCTGTTACTGCCTTCAGCGCCGCGAAGAATTCCTTGCGGGCATCGATTATTTCGACCGTTACGCCGAGTTTTCGGAAGAGATTTACGACCTGTTCAGGCTCGCCCTGCCGCATAAGGCCGTTTTGGATAAAGACGGTTCTAAGATTTTTCCCCAAGGCCCTATGGCCGAGCATCGTAACAGTGGATGAATCAACGCCGCCTGACAGGGCATTGATTGCCGTTCCCTCTCCAACAGTTTCCCTGATTTCTTTTACCTTCTCATTGATAAAGCGCTCAGCGTCAAGCTCCTGCGCGGTGATTTCAGTAATCATATTATGTCGACTTCCTTTTCATCTAACAGCCATTGCATCCTGCCCTTTAACCGACGGCCTTAACTCAGGGGCCGATGGTATTTTGGTCGGCCTTGTCGAGAAAAGCAAGAGAAAATCCCGCTGCTGGTCGCTCATTAGCTGGGTAACGCCAGAAAATTATTCGGGTAGGCTTTTAGCCTTTCGCCAGAACACAAGTATCAGAACACCCAGCACTAAGCAACTCAAGGTATCGCCCAGAAACCACGCAGCGGGCATTCCCACCGCCGGCCCCGTTATCCCGCAGACCACGCCTGTTAATACAGCAGCAATACCTGAAAATGGTACCATTACTCCGTATTTCATAGGGTTCAGCGCCAGGATAATGAAAAACACGCCGATTCCTACAGACATAGCTGATACCGTACGAGTTGCATACATAATCAATGGTGAGTCCGGCAACGTCTCAACCCCAAAGAAACCTGCCATAGATTTGCACGCTGACGGGGGCAGGAGCAATCCTACTACCCCCGATAGGCACAAAATACCAGTTATCCACAGACAAATCTTCAATCCACGCATTCGTATCTCCTTTTCAATAACATTTCCTTTCTAACCTTTGCCCCAGAGCCGTTGCAGGGCATCCCTCGGTTATTTGTCCTTCATTTACTCTATTTTAGCATCGGCTCGAATGGGCCATTTTTATCAGTGTTTTTTCTTGACAGATTTGGGTGGATTTGGTTAAATGAGGCTACTATGAGGCGAATTAACCGTAAAAATACCGCTAACCCCGTTAGAAACGTTTTGTTGTTGTATTGTTTTACGCAATATGCGGTTTCTAACGGGGCTAACTGGTGGTGGCCTGCAGGATAAAGCCGGCAGGCCTTGCGGTGATTTGCCATAAAAATTTGTTAGTCGGGTTTTCAAAAAACGCAGCCTGTCGGAAAGACGGGCTGTTTTTTATTTGTATTTTTGGTCGTTTGCAGCTAAAAATGGCAGCTAAAGGCAAGAAAAATGGATTCGACAAGCTCACCATATATGGACGATTACAAACAAATAATAACCGGTGCAAAGGCGGGGCAAATCGTGCCGATAGTCAAAGAGATTGATATTGACGAACCGGTGGATTTTTTTGCCAGGCTGAGTGATTATGGCCGGGCTAAAAACTGCTGCCTGCTGGAGGCAAGCGACTACTTAGCAGAAAACGCGCTAAGCTTCGGCACAGCCAGTCCCGCCCTTTATCTTACCGGCACCGGCACGGAATTTTCCATTCGGGCCCTGAGCAGTACCGGCAGACGAATGCTCGAATATTTATCTGTTGATAAGGGAAGATTTAGCTTTTGCGAATCGGTAGAATTCGGCTCGGGACAAATCAAGGGTCGAATTAAGCAAATCGAGAAATTAGTCGATGAGCAGACCCGCCTGACGAGCATAAATCAAATGGACGTGCTTCGGGCGGTGGCTTTTGCATTCAAGCTGGCGAGTAAGCCGTTCCGCGTAACCTGCGGACTGCTGGGGGCCATAAGCTACGATTTTATAGACCAGTTTGAAAAGCTGCCGCCCAGCGGTGAAGACCTTTTGGGCAATCCCGATTACGAGCTGTATTTTGCCGACAATATCTTTCTGGTCGACCACGCGCACAAAAAAGGCTACGTGGTCGTCAATGTGATGATAACAGACGGCGACCGCCAAAAGATAATCGACGAGGCGCAGCAGTGCTTCGATTACTATCGGAGCATCTCAGGGGCCGACATACCAAAAGGACAGAAGTATTCGGGACCTACCCGGCCTGCTTCGACAGATACGAGCCAGGCTGAATATGAAAAGATGGTGCGAACAGCCAAGCAGCATATCCTCGACGGTGATATTTTTCAGGTGGTCCTGAGCAGAACGAAGGCCGAGCCCTGCCCCGATGAGCCATTGGATGTTTACAAGCGTCTTAGAAAATTGAACCCGTCACCGTATATGTTTTATCTCAATATGCTCAATACAACACTGATAGGCTCCAGTCCGGAACTGAATCTTCGCGTAAGCGGCGGCAAAACTCGCAATGTGGAAATCAGACCTATCGCCGGCACAAAGCCGAGGGGCAAAGCCGGCGATAAAATCGACGCCGACACCGATTTCAGATATGAAGCCGAATTGAAACTCGACCATAAAGAATTAGCTGAGCATATAATGTTAGTTGATTTGGCCAGGAATGATATTGCACGCGTGGCTGAGCCGGGCAGCAGAGTTGTTACTGAGCTGTTAATAGTTGAGAAATACGCATCGGTCCAGCATCTGGTAAGTAACGTCAAAGGCACGCTCGCCGCGGGACTCGATGCATTGAGTGCGTATCTTGCGACAATGAATATGGGAACGCTCACCGGAGCGCCAAAGATTGAAGCGATGAAAATAATCCGTCAGCTCGAAAAAACCAAACGCGGCTATTACGGCGGAGCCGTTTGCTATCTGACGGTGGACGGCCAATTCGACAGCTGTATTACGATAAGAAGCCTGCAGGTCAAAGACCACACAGCTTATATTCGAGTCGGTGCGGGTATCGTGCACGACAGTGTCCCAAAGACGGAATTTGAGGAAACTGAGCACAAGGCAAACTCCTGTCTGCGGGCTGTTCAGGGGACCTGATATTAGGGGCTAAATCTTATGGAAGAAAAGGCCAGAAGAGTTTTGTTCATCGATAACTTTGATTCGTTTACATATAATCTTGTCGATGATTTCTGCAAGCGCAATTGCGATGCGAAGGTTTACCGAGCCGATACGGCGCTTGAGCAGCTTCGGGCGGTTGCCAGCGAGTTCAGTCCCGACCTTCTCGTGATTTCGCCGGGCCCCGGCACGCCGGATACAGCAGGCGTCTCACTTTCAGCGGTGGGTTATTTCAAGGGGAAACTACCGATATTCGGCGTCTGCCTCGGGCATCAGGTAATAGCGCAGTATTTCGGCGGTAAAGTCGGTCACGCTCCGGAGCCGATGCACGGCAAGCCCTCACGGGTAACACACAATGAAAAAGGTATATTTGCCGGCGTGGAAAACCCGCTTCAAGCGGGACGCTATCATAGTCTCTGTTGCTATACGCTGGAACTTCCAGACTGCTTAAAACAGACGGCTGAATTTGAAGGCATCTGTATGGCTATTGAACACAAAGAGCTTCCGATATACGGCGTGCAATTTCATCCGGAAAGTATTTTGACTCCCGCCGGCGGCAAGATAATCGAAAATGTTTTGGCAATCGCGGTCGAAAGACGCAGGAAGTGAGGAACTTGGGATGGCAACAATAACTGAATATATTGAGCCTTTATTACGGGGTGAGGATCTGAGCTTTGAGCAGGCCGAGAGTTTGTTAGATGTCGTTTTTGAAGGCCAGGTGGCTGAGGTACAAATCGCCGCGTTTCTTACAGCGATGCGGGCCAAAGGCGCGACGCCAGCCGAGCTTGCAGGACTTGCCAAATCACTGCGCCGGCACGCCGTCCGTGTAAAGGTCGACGTTGATAATCTGGTTGACACCTGCGGGACAGGCGGCGGTGTAATTAAGACCTCTAACATTTCCACTGCGGCGGCAATAGTGGCAGCCGGCGCGGGTGTTTATGTTGCCAAGCATGGTAACCGTGGGATAACCAGTAAGTGTGGTTCGGCTGACGTGTTGGAAGAGTTGGGTGTTAAGATAGACGCTGGTGCCGAGATTGTGGCAGAGTGTATAAAACAAGCACATATCGGCTTTATGTTTGCACCGATGTTTCATCCGGCGATGAAGTATGTCCAGCCTGTGCGGAAGGGTCTCGGGTTTAGAACGGTCTTCAACATACTCGGGCCTTTGGCAAATCCTGCCGGTGCGCCGAGACAGGTACTGGGTGTGGCGGATGAAAATCTGATGCAGCCGATAGCCGAGGCACTTAAACTTTTAGGCACACAATATGCGATGGTTGTACATAGTGAGGGGCTGGACGAAATAAGTACAGCAGCAATTACAAAAATTGCAGAGCTAAGAGACGGCCGGATTACAAGCAAAGAGCTAAACCCGGAAGATTTGGGTATGAAGCCGACGACGGTGGAAGAGCTTAAAGTCGCTGATGCCAGGTCGAGTGCAAATGTATTGAGGGCCATAATAGGCGGCAAAGAGACCGGAGCCCGCAAAGACATTGTCATTTTAAACGCTGCTGCCGTCACAATCGTCGGTGGTTTAGCCGGCGATTTTGAATCGGCGCTTAAACTGGCGGAGGCCTCCATTAGCGACGGTAAGGCACAGGCCTGTCTTGAGAAGTTAATCGAAATCTCAAATAGTGCGTGAGTAGATGAGTGAATAAGTAAATGCGGTCACTATGCTGATAGTGAAAGTTAAAATTTGCGGCCTTACGAATTACCTGGACGCTGATGCTGCGGTGGATATGGGTGCGGACTTACTGGGTTTTAATTTTTATCCCAAGAGTCCGAGGTTCGTAACGCCGGAACAGGCAGCGCAAATAATAAACAAGCTGCCGGCATTTATCCATGTTGCCGGCGTATTTGTGAACGCATCGCTCGACCGAATTAAAGAAGTGATAGGTGAGTGCAACCTGGACTGGGTACAGTTGCATGGTGACGAAAGCCCTGAGTTCTGTGAGTCGCTGCTTTCCATTAATGTGAGAACAATGAAAGCAATCCGCGTAAAAGACCAGAAAGATATCGAGAGAGCGGAGAGTTTTTTCACCGATGCCGTTTTGCTGGATGCTTTCGACCCGCAAAAATACGGCGGCACGGGGTTGACGTTTGACTGGAATATAATTGGACATATCAACAAACGTATTTTCCTGGCTGGAGGAATAAACCCTGATAATGTGGTGGCTGCGGTTGAATTGGGGGTTTACGGGATTGATGTCTGCAGCGGCATTGAAGCAAGGCCCGGGAAAAAAGACCTTAAAAAAATGAAAAAACTATTTGAAAATATTGAGCATCTGAGGGGATGAAAGTTGGATGCTCGATGCTCGTAAGACCAAAGTGAGTATCAAGAAGTGAGGAATAAGATATGAAATATAAAGGCAGATTCGGAGATTATGGCGGCTTCTATGTGCCGGAAGTTCTGATACCGCCGCTGGAAGAGCTGGAAGAGGCATTTTACCGTTTTTATAAAGACGAGCGATTTGTGGCTGAGCTTGCGCAGCTTTCGAAAGATTACGCCGGCAGGCCAAGCCCGCTTTATTTCGCGAAAAGGTTCAGCGACCATGTCGGCTTTAAGGTGTACTTAAAGCGTGAGGACCTTCTGCATGGCGGAGCACACAAGGTCAATAATACTTTAGGACAGGGACTGCTGGCCAAATATATGGGCAAGACGAAACTCATTGCCGAGACGGGGGCCGGCCAGCACGGTCTGGCGACGGCAATGATTGGTGCACTATTTGGTATGGAGACGAAAATCTTTATGGGCACAGTTGACATCGAGCGGCAAAGTGTCAACGTCCACAAGATGAAGCTGTGCGGCGCAGAGGTGATACCGGTCGAAGGCGGAACGGGTACCTTAAAAGACGCTATCAATGACGCCCTTCGTTACTGGACGGCTCACGTTACCGATACATTTTACCTTTTCGGTTCAACGTGCGGGCCGCATCCGTATCCTACGATAGTAAAACATTTTCAAAGCTGCATCGGCAAAGAGGCAAGAGAACAGTGCCTTGAACAAATCGGAAGACTGCCAGATATGATCGTCGCCTGTGTCGGCGGAGGCAGTAATGCGTTAGGTATCTTTTCAGGCTTTATGGATGACAGGAATGTGAAGCTAATCGGCGTCGAGGCGGGCGGTAGAAGCTTAAGCAGTGGAAAACACGCTGCGACACTGGTCGCCGGTCGTGTTGGTATCCTGCACGGTGCAAGGGCCTATCTGCTGCAGGACAAAGAAGGCCAGGTTTACGAGACTGAATCCGTAAGCGCGGGGCTGGATTACCCAGCCGTCGGGCCGGAACACTGCGTCCTGAAAGATACAGGCAGGGCTGAATATGTCGCAGCCGAGGACGCCGAGGTGCTTGATGCCTTTGAGCTGCTTACCAAAAGTGAGGGCATATTGCCGGCCCTGGAAAGCGCACACGCTTTGGCGTACCTGATGAGTCAAAAAGGAAAATTGGCCCCGGATACAGTTGCTGTTGTAAATCTTTCCGGCCGGGGTGACAAGGACGTCTCAATTGTCGAAAAGCGCAGAGGCGTGAGTGAGTAAATGCGTAAAGGAATGCAATTTATGAAAACATACAAGCAGGTTTTTTCCGAACTGAAAAGAGTCCGCCCCGACTCGTCGGGGCGAGACCTCGCCCAAAGGCGGGCGGCATTGATACCGTTTTTTGTAATCGGCGACCCGGATTTTGATACAAGTGTGCGAATCGTCAAGGCGGCTATCGACGCAGGGGCCGACATTCTGGAGCTGGGCATACCGTTCTCCGACCCGATAGCAGATGGACCCACGATTCAAAAGGCCGACATCCGTGCAAGAAACAGCGGTATGAATGTCGCAAAGGCACTGGAGTTTATCGGCAAGGTTAAGGATTACAAAGATATTCCGATTGGCCTCTTGATGTATTACAATCTGGTTTACCAGTACGGCACGGAAAAATTTTTCAGGGATTTCCACCGGGCGGGTGTTAACAGCGTTTTAATTGCCGATTTGAGCATTGACGACGCCGATGAAATTACCGCACCCGCGGCCGCGGCAGGGGTTGATACCGTTTTTATGGTCACTCCAAACACCGAAGCTGAAAGAATGAAATTGATAGCCTCTAAGACGACCGGCTTTATTTACACGGTCTCGCTTCTGGGCGTTACCGGCAGCAGAGAGAAACTTTCCGATACGGTCGAAGAACTGGTTGGAAAACTGAAAAAGCTTACTAACGTTCCTGTCTGCGTAGGCTTTGGAATCAGCAAAGCCGAACACGCGGCTGCAATTGCATCAGCGGGAGCCGACGGCGTGATAATCGGCTCGAAATTGGTGCAGTTAATAGAAGATAATCTGCAGAGTAAAGAAAAAATGCTTTATGAAATTACAACCCTTCTAACCGAGATTAAAGAGGCGATAAAAACAAGTGGAGGATAAAATTATGAGCAGACTTTTGTATGTCAAGGCGTCGCCGATGAAAGAACGGTCTTATTCTGTAGCGGTTGCGGATGCGTTCGTAGAGGCATATAAAAAGAAACATCCCAAAGATGAAGTGAAAGTGCTGGACCTTTTTGCAGGGAAGCTGCCCGAGTTTGATTTTTTGGCGGCCTCGGGCAAATATAATATAATGCATGGCAAGCCGCACAGCACAAAGGAAAAACGAGCGTGGGAAAATGTCGTTGCGGTCATCGAAGAATTCAAAAACGCGGATAAGTTCGTGTTTGCGGTGCCGATGTGGAATTTTTGCATCCCTTACCGTTTGAAGCAGTATATCGATATCATTGTCCAGCCGGGCTTGACATTTTCAATGGATGAAAAGGGAAATTACATCGGCCTGGTGAAGAATAAACCTGTTTTCGTTGCTTACGCACGCGGCGGTAGATACCCACCCGGCTCCCCGCAGGAAGCCTTTGACCTTCAAAAAAGGTATTTGGAGTTGATACTTGCTTTTGTGGGATTAGATAATATCCGCTCGGTTGCTGTTGAACCGACTCTCGCTGAAGGTCCCGAAGCTGCTCAAAAGCAAAAGGCAGAGGCCATAGAAAAAGCAAAAGAGATTGCCCCAACCTTTTGAGTATCAGAGCGAATAAGGGTGTCATCGGTTTTTGACCGTTAAAACCTACTGCCCTGCCCCTCCGGACTCAGGGCTTTCGGTTCTGTAGCGGTAGTAGTATTGCGGAGTCCACCATCTGCGGTCAATCATCCTTTCGTTATTCGTAACCCGGTTCTCCAGGTTTCTTAACCGCTGAGCTGTGTCTTCGTTTGCTCTCGAAACATTCGCTTCGAGTCTTTGGTAGTTATCCTGTACAGACGCTACAGTACTGTCAAGCTGTTGTGTACTTTTATCAAGCTGCTGGCTGGCCGCATTGAGCTTGCTTTCAAGGTCTTGGAGCTTTTTTTCAAAGGTGGCCTCAAACTCCAGCTTTTTTAGCTTGGCTCGGGATTCGGCTTCTCTTGTCCAAACCTCCCTGTCCGCCTGAAGTCGTTTTATTTTTTCGTTTATCTGCCCCGTTTCGGTGTCCTGCCTTTCAGTATTTGCCAGTAAATCCCTGGCTTTCTCGTAGCACCGGATTGCCTGTATAAAATCGTCGGGGTCGTCCTGGAAATCCCACGTCCTGGAGGTAAAGTGTTCGCCAAGGTCCAAATAATATTTGTACTCGAGTACGCCTTTTGTGCGTATTGTCCTCGAATCGATTTCTTTTTTGCCGTAGGTCGATGCCGTCATCCCGCCTTGCCGCACTTCTTCGACAATGATTTTGTTTCTGTCTTCCGAAATCAGTTTGCCGGAGACAAAGGTTCCATCGTTGAGGTAGAAATCCACCGTTTTGACGAAATCCATTTTTTTGCCTGTGGGGCTCTGGTTTGCATCGATCTCTGCAGCTGAGCAGCTAAGGACTGAAATGAACAGAAGTATTCCTGCACTTATTGTGATAATGGTTTTCATAGCTCTGGTCTCCCGAATAATAGGTTTCTGGACGGCTTCTATTATATCAACTTTGGCCTCGTAGCGGAAAAGGCAAAAATATGATATAACTTTCCCGATAACCAAGAAAGAGGTAAATGCTTCGTAATGACTAAGGGCCCTAATGAAAAGCTGACGCCCGCGATGAAGCAATTTTCCCGCTTCAAGCAAAAATACCCGGACTGTATATTGTTTTTCCGAATGGGGGATTTTTACGAGACCTTTTATGAAGATGCCGGGATATGTTCCCGCGTTTGCGGCCTGACCCTTACCAGCCGAAGCAAAGGTGATAACCCCATCCCTTTAGCCGGCGTGCCGTACCACGCCGTTGACGGATACCTCAAAAAGATGCTCCAGGCCGGCTACAAGGTCGCCGTCTGCGAACAGGTCGAGGACCCAAAGACCGCAAAGGGCGTCGTCAAGCGTGACGTCGTGCGAATAGTTACGCCCGGCACACTCACCGATGATATTCTTCTGGATGCGAAAAAAGACAATTTCCTCTGTGCGCTGAGCCTGGGGAAAAAGTCGGATGCCGCGATTAGCTGGGTCGATATCTCCACCGGTCACTTTTTCGTCCAGCAGGTTCCGGAAGAAAAGCTGCTCGATGAGCTTTTGAGACTCTCACCTGCCGAGTGCCTGCTCGCCGACAGACGCGGCGAGCTGTTCGAGGCCGAGACAAAAAAACTCGCCGCCGATATCACCCAGCTGACTAAAGCTATTGTAACCGAGCGTCCCGCCTGGTATTTCGACCCCTATCAGGCAAAACAGAGATTGTTGAAGCATTTCGGCACTGCAACACTGGAAGGCTTCGGCATTAAAGATGGTGATGACGGCCTTACATCCTGCGCCGGTGCCATTATTGAATATCTAAACGAAACACAGAAAACGACGCTCGGTCATATCCAGAGTTTGAAAAAAATTGACCGCAAAAAATTCCTGCAAATCGACCAGACTTCACTGCAAAGTCTGGAAATCCTGCGAACCATTCGCACCGAAAGCAAAAAAGGCACGCTCCTCGATTGCCTCGATGAGACGCTGACCGGTATGGGCGGCCGAATGCTGCGAAACTGGCTCTGTATGCCACTCTGCGACCTCGGCGCTATTGAATTGCGCCAGGACGCAGTCGAAGAATTAAAGGACAGCGACACAAAACTGTCTGAAATCCGCAAACCGCTTTCACAAATAGCTGATACCGAAAGAATCGCCGCCCGCATCAGCACTTTCCGCGCAACTCCGCGAGACCTGCTTGCTCTGGCGGCCACGCTGCGGCAGATACCACAGCTTCGGTCCGCCATAGGCGGGTTTAGTGCTGATTTGCTTTTGCAGCTTGCGCAGAAATGCGACAGTATGGATGAATTAGCCGATTTGCTCGAATCGGCGATTGAGCCGGCAAGCCCACCGCATCTTCGCGACGGCGGCGTGATAAGGACCGGCTTTAGCGAAGAGCTCGATGCCTTGCGCTCGGTTTCGAAGGATGGTCGAACCTGGCTGCGCAACTATCAAAAGACCCAAATCGAGCAAACCGGCATCGGCAATCTCAAAATCGGCTATAACAAGGTCTTCGGCTACTATATCGAAGTCAGCCACTCCTCAGCCCACAAAGTGCCGGCCTTCTATGTCCGCAAGCAAACAATCAAAAACGCCGAACGCTATATCACCGACGAACTGAAGGAATACGAAACCAAGGCCCTCGGCGCTGAGGAAAAGGCACTCGAATTAGAGCAGAAGCTTTTTGAACAGCTCCGCGTTTCCGCTGCCCAGTATATCAGCCGATTGCAAAACCTCGCTGACACCCTTGCCCAGTGCGATTGTCTTTGTGCTTTAGCGTATCTGGCTAAGCGCCGCAGCTACACCCGGCCGAAAATTACCAACGGCGGTGAACTTATCATTCGCGAAGGAAAGCACCCAGTCCTTGCCGAGACGCTCGGGGCGGAGTTTGTGCCCAATGATATCGAGCTTGGCGGAAAAGCCGGCGATGTACTTGTTATTACAGGCCCGAATATGTCCGGCAAAAGCACATATGTAAGGCAGGTCGCCCTTTTGGTCCTTATGGCCCAGGCCGGCTCCTTCATCCCTGCTGAAAGTGCTGAGATTGGCTTAGTCGACAGAATCTTTACGCGCGTCGGCGCTTCTGACGAATTGGTCCGCGGCCAATCGACGTTTATGGTCGAGATGACCGAGACCGCAAACATCATTAACAATGCAACCGAAAAATCACTGGTAATTCTGGACGAGGTCGGCCGGGGCACGAGCACTTACGATGGCCTGTCTTTAGCCTGGGCGATTACCGAGCATATCGCAAACAAGTTGAAATGCCGAACGCTTTTTGCTACTCATTATCACGAGCTGACTGAATTAGCTGAGCTTTTCACGAATGTCAAAAACTGCAATGTTGCTGTCCGTGAATGGATGGACGAGGTAGTATTCCTGCACAAGATTTTGCCCGGCGGAACGGACAAATCCTACGGCATCCACGTAGCAAAATTGGCCGGCGTGCCAAAATCAATTCTCGAGCGTTCGAAGGAAATTCTCGAAGAATTAGAAAGCACCTTTGCAAAAGAAGCGACCGGCGAGCGCCTCGCCCGCCATAAGACGAAAGAGCCGGACAAAGACTCCCTCTTTGTTCAGAAGCACAAATCCGTCCTCGAAAAACTCTCATCAACCGATATAAACAATCTTACGCCGATTGAAGCGATAAATCTGCTTAATCAGATAAAGGAGCAGATGACAGAAGACAGAGGACAGAGGGCAGATGACGGAGGACAGGATTTCGTTTCGTCAAATGACAGTCCGCTGCGGAAATCAAAAGAGCCCTATAACGATACTTAGCGAAATTATCGAAAGGATTGTGCTGACGACGATTATCGCGGCGGAAAGTTTCTCATCACCGCCGAGCTGCTCGGCTACAACGTAGGACGTAACGGCTGTGGGACAGGCTAAAAATAAAAGCACTACTCTTGTTTCACCGGCGCCAAGACCCATTAAATGGGCAGCCCAAAAGCCGACAACCGGCGATACGCCTATTTTGATTATCGAAGCGGCAAGGGCAGGTGTGCCACAGCCGGCAATTTTACTTTGAATTAGAACGGCACCGATACCAATAAGTGCCAGCGGCAGAGATATTTGGCCGACGGCGC
>CAYLXD010000020.1:0-21640 GCA_964387515.1 uncultured Pirellulales bacterium | reverse complement strand
CGATTGACGCATTGGCCCAAATCGATTATGAGATAAAGACCGGCCAGACAAAAGCACAGCTCGCAATAGAAAAACTCGTGTTGGAGCTTACCACCGCTGCGTAGTTGTCAAAACATCTCCCGTTGTTCACAGGCTTTTTTGGTTTTACTGAGTTCCTCGAGCCATTGGTCTGATTGAGATTTGCTGTAGCCTAAAAAGGCGCTTTTTTTATCGTGATTGTTGAATGCTTCGAGGGCCTTTTGTTTGTTGGCGTTTGCGTAGCAGTATACGCAGCCGTGTGGGCAACTGTCGTAAGTGCCGATGTCGGTGCTTTCTGTGCAGCCGCACTGTTTCCTTGTGGGCTTTTCGTTGTAAGATAAGCCGTTAGGGTAAAATAGCTGCTCAATAATACTGCCATCAATGCAGTGGGCTTTTTTGATTTTTTCATTGACTAAATAATCGCCGCAGCAGGAAAACATCTCGATTCCATACCGCTGTGCAATATCTGCCAGCTCATTGGCTAAATCGACCTTAAAATCGTCGCTCTGCTCGATAATTTTGACATTACCTGTTTTCTCAAGCTCGGCAAAGTTTCGGCTAACCTTTTCGTACTTGATGACAAAGCTGAAATAGCAGCGTTCCACAAAGCCGGCAAGTTCGGCCGCGAGTTCTTCGAAGCTTCTTATATAAAAGTCCCTGTCCGAAATGCTTGAAATAACTATTGGGTCGAAGCGCCAGTTTATATGGCGTGGCGAGTATGTCCTGCTTAACTGCTTTAGTGTCTCAATAGCGTGGCGTTTGTCCACATTGCTTTCAAAAATACGCGGCAGGCCGGTTACGGTATAGTTGAAGTAGAACCTGTAGCCTAAAGAATCGATTGTTTTGAGGTTCTCTAAAAAAGAGCTGAAGTCCTTCGACCAGAATACAAAGCAAACAACATCCTGGGGCCTGAGTGATACGATATACTTTTGTCCGCCGAAGGGATTGACCACGCCTGCGAAGCCGTCTTTGAGCCGGTTCATAAACCAGTCGCCGTAAAAAGCCGGGATGTCCGTCCTTCGCGATACTGAAATAATCCTCTTTGTTTTCATTGCACCGGCAATCCTGTAAATCTTACAATCTGGACAGAATTTTCTTGACAAAGGTACATAAAGGCACATAATTATATTCTATTACCAAGCTGGTTGGTATGTTTAAAAGCAAACGCGAGTTTTTGTGAAAAGGAGAACATAATATGAAAAGGCTTGCCGCTGTAATCATCATTACTTCAGTATTAACTCAGGTCGTTTCCGCAGGAACAATTACGGGTACTGTTACAGACGATTCTAACGGCCAGCCGATACAGGGGTTGTGGGTATATACCCAGAAATACGATACGGGGGAATACTGTGGCGGTAACAGTACCAATCCCGATGGCGTTTACTCTATAAGCGGTCTTGCAGCGGGGACTTATAAGGTTGCAGTCTCCGGTTCAGGCACTCAATATGCATCGGAGTTTTATGATAATCAGCTTAGCTGGGACCGGGCTACGCCCGTGAGCGTTTCAGAAGGTGGGCAGACAGACAATATTGATTTTTCACTTGGCCCCGGCGCATCAATATCAGGGGTGGTGAAGAATTTTGACGGCATTGGACAGGCGAATATACAGGTGAACTGCTGGGCTAACGATGGGTACGGGACCGGCACTCAGACCGAGGCAAACGGCTTTTATGAATGCGGAGGGCTGCCGGTCGGCTACAACTATAACGTCGTTGCATATCCGCCGCCGGACAGTAACTATGCGATTACGGGGATTAGCGTAGGTGTTTACCACCCGGGTGAATACCCAGGGAATGATATTGTACTTGGTATTGGCGGCAGCATTGCTGGTACGGTAAGAGATTCAAACGGCTTGCCGATTACGAATATACAGATTGAGGCTATTAATTACGAGACGGGTGATTGGTGCAATGGTGACAGTACTGACAGCAATGGTGTTTATGAGATAACTAATTTAGCGGCCGGCAACTATCGGGTTGAAGCCTGGACGACGGGAACCCAGTACGCATCGGAGTTTTATAATAATCAGATTAGCTGGGACCGGGCTACGCCGGTAAACGTTTCAGGGGGTCAGCAGACGACAGGCATTGATTTTTCGCTTGAACTGGGTGCAACAATATCAGGTGTAGTAAAGAATTCTTCGGGGGTTGGACAGGCCAACATACAGGTGAACTGCTGGGCTAACGATGGGTACGGGACCGGCGACTGGACCGAGGCAAACGGCTTTTATGAATGCGGTGGGCTGCCGGTCGGCTACAGTTATAACGTCGTTGCATATCCGCCGTCTGACAGTAACTATGCGATTACGGGGATTAGCGTAGGTGTTTACCAGCCGGGCGAATACACAGACAATGATATTATACTTGGTATAGGTGCAATACTTTGCGGTAAGGTGCTGGATGCCGATACCGCCGAGCCTCTGGCAGGTGTCGAGATAGATTACGAAGCGCAATATGCTGACCGAAACACCTTCACCAATGTTGACGGCTCTTTCTGTCTGACGCAATTACCGCCGGGAATAGCAGAGGTAAAGGCAGAGCCGGACGTTGACAGCGGCTATTGCTGGAATCTGCCGTGGGGAAGCGACTATATATGCCTGAGCGAGGGAGAAAATCGGTCGCAGCGCATTATTACTCTGGAAAAAGGTGCACTTGTCAGAGGATATATAAAAGATGCCGACGGCATGCCTATCAGCATTGAATACTACTACAGCGGCAGGAATTGTGATGGATGGGATGATACAGACGATGTCAACGGGGATTATCAGATACGGCTTCCTGTGGGAACTTATGTCATTGCGGTAGATGAAGACGAATTCGGCACATTACCTGAGATAGTTACAATAACTGATATAAACGAGGAGGTTAATGTTCCCGATATAATAGTTTACACTGAAGAAAACGGCGGACAAATTTCAGGCGACGTTTGTAATCCGGGCGGGCACCCCAAAACCGGCGTATTTATTGTCGTAGCCTTTGAGGCTGGCACTGTGGTTGAACCCAATAACTGGTATACCATTTCACCCGTCGGCGAGGCTGGACTGGCTGATGCCGGACCGTTTGTCATTACCACATTGCCGCCTGATGTTAATTACGATATTTATCTTTGCGTGTATAACGAGCTCCCGGATGATATAGAGTCGCTTGCAGTGCGGGATTCAGCATTGAACGTTGCGGTGGGAACAACCGGTATCAATCTGGAATACAGTTCGCAAGGAAGTACAGTAGAAGGCAGTGTGAAAAATACCGATAACAAGGCCGTTTTAGGCGCAGAGGTATTACTTGCGGATTCATCGAACGGCTTTAGAGGCTTTGGGGATACTGACTGCAATGGCCAGTATGTTATCTATAATGTGCCTGCAGGAACTTATATGGTAACCGCGGTTCACAGTAAATATCTTAATGCCTCCACTGCGGTAGAAGTTGATGAAGGGACAACAGTGGATGTAAATACCATTGTTATGCAATTCAGTGGAGAAAAAGAGGCAGCGGATTTGAACGGCGACGCCAACGTAAATACCAAGGATTTGGCACGGTTTGCACAGCAGTGGCTCGATTCAGGAGACGCCGATTTTAATCAGGATGGCACAGTCAGCTTCAACGACTTTGCAAGATTTGCACAGAACTGGCTGTGGCGGGCAATGTGGTATCACGATAATATTTGATGGTTGTTAGAAGCGGGCTCAGAATTCCACGTGTGTTAGGCACAAGTGGTCGATTAAAGCGATTTACGAATAGAAGCTCTATCTGACCTGATGGGGGATTGGCTCGTGTGCCTTTAGGCCGTACACCTTTTCGTAGGCCTTGCAGAAGGGGCAAAGGCCTTGGATTTTTTTGACCAGCCAAAAGAGCAGGCCTTTTTGTCTTCCTTCGACTCCTTGCAGTCGCTCAGGATGGTGAGCGAAGTCGAACCATTTTCTTGCATATCTGCAAAGCGGACAGCTCAGGCATCGCTGGGCTTTTCTTTTGTCTTTTTCAGTAACCATTTTGCCGGCCGGTTTTAACCGCTGGTTATATGATATTTTATGCACTGGCAGTATATTAACTATTGCTCCGGGCTGCAAGTTGCATAATTGCAGCTCTTGCAATTTTCAAAAGAGCAGGTAGAATTACGTCCGTCGGTTGCGCTGCTCGTTTCGTCAATCGTCTTACGTTTAACGTAACCGTGACGAGCCGCTCAACCGCCCGCCGCCCCGACTTGCGTCGCCAGACGCAGGGGCAGGCAACCGTTTAACGAATATAGTATTTCTGGAGGTTTGGAATGATTAAGGTTCTAATCACAGACAAACTCGCACAGCAGGGCATTGACCTGCTGAATTCGGCGGACGGCGTCCAGGCTGTTGTTAAGACCGGCATAGGCGAGGACGAATTGGCAGGGATTATCGGTGAATATGACGGACTGATAATTCGAAGCGGCACGAAAGTTACAGCTAAGGTCTTGGCCAATCCGGGCAAGCTAAAGGCAATCGCGCGGGCCGGTGTCGGCGTGGATAACATCGACGTCCCCGAAGCCACAAGAAAGGGCATCTTAGTTATGAATACGCCGGGCGGTAATACTCTAAGTGCCGCCGAGCATACGATAGCCTTGATGCTTTCAATGAGCCGAAACGTTGTGCCGGCCTGCAGCAGTCTGAAAAGCGGTGTCTGGGACCGCAAGAAGTATATGGGAAATCAGCTTAACGGCAAGGTGCTCGGCCTTATCGGGCTGGGCAGAATCGGTATGGCGGTGGCAAAAATGGCGACGGGATTTAATATGAAAATCCTCGGATACGACCCCTTTGCGGCGCCGGCTGACGCCGAAAAGCTCGGTATTGAAATAACCGAAGAGCTTGAACGAATCTTCAGGGAAGCTGATTATATCAGCGTCCATGCGCCTATAAATGAGCAAACCCTGAATATGATTGGCGCCGAGCAGATAAAGATGATGAAGCCCACGGTTCGGCTGATTAATTGTGCGCGCGGCGGGATTATTAACGAGGATGCGCTGTACGATGCGCTTTCGAAAAAGGCAATCGCCGGCGCCGCCCTTGACGTATACCCAAAGGAGCCGCCGGAAAACACGCGGTTCACCGAGTTTGAAAATTGCATCGTTACTCCACACCTGGGCGCCAGCACCGAAGAAGCTCAGATTGAGGTGGCTGTGGAAGCTGCGCAGATTCTCGTTGACGCAATCAAGGCTGGTCCTGTCAGAAATGCTCTTAACGCGCCATCTATCGTCGGGGTGATGCCGGTGGTGGTGAAACAATACGCTGAGCTTGCTCAGCGAATCGGCACGCTTATCAGCACAATTGCGCCAGGCCATATTAAAAAAGCCGGGGTGCAGTATCGCGGTGCAATTGCGGAGGTGGCTGTCGAGCCGATTACACTCGGTTTTGCAATCGGACTTTTGCAGAAACATTTTGATATGCCGCTGAATATGGTCAATACACCGGTATTGGCAAAAGAGCGAGGCATAAGCATCGATGAGACGAAAAACCCCGAGGCCAAGGATGTGGCGGCAAGTTTCAGCGCCAAGGTCGTAACCGATAAGGTTACGCGCACCGTAACCGGCTCAGTGTTTGGAGGCAGGCTCCTGCGAATTATCGAAATCGACGGCTTCAATATCGAAATGACTCCGCAGGGTTCGGTGCTGGTCATCTTTAACGATGATAAACCCGGCGTTATCGGCTCGGTCGGGACGGTTTGCGGCAAATATGGCATCAATATCTGCACGATGGGTGTGGGACAAAAGGCGGCGGAAGGCAAAGCTATGCTGGCCGTCAGTCTCGATAAGGAGCCGGACGCGAAAGCGGTGGCCGAACTCGGTAAGCTTGATTTCGTGAATGAAATTTTCGTTTGCAAGCTGGATTGATTCCTGGACATTTCCCTACATGTCAAAGACGAGAAAGACCAAAGCAAAAAGAGCAAGGCCTGCTGCTAAAGCGAAGGGTAGAACCACTAAGAAGAGCAGAGAGATGGCGGTTGCTGCTACGGCTGAGTCTATGGCTGCCAAGCAGCGGGCGATAAGTATCAGCGAATTCTTCGCCAAGAACAGGCACCTGCTGGGATTTGACAATCCGCGCAAGGCCTTGTTGACGGCGGTTAAGGAGGCTGTCGATAACTCACTCGATGCCTGCGAAGAGGCGCATATTCTGCCCGAACTGGTAATCAGTATAAAACCTGTTACCGAGAGCAAGTTCGTGCTGACGGTTCAGGACAACGGCCCCGGCATTGTCAAGCAGCAGATTCCGAATATTTTTGCCCGGCTGTTGTATGGCAGCAAATTTCACAGCCTGAAGATGAGTCGCGGCCAGCAGGGCATCGGGATATCAGCGGCGGGTATGTATGGCTTGCTGACGACCGGAGAGCCGGTACAGATTATCTCGCGGACAAATCCAAAGAAAAATGCACATCATTATCATGTGCAGATTGATACGACAAAAAATAAACCTGAAGTTGTTCTGGATGAGCAGTGCGATTTTGAGCTGTCGACTGGCACGAATGTTACGATAACACTCGAAGGCAAATACCAGAAGGGACGCAAGTCGGTCGATGAGTACGTTGCACAGACCGCTATGGCTAATCCCCACGCTGCGATTATCTACCATGCTCCGGACGGCAGTAATTATGAATATCCGCGGCAAACTAAGGAGATACCGATTCCGCCGAGGGAAATCAAACCTCACCCGTACGGCGTAGAATTGGGGCTGATGTACAAAATGGCGAGGGACAGTTCTGCAAAGCAGCTTTCTGCTTTTCTGCAAAACGAATTTTCGAGAGTGTCTCTGCGAGTGGCAAACCAGATTTGCGAAAAGGCAAAGCTTCGCAAAACGCTCAGACCTTCCAGAATGTCCCTCAAGCAGGCAGAGGCCCTTCACACCGCAATAAATGAAACTAAGATTATGGCGCCTTCGACGGATTGTATAGGCCCAATCGGCGCCGAGCAGTTGGAAGAGGGTCTCAAACGCGTAGTTGATGCGGATTTTTATACCGCCTCCTCGCGCAGCCCCGCCGTTTATCGCGGCAATCCTTTTTTGATTGAGGTGGCCTTAGCTTACGGTGATAAATCCAGCGGCGGCAACGGAGACCCTGAGAAGGAGCCGTTGATGCGGCTGATTCGTATTGCTAATCGTGTGCCTTTGTTGTATCAGCAGTCAGCGTGTGCGATTTATAAATCGGTGCTCGATATAAACTGGCGAAATTACGGCCTGAGCCAGAGCAGGGGCGCTTTACCGACCGCTCACGTGACGCTGATGGTGCATATGGCTTCTGTCTGGGTGCCGTTTACCAGCGAAAGTAAAGAGGCAATCGCGCACTATCCGGAAATCATCAGAGAGATTCAATTGGCTGTTCAGGAGTGCGGCAGAAAACTCGGAATATATCTGCGAAAGAAAAAGCGCATTCAGCGGGAATTGGACAAACGGCGGTATATCGAAACGTACCTGCCGTATATCGGTGAAGCTCTGCAGGATATCCTTACGCTCAAGCAAAAGCAGGTTAATACCGTCGTTAGCAGGCTAAAGCGCTTACTGGAGAAATCCAGAAAAATATGAGGGTGTATGGCTGAGCAATTAATAATCTCTGTCAGCGGGATGCGGGGCCTTGTCGGAGAGAACCTCACCGATTCGGTCGCTCACGATTACGGCTGTGCCTTCGGGACATTTCTAAAAAAAAGTTGCGCCGCTAAGGCGGAGAAATTGTTGGTGTGCATCGGCCGGGATTCGCGGTCCAGCGGCCCGATGTTGAAATCGGCTGTTGCAGCGGGCTTATGTGACACGGGACTCGGCGTCATAGACCTGGCAATAGCGACCACGCCATCGGTAGGTGTTATGGTGCAGCAGCTCGACTGTAGCGGAGGGGTTGTTATTACTGCGTCGCACAACCCGATTCAATATAACGGTATAAAACTGTTGCTGGCTAACAGTCTTGCCCCTCCTCCGGAAGAAGCCAAGCGAATCAGACAACTTTTTCTCGATAGAAAATTCAGTTTAGCTGATTCGCATAATCGTGGAAAGCTGACGTCCAATGAGCAGGCCGACGAGGTCCACATATCCAAAGTTTTATCAATAGTAGATAAAGGGATGATTGCTGCGAAGAGATTCAGGGTTGTTTTGGACAGTGTCAATGGGGCAGGGGGGCAGGTAACGAAAAAGCTGCTTGCCGAGCTTGGCTGTGAGGTTGTAGCGATAAACGATGAACCAACAGGCCTGTTCGCTCACACGCCGGAGCCGACAGCCGAGAACTTAACCGGCCTTTGTGAAGCGGTGAAAAATGAAAAAGCCCAAATCGGCTTCGGACAGGACCCGGACGCCGACCGGTTGGCAATTGTTGATGAGAACGGAACCTACATCGGCGAAGAGTACACGCTTGCTCTGGCGGCTAAATATATTTTCAGCAAAAAAAGTGGTAACGCCGCAACAAACCTTTCAACGTCGAGAATGATTGATGACATTGCTGCAAAAGCCGGCGGACGGGTTTTTCGCACCCCTGTGGGCGAGGCCAATGTCGCCGCAGCAATGCTCGAACACAACTGCATCATCGGCGGAGAAGGTAACGGCGGAGTAATTGATTTGCGAGTGAGTCCCATTCGCGATAGTCTTGTTGGTATTGCTCTTATCCTGCAATTAATGGCTGAGACAGGAAAGACAGTAGGCCGGCTAAGCCGGGAAATAGGCGGCTATTATATGACCAAAGATAAATTTACCGCAGACAAATTGCAGGCTCAGCGAATACTCGATGCGGCAAAGAGGTGTTTCACGGATGCGAAACTTGATACCACTGACGGCTGTCGATTCGATTTCGACAACGGCTGGCTACACTTGCGAGTTAGTAATACCGAACCTGTAATGCGGGTAATAGTTGAGGCAAAAAATCAAAGTATTGCTCAAAAATATATCGATGCGGTTCTGAGTATCCGCAGACAAATACTGGGCTAAGTCGAAGATGAACAACGATAAGCAAAAAATCGCCGGCGAGCGGATAAAATCGATTACATATCTTGGTCTTGCCGTGAATATTGCTCTCTCAGCGGTCAAGGTTATCGTTGGTTTTCTTGCTGCTTCTTTGGCTATGATAGCTGATGGGATTCACTCACTTTCGGATGCAGCCACTGATGTGGCAGTGCTGCTGGGTGTGCGTCTGGGGTCGAAAGCGCCGGACCAGAGTCATCCATATGGCCACGGGCGAGCAGAAACTTTCTCAGCGGCGTTAATTGCGTTAGTTTTAATTCTTGTCGGGGCGGTTATGATATACTATGCCACTATGGCCATAGCCAGAGACGAAGTTACCACGCCTCGGCTTGCAGTTCTTATAGCCGCAGTACTTTCGATAGCCTCCAAAGAATGGCTCTATAGAGTAACACAAAAAGTTGCCATCCAGTCTCACAGCACCGCACTCTACGCCAATGCCTGGCATCATCGCAGTGATGCTTTAAGTTCGATAGCTGTTGTGATAGGGTTTATATCATTGGAGTTCGGCTTCGGCCATGGCGACCAGGTCGCCGCCATTGCGGTCGGTCTGATGATTATCTGGGTGGGAGTTAGCATAATTGGTGATTCCCTGCGTGAACTGACAGAAGGTGCCGTTGACGAAGACACAATTGAACATATAAAAGATATAATCAACGCCAACTCTTCAATCCGTCGGTGGCACAAGCTTAGAAGCCGTATGGTCGGCAGGGAGGTTTTTCTCGACCTGCACATCCTGGTCGACCCTGCTTTGGATGTAGCAGCGGCCCACGAGATATCCGAGAGTCTGGAAAAGGCTCTGCATGAGCAGATAGCGCGCCCCGTCAATATAGTAGTGCATATCGAGCCTGACATCCCGCAGATGAGAAAATAAATTTGGAGTGGCGTCTGGAGCGCTCAAAAAGATATGGATTATAATTATGGCAACGAAAAAGGCTGCTTTTATTTATTCATCTGAGTTGGAGAAGTATCACTATCCGCCGGAGCATCCGTTTAATACTATCCGGGCTCAAAAAACGCGGCAGATTCTAAATTCTATGGGCCTGCTCTCCGGCGATGGGCGAAAGGAAGTTGCGCCGGTTCCCGCTGAGCGGGTCGTTCTAAAAAAATTCCACTCAGCCCGGTATCTGCATGCCCTGAAGAATGCTTCAGAAGGACACTGGGACAACGAAGCATTTTATATGGGAATAGGCACGTCGGATTGTCCGGTATTCGAGGGCTTGTATGAATATGCACTACTTGCCTGTGGAGCTACACTGGTAGGGGCAAAGCTGATACTGGCGGGTGAGGCTGACGCAGCGTTTAATCCATCCGGCGGTTATCATCACGCAGGCCCTGAAAAAGCCAGCGGCTTTTGCTATATTAATGATGTGGCTCTTGCCTGTATGGTGCTTGCAGAGGCAGGAAAGAAGGTTTTGTATATTGACGTAGATGTTCATCACGGCGATGGCGTTGCGTACGCATTTTACGACCGCTGCGATGTGATGACCATATCGTTTCACCAGGACCCGAGAACGTTGTTTCCCGGAACGGGGTTCGCGGACGAAATCGGAACGGGGGCCGGAAAAGGCTATTGTGTAAATGTTCCTCTTCCAATCGGCACTTACGACCGGGCTTATATGGAGGCGTTTGAAGCGATTGCACCGCCGTTAATCTCTGCTTATAAGCCGGACGTAATTGTTTTTGAACTGGGTGCTGATGCCCTGGCGGGCGACCCGCTTGCGCATTTTCGCTTGACCAACAATGTATATGCTGAGGTTATCAGGCACTTATTGAGTTTTGATAAACCCATTCTTATGACAGGTGGCGGCGGTTACAATGTTGAAAATACCGTAAGGGCTTGGGTGCTCGCCTGGAGTGTATTATGTGGTGCCGATAGTAACGCCGGTAAGAACCGCACGCTCGGTGGCGTTATGCTTGGGAGCACCGATTGGCGGAGGGGCTTGAGAGATAGTGCGTTGGTTGTTAGTAACCATCAGCACAATACGGTGATGCCTGCGGTAGAGGCCGCAATAAAGGCGGTCAAAGCAAAGGTATTTGCGGTTCATGGCCTTTGACTTTTTGTCGACTTCTTCCGGGCGAAAAAGTAAAATTGTGAATGTGATGACGAAAAATATTGAATTCATTATGAGTCCTCGGTCGATTGCCGTTGTGGGGGCGACGAACCGCCCTGGCAGCGTAGGACTTGCTGTGTTTCGCAATATCCTCAGTGTCGGGTTTGAAGGGGTCCTTTATCCGGTCAATCCCAAGGCGAAATCTGTCCAGAGCGTAAAGGCCTATCCAAAGTTGATGGACATCCCTGATGAGGTGGACTTGGCGGTTATTATTGTTCCTGCTGAGATTGTTTGCTCTGTATTGGAAGAGGCGGGCCAAAAGCAGGTCAAAGGGGCCATTGTCATTAGTGCCGGATTTAAGGAAATAGGCGGCCATGGAGTAGAGTTGGAGAATCGTCTGAAAGAAGTGATTGCGAAATACGATATCCGCCTCGTGGGCCCCAACTGCCTCGGAGTCATCAATAACAATGAGAATGTTCGGATGAACGCCAGTTTTGCCACGAGGATGCCCATAGCAGGAAACATTGCCTTTATTTCGCAGTCTGGAGCCCTTTGTACTGCGGTGCTGGATTATGCGGAAGGCAGGAATATCGGATTCTCCAAGTTTATCAGCTTCGGGAACAAAGCTGATGTAAATGAGATTGACCTCTTGCGTTATCTCAAAGATGACCCGGATACGGATGTAATTCTTATGTATCTGGAGGACATTACTAATGGTCGTGAGTTTCTTGAGACCGCAAGGGAGATTACATGGCAGGCTCGCAAACCCATACTGGCCGTCAAGTCAGGCCGTTCTGTCGAAGGTGCCCGTGCCGCTGCATCTCATACTGGTGCTCTTGTTGGTTCCGATAGCGCCTACGATGCTATTTTTTATCAAAGCGGTATCCTCAGAGTCGAGGGTATCGCTGAGCTTTTTAATCGTGCCATTGCTTTCGCGAAACAGCCGATACCGAAGGGCAATCGCATTGCCATCGTTACAAATGCCGGCGGTCCCGGCATAATGGCAACGGATGCTGCCATTCGGCACAACCTCGAGATTGCCGCTTTGTCGGAGGAGACAAAACGGAGATTGAGAGAAGAGCTTCCTCCCACTGCCAGTATCGAGAATCCTGTAGACGTAATTGGCGATGCTACCCACGAGCGTTATGAGGCCGCTATCCGCCAGGTTCTGATGGATGAAAATGTGGATGGTGCCATTGTAATACTTACTCCGCAGGCGATGACCGACATTCTGGAGACGGCTGAAATAGTCCCGCGAGTAGTAAAGGACATTGACAAACCGATGCTCTGCTCATTTATGGGAATTGTCGATGTTTCCGAGGGCATCCGGTATCTGGAAAATCACGGTATCCCCAATTACGCCTTTCCTGAAGCAGCAGTCAGGTCAATGGCCTCTATGGCCTTTTATGGATACCTGTTGAGCCTTGATAAAAGACAGGTGCGGAGAGTGGCGGCGGACCGCGACACCGCCGCTGTGGTCATAAAAAAGAAGCTCGCCGGCAGGGACAGCTATTGTATGTCTGAAAAAGAGGCAAACGAAATCTTGCAGTGTTACGGGTTTCCGGTTTTAAAGAGTGCTCTTCTCAAAGATTCATCACAGGTTGATGAAGCGGCGGAGGAGTTCGTCTTTCCGGTAGCTATGAAGATTTGCTCTCCGGACATTGTCCACAAATTTGACGTTGGAGGTGTTCGGCTGAAAATCAAGACCAAAGAGGAAGCGCGAAAAGCCTTTGAAGATATCATTGAAAATGTAAAAAAATTCAGCCCTTCAGCAAAAATCGATGGCGTCATCATAGAGAGAATGGCTAAAGGTGGAGTGGAAGTTATCCTTGGAGCCGTCAGGGACCCTAAGTTTGGGCCAATCTGCATGTTTGGCCTTGGGGGGACATTTGTTGAGGCCATCAAAGATGTTACTTTCCGGCTGGCGCCTATGTGGGAGATTAGTGCGGAGATTATGATTCAGACCATCAAGGCGTACAGTATTCTCAAAGGGGCCCGCGGAGCGCCGCCTTGTGATATCGATGCCATCAAAGATTGCATCCTTCGACTTTCTCAGATGCTCACCGACCACCCTGAGATTGCTGAACTGGATATCAATCCACTTATCGTATATCCGGAAGGGCAAGGATGTGTGGTGGCCGACAGCCGGATTCTTTTGAGAAAGCCACACTTCGTTTGAGATGCCAAAAGTAACGTATGGCCGGTCGTGGGGGGCACCTCAAATGCGGAAAGATAAATAGCTATCGGCTCATAAAAGTCTCTCGGATACCTATTGTCTATTGTTTTTCGGTCGTGTTCGGTTCTGCTCTGTTGGGCTCAGCCGGCTCGTTCGGTTCAGGGGTGGCCACAGGTGTTTTGGCCTTTGGTTCCTCCAGAAGCCAGCCGATAGCTTTCTGCGGGGTCCGCTCGTCGTCCCCGGAGGATACTATCCTGTTAACCTTGTTACACCACCAGGATACATAAGAAATGCTGGTCTGCTGAGCCTGAGTGTCAAAACCAATCTCTTGTGCAAGGGTGTTTTTTGTAATTGGCGTAGTCATAATCAAAAGACTGACGAAGCTCCAGACGAGAAAGCCTGTCAAAAACCCGAGTAGGCCGGCTCCGACAACATCGACTATTTTTGGCAGCGAAATGCTGAATTGGCCGGTGATGAATGTATATGATATCCCGTACAAAATCAGAAAACACGCTGCTGCAGTAGCCAATGCCGTTAGTGCTTTGCTGTACACCGTACCACCCACGGGAATAATATCTGAAACCACCGGGCCTAACAAGATAGCTAAATAGACGGAAATTATGATGTTGAAACCAAGGGCCCACATCTCATAAAAGCCCTTTTTGACGGCAAAATATGCAAAAAGCCCGCCGACCAATGTACCCACCCAAAATACCATTTTTATCCTATCACTCTTTTCAGCTCTTCGAGGCTTGTTATTCCGGTGACGACCTTTTTTAACCCCTGTTTCTGCAGGCTGGACCTGCCCTTTTTGTCACCGTCTGTTCGCATCTCGGCTATCAGCGAGTCGTTATGGGCAACAGCGGCTTTTAGTTTGTCGTCGAACAGCCAGATATCGCAAATCGCCGTCCTGCCCCGATAACCCGTCCCATAGCACGCATCGCAGCCCTTGGCCTGGAAAATGTTTGTGTAGTTTACTTTTTGTCTTTGGAAGTCGTGGATTTGGTTTGGAGTCAGTTGCGCAGGTACCTTGCACTCATCGCAGAGTTTACGAAGCAGTCGCTGCGAAAGGATTAGCCTTAGTCCCGATGATATAAGCAGAGGAGATACCTCTAAATCCAACAGTCGAACCAGCGCCGAGGCATTGCTGTTAGTGTGTATCGTGGCCAGAACCAGATGGCCCGTCTGGGAGGCCCGAAGAGCGATGCTTGCCGTTTCCTCGTCGCGTATCTCACCCACACAGATAACGTCGGGGTCCTGCCTTAGGATACTGCGAAGTGAATTTGCAAAGGTAATGTCCGCTTTGGGATTGACTTCAATTTGGCTGCAGTTTGACAGCACACATTCAATCGGGTCTTCTACCGTGATGACATTGCGGGTAAAGAAATCAATTTCGTTGAGCATGGCATACATGGTGGTGGTCTTGCCGCTGCCGGTGGGCCCGCACATAAGCAGCATTCCTGCCGGTTTGCTTATCGCCTCTTCGATAATCTTCTGTTGCTTTTGTGGAAATCCGATGCTTGTCAGCGTAAACATTCCCGCTTTTCGGCTTAGTATCCTGACCGACAGCTTTTCGCCGCTGACTGCGCCGGCACTTGCCACCCGGAATGAGGCGGTGCCCTCAGCCGTTTTTGCCGTAAACGCACCGTCCTGAGGCCTTCGCCTCTCGGAGATGTCCATACCGGAAACGGCTTTGATGCTGTTTATAACGGCCTGGCAGGTGTTGGCCTCCACCTCATTGACCGTTCGTAATACTCCATCGACCCGGAACCTGATTGTGTACGTGGAAATATCCTTTGGGTCGATAAGTATATCGCTGGCCTCGTCGCTAAGGGCGTCGAAGATGACTCGTTTGGTCAGGTCAAGAATTTTGCTGTCGTGACTTTTACTTCGGCCGTGGCCGTATATCTCGTGAATGTCTCTGCCGGAGGAATCAAGCAGCATTATAGTCGAATCCTTTTTGGCCTTGACAAAAGGTACCGACCTTATCTTTTCTATCAGCGTTTGTATTTGTTCCTCTAACGTTTCAACAAAGGTTCGGCCACTTGCAGCAGACCTCCTTACTACATCAATTATCATCAGTGCAACTAAAACTACAGGTCCTGTGATTAGCGTCGCCAGATTAGCTATGGCTTTACGGTTCCTTGGTACTAACAGGCTGAACTGGACCCGTTGAGCAAGATAAAGGCACAGGTATACCCATCCTATAAGAAGTATGAGTTTGACCGGACTGAAAGGAAGTGTTACCGCCTGCAGCGGCGAGGATAGCTGCGGCCGGGGCACCGCTGAAAGAAACTTTATGAAGGCATATATTTGCATAAAACTGTCCTTGCTGTAAACACAGCAAGATTAAACGCCGGAATGCTTCAGACTAACCTATTTATCCGCTGTTTGCAAGTCAAAAAGCGGCAGGTCAAAGTTACACAACCTTTTGTTAGTACAAAAGTTATCGAAAATTATAAACAATTTGCTATATGGCAGATACCATTTGGCGTATACACTGGTCATTTGTCAGCTGATGTTTTTGTTCCGTAGTCGAGGGATAACTTGACAATTTCAGTTGGACGGCTATATTAACAGTATTAACGGCAGGATATGGGAGACTGATAGTAGTAGCGGAAGGATATATGGCCAAAATAACACTGCCCGATGGCAGCGTGTTGGAAACTGCTGATGGCACAACTGCGGCGCAGGTAGCTCAACAGATAGCCCCGGCACTCGCAAAAGCTGCCGTGGCAGCGAAGGTAAACGGGCGGTTGGTAGATTTATCCATGCCTTTGAAGGGGGAGGCTTCCGTTCAAATCATCACGCTCAAGGACGAAGAAGGGCTTGAAGTGTTGCGACATAGTTGTGCGCACATAATGGCCGAGGCGATATGCAGCATCTGGCCGGCCACAAAGCTGGTTTATGGCCCAGTTGTCGAAGACGGATTCTACTATGATGTTGACCTTGATGAGCCGATTCGGCCGGACGATTTCGAACGAATCGAAGAGAAAATGCGACAAATCATCAACGCCGACAAACCGTTTATCCGCAGGGAAGTCAGCCGGCAAGAGGCCTTGGCAAAATTGGCCTCCGACAAGTATAAGACCGACAACATAAAGCACTCTGACAGCGACGTCATTAGTTTCTATTCTCACGGTGATGGTTTCGAGGATTTATGCCGCGGGCCGCATCTGCCCAGCACCGGCAAGGTCGCAGCCTTTAAGGTTATGTCTGTAGCCGGTGCCTATTGGCACGGCGACCCTACGCAAAAAATGCTCCAGCGGGTCTACGGTACCGCCTGGCCGGACAACAAAGAGCTCGATGGTTATCTGCAAAGATTACAGGAGGCAAAAAAACGCGACCACAGGGTTCTGGGAAGGCAGATGGATTTATTCAGTTTCAATGAGGCCGGCCCGGGCTTTGCGTTTATGCACGCCAAGGGAATGATTATCTGGAATGAGATTGTTGATTTCTGGCGGCAACTGCACGAAAAATACGATTACGAGGAAATAAAAACCCCCATCGTTCTCAACGAGAGTTTATGGCACAAAAGCGGCCATTGGGACAATTACAAAGAGAATATGTACTTTACTACTTTCGATAATACTTCCTATGCGATAAAGCCGATGAATTGTCCCGGCGGATGTCTGGTCTATAAAACTCGCCGGCATTCCTACCGTGAATTTCCGTTGCGCGTCGCCGAGCTTGGTCTTGTGCATCGACACGAAGCCAGCGGCGTTATGCACGGGCTTTTTAGGGTAAGACAGTTCACTCAGGATGATGCCCATATCTTTTGCACGCCCCGGCAGATAGAGTCTGAGGTAATAGGTGTCATTGAGCTTACTTTCGAGACGTACAGGGCCTTCGGCTTTGACGAATTTCACGTCGAACTGTCCACTATACCCGAAAAGCATATAGGTTCGGCCGAAGTCTGGGATACCTCTACCAATGCACTTAAAAACGCTCTGGCAAAAAAAATGATTGACTACAAAATCAACGAGGGCGACGGCGCATTTTACGGGCCCAAGATAGATTTTCACATAACAGATTGCCTCAAAAGGTCGTGGCAGCTTGGTACAATCCAGTTGGATTTTTCGATGCCGGCCCGTTTCGGATTGGTCTATACCGACAAAGACAACACCGAAAAAACTCCGGTTATGATTCACAGAGCGGTTCTCGGCTCGTTTGAACGTTTCATCGGCATTCTTATAGAGCACTACGGCGGTAATCTGCCGCTGTGGCTTTCCCCTGAGCAGGTTAGAATCCTTACCATTAGTGAAAAAAGCAACGATTACGCACTGGCGGTTGAAAAAAAACTAAAAGAAGCTCACCTGCGATGTAGCTGTAATTTGTCAGACGAAAAAATAAACGCCAAAATCGCAAAGGCTCACAGCGAAAAGCTTCCCTTAATGCTGGTTCTCGGCCCAAAAGAGGCTCAGTCGAATACCGTCAACGTTAGAGTCCGAGGCGATAAACAAACGAAAACAATCGACCTCGACCAGTTTTTGACTATTGCAGAACGCAAAATTATCGATAAAAAAATAGACTTGGCGTTTTAGAAGTTGATAATAGTAAATAGAAAGTAGTCAATATCGAAGGCCTGCTTGTGGCGGAGTCAATTTAGAAAGGTAAGGTGGTGAGCAATCGACAAAAAAGGTTTAAGGATAAACGAAAAGATTCGGGTCGACTCGGTTCGGCTGATTGACGAATCAAATAACCAGGTGGGGATTATAAATAAATTAGAGGCGCTTGCCCGTGCCCGCGAAGCGGGTTTAGACCTTGTGGAGGTGGCGCCGACGAGCGCCCCGCCCGTTTGCCGCATAATGGATTACGGCAAGTGGCTGTATCAGCAAAAACGCAGGATTCGCGAGTCACATAAGAAAAGCCACCACCATGCCGGCAGCCTGAAGGAAATCAGGCTCAGGCCCGAAACAGACCAACATGACTTGGGTATAAAGCTTGACCACGCCCGCGAATTCCTCGAAAAAGGGCACAAGGTGCAATTCACAGTGTCCTTCCGAGGCCGTCAGGTCTTACACCAGGACAAGGGATACGAAATGCTCAACCGTATCGTTGAATCGATGGCGGACGTGGCAAAGGCCGAAAGCCGGGGCAAAATGACGCGAAGACGAATGACATTATTACTTGTCCCCAAATAGCTTGTTTAGCCCCGGCTTTACCCGTCAACGAAACGCCGGCGCCGCGCAGATATAAAACCGGCAGCGTAAGCGATCGGCCGCTGACAAAAGCTGAATATTTGTCCGGAGCAGATTTATATTGAGTGCAGTCGAGGTAGTAAATAATAAATAGTAAATAATAAATAGTAAATAGTAAATACCGAAGGTTCGCCTGTGGCGAAATAAATAATAAATTCCTATTGACCTTGGTAGTAGCGGGAGTCGGTTTTCAGCCAGTGGCTGGCAAATTCGGCAAAATCGGGCAGATTTACAATGCCGTCATTGAATAAATCGGCTTCCAGGCTCTCCCCTTCTGATAGCCATTGCTGGGCAACAGTGGCCATATCACTATAATCTACTATATAGTCTGCCGGATAAAAGTCGCCGGCAATTGGCGCAAGAAGCTCGAAGGCGAGAGCGTAGCTTCGGTTTTTCTTAGTGGTGTTCTTCAGTAAGACTTCGTACACGCCATCGCTGGGTAAAAGCAAATCGACTTTTTCGAGATTATTGAGTGTATCGGTTTCGCTAAATATGGTTTGGCCGTTGGGGTTTTTAATTGTCACATCGAGATTGAATTTCGGACTACTTTCTTCGCTGTAATTACCGTGTATGTTCTTGTTGACGCGTCGGTTCCATGTTACCGTTAGCACAAGACGCTCGTTTTTTTCACCGTAGATTAGATAGGAATCCTCCTCATACCAGCTGGTCATAGTGGTATATGCCCAGCCTTTTTCCTGTGTTGTCTGTTCGCCTTGGGTAATAGCAGATGTATTCAGCAGTTGATATGCCCTTAGTGCGTCGATTCTACCGTAGCCTCGCTGGTTATGATGGGTCTGGCCGGTCGTTGGGTTGTTGTTTCTATCGTTGATGTTGGGAAAAGTTGAATTGATTATGACCGCTTTTATGACTTCATTGTGTCCGTCACTGGGGTCGCCGCTGTCATCGGCCAGTCCCAGTAGGAGCGCAGCTACGCCCGCCGTATGTGGTGCTGAAAGACTTGTTTCTCCCCCGTACGATGTCCAGGTAAGCCAGCTTGTATCACTGCCGCCACTGGGCACAGTTTGATTTTGAACAGGGGCGGCCAGTTCAGGTTTGTTTCTGCCGTCCTGTGTAGGTCCCTCGCAGCTTATACTGCCGATGCGACCATAAACGTCCGGGTCTGTAACCCTGAGTCCGCCGGTTGTTATGCCGTTGTATGCGTCGCCGAAAATGGTAATCCTGTCGGTTATCAAGATACCGCAGGAATCATAAATGAAATTACCCGCAGCATTGGCAAAAACTACGTCATCATTGTATGCATAGTAGTCATATATTTTGGTCCAGATACTGTTACCGTCGGGTATCGCTAAGATACTGTCGTACAATTGAATCCCGGTTACAATAACACGGCAATTTTTTACGCTGATTAGATAGTCCAGCGCTGCTGTAATATAGGTAGAGTTAATGCCGTCACCGTTATCGACAACTCGTGCGCTGTGGATATTCGCGCCAGGCGCGACACCAAGGTCGTTTGGATAGGCTGCGCCGCCTCTGCTGGCGACTACGCCGGCAACCCAGGTATCGTGATTTGAATATTGTATTCCATCACCGGTGAAGTCGTATGCGAAGGCGTTTGGGTCGCCCTGGGCGTTCTTGAAGGCCTCATGTGTTACGCGCGTATTGTCAGCTGAAATTAAACCGACGTTAATTCCTTCGCCGGTTTCGCCGAGCTCGTGTACAGCCTTGGCATTTGAGCCGTCTGGTCCTGTCGACTCTGCCAGGCCGTATGTTTTGGGCATAAGCGTTTGTGGACACAAAGCCGCACCGACGATTATGCAAATGGCGTAAGCCATCCCTGACGGGAACACTGCTCTGCAGATATACCTTCGCACATCACCCTCCCATCGCGAACAGAGACTTTCCAGAACGCTGTATTATACCAAATTTAGAGCTGGTTTTAAAGAAAAATCCGCGTCGTTTCCTCAATTTATGGCCTAAAAGGGCGATTTTGGGGGTTCTTTAGTCTCTTGTCCTGAGCGGGCTTGAAAGGATTTCACGTCAGTTTGATTTCATCATTCGAGGTTTTTTGTTCGATGCCTGTCCTGCCCACCCCTGAATGTTGTTATCTGGGGCCCAAAATGTTTAGCCTCCAAATCATTAGCATTCAAATAGTCCATAAGTATATATGCATATACTTATATGCTTTCTGGTGCTAGGTGGCATTACCATCTACTGAAACTTTCCCAAAGGTGCTAATCCTGTCTAAAAACCCTCGCGTTAATTCGCATGAATTCGTGGCTAAAAAATCTGAAACTCTCCGCCTGCCCTGCGTCTTGTCCGCCGTAGCTTTTAGCAAAGGCGGAAGTTTTAGCGAAGTGGGGTCGAAGGAACCATGTAAATCGGTGTTAATCTGTGTCCAAAAACCTCAAAACCCCTCCGTGTAATCTGGGAAATCTGTGGTTAATAAAATTCAATCAAATGCGCAAGGGTCTGGCGCGACCAAATGCGCAAGTTTCCATACATCCGTTATCCGTTTTCGGGTCGCGGGTCACGAGCGACGAGCGACGAACTCGCCGCGCGATCATTTGCGCAAGGGGGTAGCGCGATCACTGTCCAAAACGCGTCAAAACAGCGCAATTTTTGCCAATTTTTTGAAATTTTTACGAATTTTTGCAAATTTTTACCAATTTTTTGCAATTTTTCTGACCAACTTGCGCGTTTGATGCGAGAATTTATTCGCATTTGCGTAAAAACTTGTGCATTTGACTTGTGTTATGTAGCATTATTTTGCGAAGTAGCATGCGAAGTGAAAGCCCTTCAGCGGGATACGAAAATAATGGAGACGAAGGGAATCGAACCCTCATTTCCGCGATGCGACCGCGGCGTGCTCCCGTTACACTACGTCCCCAAAAAAGCTGTTTTTGAGAGCTTTATTCTATCCGGTATACCAATGCTTTATATTTAGTACCGTACCAGTTGTTATATTGTTTGTCAAATGTCTTTCAGCGCAAACCGGCTGTGTGTTTTTTAGCATTGTGATTTGTCAGGGCGCTCTTTGCAGAATCTTGGCGGGTTCCTCAGGAAAGCCGGTGCGGCCGGATAAGTAGGCCGATTCGATAACGGCCATATCCATTAAATTGTCTTTGCCGCTGCTGCAGAGCTTGTTTTCGTCAGGCGATAATATACTCAGAGCGAAGTTTTCCAGCGATTTTGTCAGCAGGCTAAGTCGGTCGTCGTTGTATTCGGAGTGCTTAGTGACGTTCTCAAGAGAGTCACTGATGGTAAAATGGGTGCTGTCGGCTGTTAG
>CAYLXD010000019.1:4403-21742 GCA_964387515.1 uncultured Pirellulales bacterium | reverse complement strand
CTTATGCCTCTGTTCCTCTGACCGTTATCGGCTTTGTTATTCTGACTTTTGCCAGGGTTTACTTTCCACAGAAAGGAACAGCAACGCTCGTCGCTGCCTGCGCAATGCTGTATAAGTTTCTGAACGCCCCTTTTTTTGCCTGTCACATTTTAGGCATATTCCTACTGGGAGTCTGTTATGATTTGTTTTTCAATTTTTTAAAGTTAAAAAACCAGTCTATCAGTGCGGTACTGGCAACATACGCAGGTTACAGCTCATTTGCTTTGATGATAACCTATGTATTTAGATATCACCATTGGGTTGAAGCAGGGTCAGCTAAAGTTATGGACCATATCGTTATAGGCGGAACATTAGCGGCCCTTGGCTGCGCCGTTTTTGTGCCGTTAAGTTTCCGTCTTGGTGAGCGACTCAAGGCAAAGTTTGATATGCCGTTCAGATTGCGACTACAGTTAGCTTCGGGCGGCGTGTCTCTGGTTACCGCCGGACTGTGGGTCTTCAGCATAGCTGCATATTTGTTTTCATGAGTTACTAATCGGCTGATGGTGCTGATGCAGAACAAACTTGTTTTGTGGACGGGCAAGAAACACTCCGGCAAAACTACTGCCGCCGCCAAACTCGCCCAGGCCGCCCGTGCCGAAGGCTTTGCAGTTGCCGGCTTGTTGGCCCCATCCACATACCGTAACGGCAGGTTAATCGGATATGACATCCTTGAGTTGCGAAATAAAACCCGAACCTCACTGGCACAGCACAAAACCGACGGAAACAAAACCGAACGATTTACTTTCGCCGCCGACGGACTAAAACTCGGCAGAAGCGCCCTGAGTCCGGCTGCCACAAAATCCGCTGATATTATCATTGTTGACGAGTTCGGACCATTAGAGCTTCGCGGCGACGGATGGCGCAGAGATGTGGATTCATTATTGGCTTCGTCCAATGCCCTCATATTGCTTGTCGTTCGCCGGGAATTAGTCGACCGGGTTCAGGAATTGTATGCAGGCGTTCCCAGCCGGATACTTTCTGCACTTGAACCGGAATCTATCGATAAAATTATCGCCAGCCTCAAAAACCGATGTCGTCGCCGGATATGCTGAGGAATAAAATGCTCAAGCTCGATGGTATGCTGATGATTGGCTCTGCGGGAATAAACGCAGGAAAAACCGTCCTTGCCTGCGAAGTGATAAAAAAATTCTGTAAAAGCACAAATATCACAGGTGTAAAAGTTACCACGATAAAAGCTAAAGACGGTACATGTCCTCGCGGCGGGCGCGGCTGCGGAGTATGTTCGTCGCTGGACGGTGATTTCTGTATCACCGAAGAGCTCAAAAGAAATTCGAGTAAAGACACCTCGAGACTTTTAGCCGCCGGTGCAAGCAGGGTCTTCTGGCTTAGAGTGATGAGGTCACATCTGGAGCAGGGCCTGACCGCCTTAGTGAATATAACAGGCTCTGATGCAGTTACAGTTTGCGAATCGAATTCACTGCGGCGCGTGGTCGAGCCGGGACTATTTCTTATGGTAACAACACCGAACCTCAAGAAGTGGAAAGCCTCGGCGAAAGATGTCAGAAGATACGTTGACAAAGTTGTTGTCTCGGACGGCAGCAGATTTGATTTTGATATTGATGAAATCAAGCTCACGCAGCGGTGCTGGCAAAGCGGGCTATCAGCTACAGCCATAATCCTTGCAGGCGGCAAAAGCAGCCGAATGGGTATCGACAAAGGTATGCTGTTGATTAACGGTCAGACTATGCTGGAGCACATCTGCAAACAGCTTCGCGGCACATTCGGCCAAATACTCATAAGTGCAGGAGAAGCTGAAAAGTATAGCTTCGCCGGCTTTGAGATTGTTCGAGACAAAATACCCGGCCAGGGGCCTTTAATGGGTATAGCCTCGGCCCTTAAGGCCTCAGCCAACGAGATTAACTTCGTAGTCGCCTGCGACATTCCTTATATAGAGATGGGCTGTGTGAGAAAGATGCTTACCGAGGCCAGAGGAGCGGACATAGTTGTTCCAACAACTGATGACAGAAAATACGAACCGCTCTTTGCGGTATACCGCAAAAGTGCCCTCAACGCCATAAAGCAGACACTTCGCGAAGGCAAACGCAAAATAAGCGAGGTTTTTAACAGGTGCGAAGTTAAGTATATCAACCTCGGTAAGGCGGACTGGCTTATCAACATAAATACATCGGCGGAATATGAAGAATTTCAAAAAAGGCAAGGCGATTAAGACTGCTTAAAAAAGGCCATTAACGATAATCGATTTATCATTGACAATTTCAATAATGAGGCTAAAACAGCGTTGTTTGTATGGCCAGAGTCTTAACGACATGCATATATTGTGGATGTGGGTGTGGGCTGTATCTTGAGTCCGACAATGGTGAGATTGTCGGCTCCTTTCCGAGTTGCAATCATCCCGTTTCGAAGAGTGCTTTGTGTGTGAAGGGGTGGAACGCCTACGAGTTCATCAATAAGATTGACAGACTAAAGACACCTCTGCTCAAAACAAATGGCTGTTTCAAAGAGACCAGCTGGGACCGGGCACTGGATTTGGTCTGCCGAAAACTTTTGGAGATAAAAGAAAAACACGGCCCGGACTCTGTCGCTTTTTTGAGTTCCGCCAAGACCACCAACGAGGAAAATTTTCTAATGATGAAGTTGGCACGGGCTGTGTTCAAAACCAACAACGTGGACCACTGCGCCCGGCTTTGCCACGCCTCTACGGTGGTCGGCCTAAAGGCTGCATTCGGTTCAGGCGCGATGACAAATTCAATAAACGAATTCGAGGATGCAGAGCTGTTTCTGGTAACCGGCTCGGATACGACTGAGCAACACCCTTTGATAGGCTCAAGGATTATAAACGCCGTTAATGACAAAGGTGCCAAACTAATTGTCGTCGACCCCCGAAAGATAGAGCTTGCCAAATATGCAACCATTCATATACGCCAGAACAACGGCACGGACGTCGCGTGGATAAATGCAATGTGTAACGTAATCATCAAAGAAAATCTCTTCGACCGGCAATACATAGAGCAGAGAACGGAAAACTTTGAACAGCTCAGGGAAGTAGTCAAAGCTTATACGCCGCAGTACGCAGAGAAGATAACCGGAATTGCGAGCAATTCGTTGATTCAGGCGGCACGATTATACGCTAAAACCAAAAGAGCGATGATTGTCTATTCAATGGGGATTACACAGCATACTACCGGCGTGGATAACGTCAAATCATTAGCTAATCTGGCAATGCTGACCGGCCATGTAGGATTCGAATCGACAGGTGTCAATCCACTGAGAGGACAGAATAATGTACAGGGGGCATGCGACGTCGGAGCGCTGCCGGACGTCTTTTCAGGATACCAGAGCGTAGCCGATGACGCGGTAAGGGATAAGTTTGAGAAGGCCTGGCAGGTTGAGAATCTGCCGGCAAAGCCGGGACTTACGGTAACCGAAATCTTTAAAAAGGCGCAACAAGGTAAAATAAAGGGCCTGTATATTATGGGGGAGAACGTGGTGCTCAGCGACCCTGACTCAAACAACGTGCGCAAGGCGTTGCAAAATCTGGATTTTCTCGTCGTCCAGGATATATTCCTGTCTGACACAGCTCAATACGCAGACGTCGTATTGCCCACTGCCAGTTTTGCTGAAAAGGATGGTACTTTTACAAATACAGAACGCAGGGTTCAGAGGATACGCAAAGCAATCGAGCCGATAGGTCAAGCCAGGGCCGATTGGGAAATTATATGTGAAGTAGCCAAGCGATGCGGTTATAAGCAAACCGATTACGCCAACCCTTCACAGATTATGGACGAGATTGCCGAGCTGACTCCTATATACGGCGGGATAAGTTATAGCCGGCTGGACCCGTTCGGCCTGCTTTGGCCCTGCCCTTCCAAAAACCATCCCGGAACCCTGTATTTGCATAAGGATAAATTTACAAAAGGCAAAGGTACTTTTATGCCGTGTGCGTATATCGCTCCGAATGAGGTTACCGACGATGCATACAACCTCACGCTGAGCACCGGAAGAATATACTGGCACTGGCACACGGGCACGATGACCCGCCGGACCTCCACACTGGACAGGGAAGTTCCTGTCGGCTACGTTGAAATCCATCCGCGAGACGCCGAAAAACTCCAGCTAAAAGATGGCGCTGTTGTGAAAGTCTCTTCGAGGCGCGGCGAGATAGAAATACCTATAAAAATAACGGAGAAGGTAAAAGAAGGTTCCGTTTTCATTCCATTTCATTTCAGGGAGTCGCCGGCCAATGTTCTTACCAACCCCGCGGTGGACCCGATTGCCAAAATCCCGGAATATAAAGTATGTGCCGTAAAGATTGAAAAACTGCAACAATGAATCCCGTTAGAAACATAAACGCTACGACCTTAATTGTCGAATGGTATTATAAACTGATGGTTGGCTATATAGGTATCACCACAGGGAGGTTTCTAACGGGATGAAAGAGAAGCTGCTAAAGAAAGATAACGTTAAGGCTCTTTGTGCTAAAACCTGCAAAGAGTGGGAAACTTATGCGCCTGTCAGGGAGATGGGCCAGGATGTTCAGTTTGTGAAAATAAATGGCGGCGAAAAAAAAGGTGCTCTGGACAAGCTGGACCTCGACTATGAATCCCTTTTAATCTGCCCCAAAGCCATAGGGTTTCCCCAGCTTGAGTCTCTTTTTGAGTTTCAAAATGGAAAGATAAAAGAAACTGTCCAGCCGCGGACAAAGAAGCTTCTGTTCGGTCTGCGCGCCTGTGACCTTAAGGCTATATTATTTGTCGACGAGTTTTTTAAGAGAAATTTCGAAGATATCTATTATTTGAACAGGTCGGCCAACAGATTACTGGTACTCGTCGGTTGCACACATCCGCCCAGAGATTGTTTCTGCACGTCTACAAAGACAGGGCCTTTCCTGCCGGTAAATCTCGACGCAGAATCAGACTTCGACCTGCAAATGGTCGACATAGGCGATGCATATCTGGTCGAGACGGGCTCCAAAAAAGGAGAAGAATTCGCAGAGCGCTACAAAGAATTCTTTGATAAAGCCCCAGAGGAATCTATATCGCAATCAAAAAAAGCAAAACTTGCCGCTGAAGAAGCCGTTAATCTCAAGGTAGATTTCGATAAGGCAATAAAGAATTTTTGTGAAGATAAGTTTCCGAAGGAAATTTATGAAAGGATAGCGGAAAGATGTATCTATTGCGGCGGCTGCTTATACGTGTGTCCGACCTGCACCTGTTTTAATGTCTTCGATGAAAAAAAAGACCAAGCTGGCAGAAGACGACGAAACTGGGACGCCTGTGTGTTTGAAGGGTATACCCGGGAGGCGAGCGGCCACAATCCGCGCCGCGAGAAATGGCTCAGGGCCGCCCGAAGGTATGAGCATAAGTTGAAATATGATTATCTTACGACCGGAATGAGCGGATGTGTAGGCTGCGGAAGATGTTTGGCAACCTGCCCGGTCAATATAGGAATCAGCCAAGTTATCGAAGAGGCTGCGAAGTTATAATGATTAACGAATATCTTCCATATCCGGCGGTAGTAGAATCCATCCGAAATGAAAGTTTCGACACAAAAACCTTTAAGGTGGTCTTCGAAGATAAAAAACTGGCTGGGTCGTTCGATTACAAGCCGGGGCAGTTTGTGCAATTGTCGTTATTAGGCACAGGAGAGGCCCCTATATCGATAACTTCTTCGCCCTGCAGACGAGGATTTCTGGAGTTTACAATAAGGGCTGCTGGGAGGCTCACCCGAGCGCTGCATCAGCTAAAACCAAGCGACAGAACCCACATAAGGGGCCCTTACGGAAACTCCTTTCCATTCGAACAAGTTAAGGGAAAAGACCTATACTTTATCGCCGGTGGGATTGGACTGCCGCCCCTTAGAAGCTTGATAAATTCGGTTTTTGACAGGCGGGAACAGTTCGGCAAAATTAAGATTCTCTACGGTGCAAAGACGCCCGATGAACTTTGCTTTAAGGATGAACTCAAGAGCTGGCAGAAGATAACTGACACAGAGCTGCTGCTTACGGTGGATAATCCGGATGAGCACTGGCAGAAAAATGTAGGGGTGGTGACAACGCTCTGGGACAAGACCGATATGAGCACATCCGACGGCGTCGCTTATGTGTGCGGCCCGCCGGTTATGATTCGGTTTGTCATTATGGAACTGCTCCGGTCGGGGTTCAAAGATGAAAATATCTATATAAGTCTTGAGAGGTATATGAAGTGCGGCATAGGCAAATGCGGGCACTGCAACATCGGGGCAAAGTTTGTTTGTGTGGACGGCCCTGTCTTCAGTTACAGCCAGATTCAGCAGCTGCCTGATAAAGATAAAGCGCTGGCGGTATGATACATAGTCTCGGTGATTTTACAGGTTGGGGTCAACGGTATAGACGGCTTCGTTGAGTGCGCTCCACTGCCCGGTACCACTTTTATACACCCGTGATTTAGCGTGAACGCTATTGTTCAGGATAACAGGGGCGGTATACTCTATCGCAGCGGGAGAAACACTACCACCGGTAGTGCTTTCGCTGGCAATCAACTCTGCACATATAAGGAAATCTGAACTGGTTGTAGAGTAATTCAAACCATGGATAGCAAGGATGTTGCTGCCGGCCTGCAACTCGCCGATATGGGCTGAAATATCAAAAGTATCAAAGGCAGAGGAGGCTTCGTGTGACCCGCTGGCCGAAGAGCTCCACTGTGGGCTTGACGGTGCGTTGATTCGTTTCACTTCTGCACCGTTGACGTAAGCAACGAAACCGTCGTCATATCGAACCTTCAACGTCAGACCGTCGTAGGATGCCAACTCACCGCCGTCAACTGTAAACGGGATGCGGATATAACAGGTAGCGTTATTTCCGTACATATCCGATTCGACGTCTATATCAATGTAGCTCTCATAGCCCGAGCCCCTTTCATATCCGATACCGCCTGTACCACTTGTCCAGCTCGAATCATCATATGGCTCACTGCCGCCTCGCCAGTCCGTGCCTATATTGCCCGTTGGTACCAGCACCTTCTTGGCCGCATCCTCAGGCACTAATACGACTGGTGGTGGTGTAGTTACAGGAAGCCGAGGGTCGTTGCCGTCTAATGTGTAATAAATAGTGCCTGCGCTGCATGGGTCGGCAATGGTAAATATGTCACCAGCGGAAATATAACCACCGTACTGATAGCTACCGTTTATATAGAATACCGGCGCCTCGAGGTTAAGGTTGAACAAGCCGTTCTCTTCAAAGGCGGCCAATGTATAGGACTCCCTGACCGGTATGAAGGTGTCCGGCACAAATCTAACGGGGTAGTGTTCGGTCTCCGGCAGGACGTCGTTTACCTCGGCGATGACCTCCCACCACTTTTCCAGCAGATGCTCCTCGGTTAATACGCCGTTGTTGCGGAAATGTCTGTGAATATGGTCGGCGAAGAGCTGTCTAAACTCAGGGTTGACCTTTAGGGCACGATAAATCTTGGATATGTCGTCGGTATAATGGTTCAGTCCTTTGGTGCCTGCCCAGGTGGGAAAATCCTCGAATGCCGTGTCGTCGCAATTTTCGCAATTACCGCCGAAATACCAGGCTTCTGCAAGACCTTCTGCATCCCAAACGCTGTACCTGAATATACCATCCTCTGACCTTTCCCGATGCAAATCCCAGTTGTTGCCGGGCCAGTCAAAGTTGCCGATGTGAATTTCGAGAATAAGGAAATCTATAAACGTCGGGATATCGAACTTGCTGGCGACATAGCTATAATACTCACTATTGGACATGTCGTGGCTGTATACATAATTTCTCAGGGCGTTCCATTCATCCCAAGTGCCGTCTCTGAGTCCTGACTGGGTAATTACATCGAAATCGTTGTCAGTATTGTACCATTCCTGGAGGGATTCTTTTTCGAGCCGACCGGAAGGATTATACAATCCCTTGTATTGGCCGTTAAGGTAAAGGTTGGCAAAGGTTCCGGTGAGCTGAACCCTTCCCATTTCCCTGAAGAGTCGTCTGGCCCATTCGTCCTTCACAAATGGGGTACACTGGTCGTTGTGTCCTCCCCGCAGGACAATACTTTCGAAACGGTCGACATCTATAAATGGAAAGAATGCGTATTCAAGGCGGTTATTACCGTATTCACTGCGGAACCAGAGATTAAAGCTGAATTTGTTACTGTTCCAGTTTGGCCAATTGTTAATCCAGCAGGTGGTCCAGTCTTCGCCGCGGGTGTAGCGAGGTCTGGTGTAGTCGCTGCCGTGGACGCGGATGCCGCAGTCAATCTGCAGGTCAGTGCTGGTGTGCGGGTCGATGATTTCGAAAGAGACGGGACGTTCGTAGTCAATCCCCCTGTGGATAGGATTGTTGTAAGCGCTGGGGTCACCGCCGGATGTCCATACGCCGTCGACGTAATAGCCGCCGACTATAGCCATAATTCCGTTTGGCTCGAAGAATGTCTGGTTGGGGTCGCCGACAAGGCAAACTACCGTCATAGACTTAACAGCATCGCTGGCCCCGAAGATGTAGGTATGTGTCGTTGTTTTGGAGGGCCTCCAGCCGGTTTTGATGGCCGCTGCCTGGAGGCATTTTGAACCGCTTACGGCCACAGGTGCGGTATAGCGAATACTCCTCGGCGAGTTCGCCTCGCCGACGACCGGGGCGCTGCCGTCGGTGGTGTAGTAGATAGTTGCACCCGGCGTAGTGCAGGCCATAGTGACATTGAACGGCGTATCGTAGAAGCCGCGTGTATGGCTGAATTCGATTTCGTTGACCTCGCCGATATAACCTGGGTCGTTATGTGCGCCAGGGGTAGGGATGGATGCGAATTGCCAGTTGTCGGCGCCGTCGGGGTATCGCTGGTAGGAGATATTAGCCGTCTGAGGCCCGAATGATATTGCATCGATTAACGTTTCGTTGGCGTCGGACAGCAATATATCTTCACCGTCGGCCGAGATTTTGAAGTCCGCGTGCAGCGGACCTTCCTCGGGCTCCTCGTCCGCCCAGATTACAACAAAGCCATAAGCCGGCACCGTTGTCTGCGATGGGTAGCCCGAAGGGACCTGCCACTTGGTCGGGTCGTAAGGCTTATCCGACATATACATCCCGGCAAGGTCTATTGGCGTATTGCCGAAATTGTAGATT
Organism: uncultured Pirellulales bacterium; assembly: GCA_964387515.1. Classification (GTDB taxonomy): domain Bacteria; phylum Planctomycetota; class Phycisphaerae; order Sedimentisphaerales; family Anaerobacaceae; genus CAVXEF01. The sequence goes on along the minus strand of CAYLXD010000019.1, from coordinate 12,624 downwards.
TCAATCCAGTCGTCATAATCGCCATTCGGATCTGCGATGTTGCTGTCGCTGTCGTTGGAAGCCATAAATTCGTTAATTACAAGTGTAGGACCATAGCGCAACCAGTAGTTAGCCAAAAATGCAAAATCGGCGAAATTAATCCCATTTAGGCCGTCGAAATTCGCGCAGGCCGATTCCCCCTCACACTCGCCACTGGCCAACCACTGCCCTACGAAAACTTCCAGGTCCTTCCAATCGACTCTGCAATCATTAGTGAGGTCGCCCTCAGGACATAGCCCAACAACAGCAGAACCAGCCAGAAACACAATAGTTACCAGCGAAAACAGGAATATTCTCACGTTTTTTGGCCTCATATTTAATTTTATCTATTTTAACCTATCTGAATAGTAAAGTCAATGACTACTATTGTCTTGGGGCGTTAGCTGTCAAAGGTGCATTTTCGTTAACGTAATAGGGGTTTGGACGTTTAAAGCCGACCGTTGAAGACTGGAAAACTCGTCAAAAAGGGGGAAATCAGGCGTATAGAATAAAATACTTTGATGTTTTGAGCGTTTTTCTTGACATTCACGGCGAGAATTTGGTAAGATGGAGAATTATAAAGCAGGTTTCTGAACGTAACATATAGTCTGCTTTTATTGACAGAAGAAGGAGTGATAGAGATGAAAAGAGCAATTGCTTTAGTGGGAGTGTTTCTCTTACTGGCTCTGGGCAGTGTAGCCAACGCAAATCTTATGGCAGTCTGGGATTTTGGTCCGAACAAAGATAATTATACACTCGTTCCGCAGTTTGAATTTGTCTCAGGTGTACCCACTTTAGCCGCTGGTAATGCTGACTATGACACAGACGGCGGCAATGGCGTCGCATTTACTGACGCTGCAGGAAATTCTCACGCCGAAGGGCAGGCCCTGCATTGGGATGATGTATCGAAAAGCGGCGATGTTAATGACGCTTACATCACTATTACAATCGACACCACCGGATGGCAGGATATGGCAATCCGCTGGGATTACAAGTCGGACAACAGCGGCGGTAAAAGAGGTCCTGTCAGGTTTGATTTGGACTATGCGGTCAACTCCGGCGACTGGGTTGAAATTGTAAACAACTACGCGATTACAAGGGACGAAGCATGGCATGAGTTCAGCTATGATTTGTCGTCGCTAACCGCTATAAACAATCGGTCATCCGTCCAATTTCGCATAGACGATCTCCAGGAAGCGGAGGGTGAAGAAAGCGGTGACTATTGGCAGGACAATGTCCAACTGACAGGTTCAGTGGTTCCAGAGCCGTTTTCCGCTGTCCTTCTTGCTCTTGGCGGACTGACATTGTTAAGGAAGCGACCAAAGCAAAAATAAGGGGGCACATAGAGTTCGCGGGTTTCGACCGTTGGCTGTTTTAAAATACTATCGCCGCGCAGTCGACGGCTTCGGCGCTTGAAGTGCCCATCTTTTGCAGCATTACTTCGTTACTGTTGGTATGAGCAAGCAGCAGGCCTTTTGTTTTACCGAGTTTTTTTGCGGCAGAGACCGCTGCCGATGCTGCAGTTAGCCGGCACCGCAGATGAGTCGAAAGCAATCAATCACATGAAAGAACCAATTATGGTCATAGCAGGTTCGGGAATGTGCACCGGCGGCAAAGCCCCCTAAAATCCGCACCTTAACTAATGCTTTATCATCATCGAGGCAGGATATGCAAATAAAACTACAGTTTCTCGGCGCCGCCCAGAACGTTACCGGTTCCCGACATCTCCTGCAGGCCAATGGTATCGGTCTGCTTGTGGACTGCGGACTTTACCAGGAAAGACACTTTAGAGAAAGAAACTGGGAGCCGTTCCCTGTAGCACCAGACACAATTAACGCGGTTCTTTTGACCCATGCGCATCTTGACCACTGCGGCTTACTGCCGAAGCTGGTTCGCGAGGGATTCACCGGCAGGATATACTGCACAAATGCTACGGCCGAGATTGCGAAGATTATACTGCTGGATTCGGCCAAGATACAAGAAGAGGACGCGGAATATAAGCGCAAACGCCACAAAAAGAAAGGCCGCAAGGGCCCATACCCGGTGGTACCGCTTTATACCACAGAAGACGCCGAGGCGTGCTTTGACCGCTTCAAGCCTGTGCCATACAGAGAAGTCGTGGATTTCGGCAATGGCGTCGAGGCCACGTTCTATGATGCAGGTCACGTCCTGGGCTCAGCGATTATAAGGGCAAAGGTGCGGCAAAACGGACAGGAAAGGATTATTTTGTTTTCGGGAGATATTGGCCGACCGAACAGACCCATCGTTTGCGACCCCACCGTTTTCGACAGGGCTGACTATGTCCTTATCGAGTCAACCTACGGCAACAGAGACCACGAGGATACCGAAGATATAAAGAAAATGATTAGCCAGGTGATAAACTCGACAAAAGATGCCGGCGGTAACGTCGTCGTGCCGAGTTTTGCACTCGAAAGGTCACAGGAGGTTTTGTACTACATAAATGAACTGCTGCAGAAGGCGATGATTGCGCCTATGAAAATTTTCCTGGATAGCCCAATGGCTTCAAGAATCACTGCAGTTTTCAAGGAACACTCCGAACTGTTCGACAAAAAAATGACTGAGTCTGTGAAAAACCATCAGTCACTGTTTGACCTGCCGATGCTGCATCTGGCCGGCACTGCAGAAGAATCGAAAGCAATCAATTATATAAAAGAACCGATTATGATTATAGCAGGTTCGGGAATGTGCACCGGCGGCAGAATAAAGTATCACCTTGTCAATAACATCACCAGGCCGGATTGTACCATAATGTTCGTGGGGTATCAGGCAGAAGGAACACTCGGCAGACAAATCGTCGACGGCAAAAAAAAAGTCAGGATACTCGGCCAGATGTACCCGGTCAAAGCAAAGGTAATGCGGGTACACGGCTTTTCAGCACACGCCGACAAAGACGAGCTTCTGGCCTGGCTAAAAGAACTCGAAGCACCGCCGAGGAAGGTTTTTGTTGTGCACGGCGAAGCTGAAAGCGCCAAATCATTCGGTGATTACATCAGGGGAAAAACCGCCTGGGACGTCGCTGTCCCCGAATATCAGGATGAGGTTGTTCTCGATTAGCCGAAGCTTACACGCTTAAGCCGTTGCTTGGTGATTTCTCCTTTCGCCGCGCAACGTAACTCAGCAATATCCCCAGCTCAAATAACAAATACAACGGAATCGCCAGCGTTATTTGAGAAATCACGTCCGGCGGTGTAGCTATAGCCGCTACTATAAAAACACCGACCAAAACAAACTTTCTTGATTTGCGCAGAGCATCAAGTGAAACCAATCCTGCTCTGTTCAAAAAGAAAATTGCTATTGGGGTCTGAAAACCAATACCGAAAACCAGCATAAGTGTGGTCATAAATGTCACATAGTGCCGGAAAGTGAAATTTGAGCTGATGCCGAGGATTCTCTGGTTAAATTTCACGAGGAAACCCAGTGTAATTGGTGCTACCACAAAGACGAAAAACAAAGCCCCCACGACAAACAGCCCCGCCGAAAAAGGCACCGCCAGGTGTACATAGCGTTTTTCATTTGGGTACAGGCCGGCGGCAACGAACATCCATATCTGATAGAAAATCCAGGGAGATGAAAGCACCAGGCCCGAAACCAGCGATATCTTCACATAACTTACAAAACCATCGGCAGGAGCAAGAGTTTGCAAACGGGCGTCTTCGCCCATCACGTTGACATAGGGCTTTTCTATAAAGGTTATTATCTTTGAACCGAAGAAAAGACAAACGATGGTGCCCACGAGCAAACCGGCAACGGCAAAGATTAGCCGCATACGCAGCTCTTCAAGGTGGTCGCCCAGGCTCATAGCGGAGTTGAGGAGGTCTTCTTTCTTATTGGTATCGCCCATTTCGATAGGTAAGGTCAGTTCCGAAACTAAAACGTTTAGTCGTTTTTATCGAGGTCGTTCGGACCGGCGGCGTCTTTAGACTCGTTCGCAGTCTCATCCTTGATTTCTTTGACGTCCCGCTCCAATTCATCCTTGGTTTCGTGGACGCCTTTCTTGAATTCGGTTAAGCTCCTACCTAAGCTGCGGGCGATGTCGGGCAGCCTTTTGCCAAATACAATCACAAGGACAACAAGAATAAGAACAATCTCAAGCGGCCCCGGTGTCCAAAATCCCAGATATCGAAAATATCCACTCATTTCAATCCCCTTTTTTCTTTAGTGCGCTATTATAACACAGGCCGGGCTTCTACGTCAATCGGTGCTCGTTGGTTCGTCAAACTCCGTCCGCCCACAATTGACAAAGAAGCCAATAAAAACTATAATCCGTTTTGTTTTCCGGGTCAAGTAAATTGCTATTATGGAGCCAGCTATGGATTCAGCACCAAAGCGTGCCAAACGCCTCGAATCTGCTATTAGTTTCTGCTTGTTGGCCGTGCTTTTTCTAATCGCCGTTGGGCTCTTCCTGAAGCAATCTGATTCTGATATGGGCCGATTCGGTATATATACCGCTGTCCCGGGCCTGTCATCGCAAAAATCGGAAGGAAACGGCCCTGAGACCACATTAGGCACTTTAGCTCCGACGGGATTCGAGCCGCTTTCAGAACCACAAACGTACACCGAAGAAAATCTCTATGAAAAGATTAACGGCAAAGCCCCTCTCTATATCGAATCAGGATTCAGAAAATTATTTACCCAGCGGTTTGTAAGCAAAGACGACCAGAACCTGTGGATGGAGCTTTTTTTATTCGATATGGGCACCGCTAAAAACGCCTTTTCTGTTTACAGCGTCCAGAGAAGACCCGATGCCGCCCCCATGTCTTCTGTCGAAGACAGAAAGGGGGGGCAGACTATGCAATTCGCATACAGAACAACTAATGCGTCATATTTCGCAATCGACAAATACTACGTTGAATTGGTCGGCTCAGCCGAATCGCAGGAATTGCTCGAAGCGATGTTAGCTGTTGCAGGGAAGATTCCAGCTCAGTTAGCTGCTAAAGATACAGAAATAGCCGAGCTGCGGTTATTCCCTCAGGAAAACATTGTCCCTGATAGTTTCAAGCTCCACTCAGCAGGTGTTTTTGGATTCGAGGGACTAACTGATACCTTTACCGCGCGGTACACATTCGACGGCAGCAGCCTTACCGCATTTCTCAGCAGGCGCCAAAACGCGCAGGATGCACAACTGGTTGCTGAAAGTTATTATAAATTTCTGATTAACAACGGCGGCGTGGACAAACCGCTCATTAATAAAAATATCGAAGCTAAAGTGGTGGAATTCTACGGCACAACTGAAATTGTGTTCACAACAGGGCCGTTCCTCGCGGGCATTCACGAAGCACAAAACCAGCAGACTGCAGAGAAATTAGCAGAAATGCTAATTAACAAACTCAAGGAAGTTGCTAACTGAATAAATGGATAAGCAGAACAATAAAAAACCAGTAGGTCGAAGAGAGTTTCTAAGGTGGGCCGGTAAAGCAGGAATTTCAATTGCCGCTGCCAGTACGGTTTCATATTTACTTTACGACGCCACCGGCCCACAGCCTCACCGCCCCGCCGACGACCTCGTGACGCTGCCGGACTTTTCGGTAAAACAGCAGCCCGGCCGGACAATGAGTATTGTCAAAGGTTCCGACCGGGTCAAAACCGTCGATAAGGCGATAGAATTGCTCGGCGGCATAGAAAGATTTGTCAAGCCCGGCGAAACGGTCGCGATAAAACCCAATGTCGCATTTGCCTCACCACCAATGCTTGGAGCAACAGCTAATCCGCAGCTTGTTGCTGAAGTGGTTCGGCTGTGCTACGGCAGAGCTCGCGCCAAAAAAGTCATAGTAACCGACAATCCGATTAATGATCCTGCAAGCTGCTTTACCCTAAGCGGCATAGGCAAAGCCGCTGAAGCCAACGGCGCAAAAGTCATACTGCCAAAACCGCATCTTTTCAAACACACCACGTTAAAAGGCGGCAGACTCATTAAGGATTGGCCTGTTTTCTATGAGCCGTTGGCGAAAGCTGACAAACTCATCGGCATCGCACCTGTTAAGGACCATCACAGAAGCGGCGCTTCTATGTCGATGAAAAACTGGTACGGACTTTTGGGCGGTCGCCGAAACATCTTTCATCAGGATATCAATACCATAATCGCCGAGTTGGCAATGATGGTAAAACCTACTCTGGTAATACTGGACGGCACCGAAGTTATGATAACAAACGGCCCCACCGGCGGCTCAGCTTCGGACCTAAGGCGAACCAATACCCTTATCGCAAGCACCGATATGGTAGCCGCTGATTGCTGTGGCTGCGGTCTTTTGAACCTGAGAGTATCCGACCTGCCATATCTCGCAAAGGCCGCCAGTGCCGGTGCCGGCACAACCGATTACGAATCACTTAAACCAAAATTCGCCACTATAAGTTAAAAGTCCGATTACGCCAGAGGCGCACAAGTATGAAAATTGTAACAGCAAGACGAATAAGTCAGATTTTCTTTTTCCTGCTTTTTGTTTGGTTCTGTATCGCCAGCACTGTCGGCGGCAAAATCTGGCAGATAAGAGGCTGGCCGGTAAACTGGTTCCTGCAGCTCGACCCGCTCGTGGCAATCGGCACAATACTGACTACCCACACGCTGTACGCACCGCTTATTTGGGCCCTGGTTACGGTAATACTGACAATAATCTTTGGACGATTCTTCTGTAGCTGGGTCTGTCCCTTTGGCTCACTGCATCATTTTGCAGGTTTTTTGGGCAATCGAAGTAAACCGACGCCAAAGAAAATCCAGCTTAACAAATACCGAAAGGCCCAGTGTATAAAATATCTCGTCCTGATAGTATTCCTTACGATGGCTGCCTTCCCGTCGATTGGCGCGAGCTTACAGACAGGTCTGCTTGACCCAATATCCTTGATTAGCCGTTCGTTCAATTTGTTGCTACTGCCCGTTCTTGACAGCTCTGTCAACTTCGTTTCAGCGACTCCACGTTTTTATGAGGGCGCCTGGCTGATATTCGCAGTTTTCCTTTCGGCGGTTTTACTTAACCTCGTTATCCCCCGGTTCTATTGTCGACTCATATGTCCGCTGGGGGCATTGTTTGGCATCCTTGGCAGGTTTGCTGTCTGGCGAATCGGCAAAAACCAAAGCCTGTGCTCCGATTGTAAATTATGCGAGCGCAATTGCGAAGGCGGCTGTGAACCTGCCGGCAACATAAAAATAAGCGAATGTGTACTCTGCTTTAACTGCCTCGACGACTGCGGAGACGATGTAATCAGTTACCAGACGGGACCGTCATTAGCGGGCGAAATCACCGGCCCGGACATCTCCCGCAGAGGCTTTGTACTTTCACTTATCGGCGGCATCTTTGCCGTCCCGGCCGTCAGGCTCAGCGGCAAACTAAGCAGAAACTGGCACCACAAAGTTATTCGGCCGCCCGGCGCACTGGCCGAAAAGGAGTTCCTGAAACGATGCATCAAATGCGGCCAATGTATGCGCATCTGCCCCACAAACGTCATTCAGCCCGCCGGCTTCGAGGCGGGACTGGAAAATCTCTGGACGCCTGTACTGAACAATCGTATCGGCTCGAGCGGCTGCCAGTTGAATTGTGTAGCCTGCGGACAGGTCTGCCCGACCTCAGCTATCAGGCCAATCACTCTTGATGAGAAACGGGGAATCGGCAAATTCGCCGACGCAGGCCCAATCAAATTAGGCACGGCTTTTATTGACCGCAACAGATGTCTGCCCTGGTCTTTTGGATTACCCTGCATTGTATGCGAGGAGAACTGCCCCGTTAGCCCGAAGGCAATTTACACGCGTGAATATTTCAACACAATCAGAGGCGGCGTTATGACCGTCAGAAAAGCCCAGGGTAAAACAGTAGAGACGGTTGAAAACACAATGGAAGCTGATAAATTTGCTACCGGCGATTATTATTGTGTTTTCGCCGGCGAAAAACCTGTGAAAATCGCGGCAAACTCCGAAAATTCAATAGAAATCTCTGAAAATTTTGCAAAAAAGCCCGCCGAGGGTGATAAAATAGCGATTCAGGTTCGCCTGCAGAGACCTTACATTGATATCGAAAAATGCATCGGCTGCGGAATCTGCGAACACGAATGCCCTGTTAGCGGTAGAAAAGCTATAAGAGTCTCTGCCGAGGGCGAGACAAGAAGTGCCGACAGAATTTTATTGCTTAAAACCTAAGCAGTTTCGGAGGTTAATGTGATGGGAAAAAAACGAAATAAAATCAATAGAAGAAATTTC
>CAYLXD010000019.1:0-4303 GCA_964387515.1 uncultured Pirellulales bacterium | reverse complement strand
TTCGGAGGTTAATGTGATGGGAAAAAAACGAAATAAAATCAATAGAAGAAATTTCTTAAAGACAGTCGGAGTTTTAGGCGTCGGCTCTGCAATTGCCTCTGTGAAAGCAAATGCCCAGGTAAATGAGCCAAATACAGTTCAGAAAACAAAAGACGCAAAATTTCCCGAACTTCCTCGACGAAAACTCGGCAAAACAGGTATCGAGATTCCGGTCCTTTCCAACGGCTTGATGTTCGACGTCGTTGCGAACAGCATTATCTTAAGGGCTAATCTTCAGCACAATCTTACCTACTGGGATACCGCCAATAGTTACGCCGGTGGAAACAGTGAAATCGCCATAGGGGCATTTCTCAGAAAAAACCCGGAGATTCGACAAAAACTTTTCATCGTTACCAAGGCATCGGGAGTAAGAGGCGGAAAAGACACTGTCGCCGAACAGGCCGAACAACGACTGCAGGAATCGCTCAAAAGAATGAACACCGATTATATCGACCTGTACTTTGGTGTTCACGGCTGTGACAATCCGGATTTGCAGCTCACAGAGCAGTTACGAAAATGGGCTGAGAGCGCAAAGAAACGCAAGCTTATTCGTCTCTTCGGCTTTAGCACACACAAAAATATGGCTGAATGCCTGTCGGCCGCTGCAAAGCTTGACTGGGTCGACGCCATTATGACCAGCTATAACGTCGCCCTCATGCAAAACAGCACTATGCAGGAAGCCGTCCAGGCGTGTCACGAAGCCGGCGTCGGCCTTATCGCAATGAAGGTACTACTTGGAGTCCAGAAGAGAAAACCCGAGGCCGAATATAAAATGGTTGCCCACTTCCTTAATAAAGGCTACACCCGTGAGCAGGCTCTAATAAAGGCTGCCCTTGAGGACAAACGGATTACCGCCGCCTGTGTAAGAATGGAAAATGTCACCCTCGTTCGCTCAAATGTAGATGCCATACTTGATAAGACAAAACTTACAAAAGAAGACAGACACGTACTGAGCAACTACGCACAGGCTGCCTGTAGCGGTTACTGTGCCGGCTGCGGAAATATCTGTGACCGGGCCCTGCCGGATACGCCATACGTCAGCGAAATTATGCGCTATCTGATGTACTACAACAGCTACGGCGACCGCGACACAGCAAGACAGCTTTTCGCTCAAATACCTGCCGGCGTAAGAAACAAACTGCCGGCCGCCGATTACAGCATCGCCGAAGCTCACTGCCCGCAGCGTCTGCCGATAGCTGAACTCGTCGCCGAGGCCGTGCGCAAGTTAGCCTGATTCGCAACTTAAATCGCCCCCGTGCCGCCCGTAAAAAATGCCGTCTTTCTATGGCATAAGTGCTTAATCTCCCTATACTTACGTCGTCAGGGGGTGGTTTTTCTTGACTTCAGACGCCCCTTTCAGGTATAATACCATCATAAAAGTTACTACAAAAAGGCTTCGGGGGATGGTTTAATAAAGTGGTGATGAAAAGATTTTATTACGAATTTTGGCTTCCGTTTACGTTTAACAAAAAACGCATCTTGCTTCTGGCAATTGCAAGCTATATCGCCTTGTGTTGAATCACACTTTGTTTTTGCTTCGGATAACCGCTCGGTTTTGGGCGGTTTTTTTATGCGCTTAAAATCTGCTAAGCATTTGACACAGTCGAAATGAAAAACTAAGCTTATGCAAAATTGATTCAGCTAATCGGGAGCTTTGTAAATGATAATAGTTACCGGCGGAGCAGGCTTCATCGGTTCAGCAATAATCGCGGCGTTAAATTCCCGAGGTATAACCGATATCCTCGTCGTTGACCAGGCCGGCTGCGATAACAGCGCCAATCTCACGAATCTCTCTTTCGCTGATTACCTCGAAAAAGATAATTTCCTCGAGATGGTCACCGAAAACAAAATCGCACCACCTGTCGAGGCAATCTTCCATATGGGCGCCTGCACCAGCACCACCGAAACAAACGCCTCATACCTTACAAAAAACAACTACGAATATTCTAAAGTCCTGGCCCAATGGGCAGCCGACGCCGGAATCCGCTTTATCTACGCTTCAAGCGCCGCCACTTACGGCGACGGCTCAAAAGGCTTTAGCGATGACGAGGAAAAAATCCACGAATTAAGACCTTTGAATATGTATGGCCATTCAAAACAGCTCTTCGACCTGTGGGCACGAAAGACAGGGTTATTTAAAAAAATCGTCGGCTTAAAATACTTCAATGTCTTCGGCCCGAACGAATACCACAAGGCCGATATGCGAAGCTTCGTCTTAAAGGCCTTCGAACAAATAAAAGATAAAGGCAAAGCCGGCCTCTTCAAATCCCATAATCCCGATTACGCCGATGGCGAATACCTTCGCGATTTTATCTACGTAAAAGACGCCGTCGATATGACACTATTTTTCTACGACAATCCTAAGGTGACCGGCCTGTTCAATATCGGCACCGGTAAGGCCCGTACGTGGAACGATATGGTAAACGCCGTCTTTGCCGCGATGGATAAATCACCGAACATTGAATATATTGAAATGCCTGCTTCTATTCGCAATCAATACCAGTATTTCACGCAGGCTGACATAACAAAACTAAAACAGGCCGGCTACAACAAACCAACCACACCCCTCGAAGAGGCAATCAAAGACTACGTCCAAAACTACCTGCAAAAGAAAGGTTATCTAACCGGCTCTTAGCTGGTTCTATCCGTTCGAGTGAGATACTTTATGCCGTTTACGCCATATCATTTTGGGCCAAGCGGGTTTGTAGGGCTTGTATTTAGAAAATGGCTCGATATACCGGTGTTCGTTCTCGCTAATGTCATCGTTGATATCGAGGTGTTGGTCATAGCGGCGCTTGGGCTCGGCTGGCCCAAGCACAGATACGCCCATACGCTTTTGATTGGCGCAATTGTGGGTATCATCTGGGCAGTAGCTGCATACCCGGCCCGTCCACTATTTCAAAAGCTAATGAAGCTGCTGCGCATCCCCTACAAAACCAATTTCCGCAAGATGCTCGTCTCCGGTGTGCTCGGCGTCTGGCTTCACGTACTTATAGACGGCATCTACCACTGGGACGTACGAGTGTTTTGGCCCAGCAATGCAAAGCTGCTGTTCAACATCATCCCTCACGGCTGGATAAAACCTATATGCGCCGCTTTCTTCTTCGCGGCCCTTATCCCTTACGCATTCGCCGTTAAATCGTACTCGAAGCAAACACAGGGTCCGGAGTCCGGGGTCTGAGGTCTGGTGTCTGATGAAACCTATGCAGCCTCGAATAATAAAAGAAGATGAAATCAGCGAAAAACTCGACGCCGCTATCAGAAAAACCTTGGCCATCTGCTTTCCGCATCGCAAAGACACATACTCAAAAACTTACTATTCTTACGACAACAAACCTGTATTTTCTGTGGTTATCGAAAACGGCGGCGATTGTTGCGCTTATGTCGGCGTAATCGACAGGACCATAAAACTCGGCGGCAAAGAGTATCGAGTCGCGGGCGTTCAAAACATCTGCGTCCTGCCGGAATACCGCGGCCGGCGATTAAGCGACACCGTGCTAAAAGCCGAGATGCAAGAGGCACACACCCGAAGGTTCGATTTCGGCTTGCTCTTTACTCAGAAGAAAATAAAAAGGGTCTATACCCGCAACGGCTGGATAGAGATAAAGAATCGCAAATTCATACACACCGAGAACGGCGTCAATGTTGGGATGCCACCCGAAAGTGTCAAGATGTACTATCCACTCACCGTTAAGGATTTCCCGACCGGTGATGTGAATTTGCTCGGCAACAAATGGTGAGCCTGTCCGCCCTGCTTGCCCTGCGTAGCCCTGTCGTATAGGGCGAAGTAGGGAGCCTCGCCCGCCCTGAGCAGAGCCTGCGGTGAGCGCAGTCGAACCGTCGAAGGGTCGAACAAAAATGGTAATTGCTACTCCCCTGCCGACACGAATACCGCACCTACTTTGATGACTGGGCAGAAACGGCTTATATGCGTTTCGTTAGATAACGATACCTATGAATCGTCGTTTGGGTAAATTTTCAAAGTAGGTGCGGTACAGTCTTGCTTAAAACATCCCTTTTCTTTATAATTTCTCCTGCTCCGTATATTTGTTTGAGCAAAGGCATCTATGAAAGCCAAAATCGCAGAACAGGTTAAATTATTAACTCGCGGCACGGTCGAGATTTTTACCGACCAGGAACTGGCCGAAAAACTTACCGAAGCCGCCAAAGAAAGCCGACAGCTTCGTATAAAGCTCGGCCTCGACCCCACCAGTCCGGATATACATCTCGGCCACACGGTGGTATTGCGGAAGATGCGGCAGTT
>CAYLXD010000018.1:0-22560 GCA_964387515.1 uncultured Pirellulales bacterium | reverse complement strand
CTTCGCCCCTGTTTCTGTCTTCGACAGAAGACACGGGGGCTTCGGTCGAAATGACGGAGGTTCTTTTCCACAGAGCAAAATGATAATTGATTATTGTTCGAAAGGACTGAGAAATGAAAAAGCGAACAGTAATACCAGCGGTTTCAATTTTCATCTTTGTCCAGATTGCCGGTGTTTGGACCGCGGAGAGTTATGCAGTGGAAAAGCTTGACCTAAAGCTTAGGCTAAAGGCCGGCCAAAAGTATAGCGTACAGATAACTACAGAGGACAGGATTTCGCAGACGATAGAAGGAAAGCAGCAGGATATTAGTCATATGAAGGCTACAGGAATGAGCGTCGAAGTTAAAGAACCAGATGTCGACGGCATTGCATCGGTAAAAGTTACCTATCTAACCCTTAAGGAAAAGACAAAAAGTACAGCTGGGGAGTTCGAATATAATTCAGCAGACCCGTGTACAGCAGTAAATAATCCGCTGGCACCAACGTATGCAGCTTTGATGGGCGACGGTTTTATAATGAAGGTCACGCCTGAAGGAGAGATAGTTGGGCTTGATGGTATTGATGAAATGTTTATGCGAATGGCAGAGAAAATAGTAGTGGCAGAAGATAAGTTGATTAGTGCGGCGCCGGCGGGGACCTGTGAGGCAGCAAAGGAAAAGGCCGTGAAGGAAACACCGGAGGAAAGAGCCAGCAGACGCATTGAAGCAACAAACAACATATATGGATCACGGAACAAAAGAAAACAGGCCTTGAAAGAAATGATAAAAAACAACCCTCTCTTTGCTGAAAAACAATTTAAGAACATGGCTCGTAACATAGTAACAGCTTTTCCAAATCAATCTGTTGGAATAGGCGATTCGTGGGGCGGCAAGATTACGTTGTCTGCAGTGTTACCAGTTGAGGTAGACAGCACTTATACGCTGAAAGGGAACGAAAAGGGAGTTGTTGTTGTGGATGTAAGCTCAAAGATGGACTTAGATGATAAAGCTATTGGCAATAAGAAAGGTCTTCCTGGACAGACAGGTATGAAAATGAGAGGTAGTAGCTCTTATCAGGGAACCCTTCAAATAGATGGGACAAGCGGCTGGATGATTCACAAAAAAGCAAATATGCGATTCTCAGGGGAAGTGACACAACAAGGGATGACGGTGCCAATGTCGATGGAGAGTGTTATTACCGTGGAGCCGGTGGGGTAGACGATCGGATTATTGATAATTGGTTATTATTCGAAAGGACTGAGAAATGAAAAAGCGATTATTAATTTCAATAGCCTTTTTAGCACTGATAAATTCCTGCTTTGCTCTGGAAGACGCACCAAAGGCTATCGGCTCAATATCCAATGTTGTAGTTTACCGGGGTCAGGCGCTGGTTACGCGAAAGATTAAGCTCGATTTACCTAAAGGCGGCTCGGAACTGATTGTGCAGAAACTGCCCAATAAGATTGTGCCCGAAAGTCTCTATGCACAAGCGTTCGACAATGTAACCATCCTCAGCGTGCGCTATCGCCAACAAGCGGTTGAAGAAGATATCAGGGAAGAAGTAAAGCAGCTTGAGGCCCAGATTGAAGAAGTCAAAAACCGGCAATATCAAGCAAAAAGGGACAAAGACATCGCAATTTGGCTCTTCCGCCACTTCAAGCAACAGTGGAAGCTTTCGGTGGATGCAGCCAATGCCAATCTAAACCGAGGAGTTCTGGAATCCAAACAGGTCGAGGAGTTAACAAACCATCTTGAAGAAAAGGCAATACAATGGCACGAAAAAACTGTGGAAATAGAATTTCACCAAAAAGAACTTGAAAAGGAACTGGAACTGCTCAATCGCAAACGTGAAGAACTTGCAGCCAGCTCCTCTCCCACAGAGCGGCAGGCGATATTGTTTGTCAGCAGCGAAGATGGGAAAGAGGCCACCATAGAATTGAGCTATCTGGTAAATGGAGCTAACTGGCTTCCACAATACAATCTTAGGGCTACTCCTGAGAAATCGAGTGTTCTGATTGAATACAACGCAGTGGTTAACCAGACCAGCGGTGAGGACTGGGACGGTGTAGGACTAAGCCTTTCGACTGCTGAGCCGACAATGGTTGCGGCAGCGCCAAGTCTAAAACCTATGACCGTAACTCTCAGCCGGCCTCAGCCCCCTAAAGATACACAACAACAAGATGCCTTTAGCCTTGGTATGGCCGGTGAGGTCGACGACTTCAAAAAGTTGCTTAAAGCCCGTCGCAAGCAAGCAAGAAGAGGCAAAGCCGCTCAAGTTCAGCTTGACCGAATCGCCGCGAGCAACCAGATGTTAGAATTTAAGGCTCGTGGAAGAGAACTGGAAAAAATGAAGCAGCAGTCTATTGAAATTGCCCGCACCGAAGGTGTCAGCGTTACTTATGGACTGCCCGGCAAACTCACTCTGCCGAGCCGAAGCGACCAGCAGCTTTTAACCATAACTTCAACTACCTCAGAAGCCGGCTTCACACTCATTGCCACTCCCCTGCTTACCGACTATGTCTATCTGCAGGCTGAGCTGCTTAACGACGGTGATACCGTTCTTTTGCCCGGACAGGCCAGTATGTTCCGCAACGGCGAATTCGTCGGCAAAAGTCAGTTGCCGCTTGTTACCGTCGGTGAGAAATTCACAGCAGGATTTGGCATAGATTCCCAGATTCAGGTAACCCGTGAGCTTGAAGACAAAAAGACTATAATTCAGGGCGGAAACCGTATCGACACCTATCACTACCGTATTGCTTTGAGCAACTACAAAAATACTTCTGCGGGGCTGCAATTGCTCGACCGTCTGCCATACAGTGATAAGGATTTAATCAAAATAGAGCTTTTGAAAACGGAACCGGAGCTAAGCAAGGACGCTGAATATTTGCGCACAGCGAGGAAAAAGGGAATTTTACGATGGGATATGAACCTTATGCCAAATACAATTGGCGAGAACGTAACTGTCGTAACGTACAGCTTCACGATGGAATACGACAAAAATATGCAGATAAAGACGGCCCCCGCCCAGCGTTAAATCAGCGAAATCTGCACCTAAAAAATGGATTCCCGCACGCGCGGGAATGACAATACTATGAACTCTGAACTTTTGATAAAAAATGGTCGGGTGATAGACCCTGCGAACGGCATCGATAAAAAATGCGATGTATTTGTCGTCGATGGTATGATTTCAGAGGTAGGCAGGGTCGACAAGCCTGCGGAGAAAATTATCGATGCCGAAGGTAAATTGGTTGTGCCGGGCCTGATTGACATACACGTCCATTTCCGTGAGCCGGGCGACGAGGAGGAAGAAACAATTGCGAGTGGCTCTGCGGCAGCGGTGGCTGCGGGCTTTACCTCGGTTGTCTGCATGCCAAATACCAAGCCACCCATCGAAAACGAGACCGACGTCGAATACATCCATCGAAAAGGCAGACAGGCAAGAAAGACACACGTTTATACGATGGGCGCCATTACAAAGGCAAGAGAGGGCGTAGAGTTAGCTGAGATGGGTTTTATGGCCGAGGCCGGTGCCGTCGGTTTTACCGATGACGGTAACGGTGTCCAGAATCCTGCGGTGATGCTGCGGGCACTTAAGTATGCAGCGATGTTCGACGTGGTGGTAGCTCAGCACTGTCAGGACGACAGCTTTGCCGATAATGGTGTGATGAACGCGGGCTTCCATTCAGCGATACTGGGGCTGCCGGGTGCTGATGCGCTGGCCGAAGAGGCAATGCTCTGGCGGGATATTCAGCTCGTCAGAAAGACCGAGGCTCGTTATCACGCCCAGCATATATCAACGGCAGGGGCCGTCGAACTGATTAGAGCTGCCAGGAAGGATTCTCTGCCGGTTACCTGCGAGGTTACGCCGCACCATTTACTTTTGAGCGAGCAGTGCTGTGAAGAATATGACACCAATTATAAAGTCAATCCGCCGCTGCGAACAGAACGTGACATCCAGGCTCTGAAGCAAGCGATTGCCGAAGGGCTGGTTGATGCTCTGGTAAGTGACCATGCTCCGCATCTACAGAGTGAAAAGGAGCTGGAATTTTTAGCCGCACCTTTTGGTATAGCGAGCTTAGAATGCGCCTTAGGACTTTACGTAAAAGCACTGGTTGAACCGGGCATCCTGGATTGGCCCGGACTAATCAAGCTGATGACGGAAAGGCCGGCCAAGATAATCGGTGTCGACAAAGGCACGCTTGGGGTAGGTAAACAGGCTGATGTTACGATTATCGACCCACAGGCAAAGTACAAAATCGACGTAAGTAAATTCCGCTCAAAAAGCAGAAATTGTCCCTATCACGGATGGGAAGTTACCGGCAAAGTCGAAACAACAATTGTCGGCGGGGAGATAAGATTTTCTGCCGGAGACCAATGAAATGCCGCTCATTATCGACGGCTATAATCTGCTGCACTCGATTCACAAAGCAGATGAAGATTCTGATGCAATCAGCGATATTCAACTGTGCCGAATTGTGGACACATTTCTGACGCAGACAGGACAAAAAGGTGAGATTATCTTCGATGGCACGGGACCGCCAGATAAAGAAAAGTTCGATAATATGAAAAAGCTGGATGTCCTTTTTGCCGGCCCCGGAAAAGATGCTGACACAGTTATCGAGAATAAGATAAAAGCCAGCACTGATGCGAAGAGACTGACGGTAGTCAGCAGTGACCGGAGAGTTCTGCAGGCCGCACGAGCCAGAAGGGCGGCAGTGATAAAGTCGAATGTTTTCTGGAATAATTTGCAGAGGCAGTTGAGCAGGAAAAAAACAGTACGTGAACCGCCGGCAAAACGCCAGGGCCTGAGTGAAAGCGAAACCGAGCAGTGGCTCAGGATTTTCGGCCTTGACAAATAAGGTATTTTTTAGTATTCATTATAGTGTTTTATAAAGTAGATTAGCGTTAAAATGAAAAAAAAGAAAATCAGGAAAACAAAACAACCTCCATCTGCAAGCAAGGATGCCAAGATAAAGCTGCAGAAAAGTGAAGAAATCTATCATACCCTTGTGGAAAATATCGGTCTTGGGATTAGCCTGATAGACACCAACTACAGAATAATTATGACGAACATTAGCCACGCTCGTCTTATGAAGAAGCCTCGCAGTAAGTTTGTGGGCAACTATTGCTACAAAGAGTTCGAGAAACGTGACGCAGTCTGTTCACATTGTCCCGGGAGACGGGCTATGGCCACCGGACAACCTGCAGAAGTTGAGACCGAGGGTGTGGGAGATAACGGCAGTCGCTTGCCAGTTCGGATTCATGCCTTTCCGGTTTACGAGGCAAATGGTGCGGTAAAAGGATTCATTGAGGTTACGGAAGACATCACCGAGCACAAGAAGGCCAGGGAGGCCTTAAAGGAGTCCCAGGAAAGATTCAGGACACTGTTCGAAAGTACTCCCGAAGGAATACTTGTCGCCGACATCAAAACTAAGCGGTTCAAATACGCAAATCTGGCCATATGCGAGATGTTGGGCTATTCCGAAGAAGAATTAAAGCAACTCGGCGTACCTGATATTCATCCCAAACAAGAATTACAACATGTTATCTCGGAATTTGAGGCGCAGGCACGAGGTGAAAAAACACTGGCAGAGGCCATCCCATGTTTGCGAAAAGATGGAACGGTGATTTACGCCGATATTAATACAGCCAGTGTCCTCATAGATGGAGTGCGATGCAATGTGGGCTTCTTCACAGATATCACCAAACGCAAGCAAACCGAGGAGGAACTTTTGTTTAAGACTACCTTACTGGAAGCACAATCTGAAACATCAATTGATGGGATTCTGGTTGTGGACGGTAAGGGAAAATCTCTTTTGTTCAACAATCGCTTTGGCCAGATGTGGAACATACCTAAGCGTATTCTAAATACACGAGACGATGAAAAGATGCTTAAGTGTGTCCTTCGCCAGTTAAAAGACCCAGACAAATTCCTCGAAAAAGTAAAATACCTTTATGCCCATAAAGATGAAAAAAGCAGAGACGAAATACATTTTAAGGATGGAAAAGTTTTTGACAGATACTCTTCTCCTCTGCGGGATTCAACCGGCAAACACTACGGCAGAATTTGGTACTTCAGGGACATCACGCGACACAAACGCACTGAGCAGGAGCTGGAAAGAGCGCGTGATGAGTTGGAAATCCGGGTTCGGGAGCGAACCACCGATCTTGAAAAGGCCGTTGAAAAATTGCGAAACGAGGTCAGTGAACGAAAAAAAGCCGAGGAAAAGCTCATGACCTACCAAAAGCAGTTGCGCTCTTTGGCATCGGAACTGTCACTGGCTGAAGAGCGGCTCAGACGCAAAATTGCGACCGACGTGCACGACCATGTCGGCCAGAACCTTGCTATCTCCAAAATGAAAATAGAATCGCTGGCCCAGTCAGCCGCTTCGTCGGAACTGGCCAGGGCATTGGAGGAAATCCGTGATTTAATCGCACAGACTGTCGAAAGCACCAGGTCGTTGACCTTTGAGCTGAGCCCACCGGTGCTGTATGAACTGGGCTTTGGACCGGCCGTCCAGTGGCTGCTTAGACAAACCAGACAGCAGTATGGCCTTTCAACCGAATTCACTGATGATGAACGTCCCAAACCGCTGGACGATGATATTCGCGTGCTGCTCTTTCAGGCTGTCAGAGAACTACTGGTCAACGTTGTAAAGCACGCAAAGGCCGGCAGCGTGAAAGTCTCCACGCAAAAAGTCGGTGACCAGATACGAGTTAGCATCGAGGACGACGGCACCGGCTTTGATGTCGCTCAAATCCATTCACAGAATCGTATGACCGGTGGATTCGGGCTGTTCAATATACGTGAGCGATTGGACCACATCGGCGGTCATCTTGACATCGCGTCCAGAGCCGGCAGGGGCACTCGAATCACCCTGATGGCTCCAATAACCCACAAGAAAGAAAAAAGCGAGGGGAAACAAAAATGAGTATAAGAATCTTACTGGCGGATGACCACAAAATAACCCGACAGGGATTGCGTTCTTTGCTTGAAAAAGAATCTGATATGGAGGTAGTGGCTGAGGCGGAGGAAGGACGCACCGCTGTTCGCCTTGTTCGCGAACTCTCACCTGATGTGGTCGTCATGGATGTTAGTATGCCTGATTTGAATGGAATGGAGGCCACCCGCCAGATTGTTGCTGAACTGTCCGACGTCAAGGTAATCGCGCTGTCGATGCATTCCGACAACCTCTTTGTCTCTGAGATGCTAAAAAGCGGCGCATCGGGTTATCTGCTGAAGGATTGTGCCTTTGAAGAGCTGGCTCGCGCAATACACGTCGTCGTTGATGGTAAAACTTATCTGAGCCCCGCTGTTTCGGGTGTAGTCATTGATGACTACCTCCATCATCTTACCAGG
This sequence comes from uncultured Pirellulales bacterium, assembly GCA_964387515.1. Taxonomy (GTDB): domain Bacteria; phylum Planctomycetota; class Phycisphaerae; order Sedimentisphaerales; family Anaerobacaceae; genus CAVXEF01. The sequence continues at coordinate 15,222 of CAYLXD010000018.1, read as the reverse complement.
ACCGAATCTCCAAGTTCCGAAGTACTAACTGACAGGGAGCGGGAGGTCTTACAGTTGATGGCGGAAGGAAATTCAACAAAACAAGTCGCCTTGAAGCTCCATATCAGTGTCAAGACCGTTGAGACACATCGTCGGCAAATAATGAGCAAGCTTGACATTCACACTGTAGCTGAACTCACCAAATACGCTATTCGCCAAGGCCTCACTTCCCTTGAAACGTAGCTGTTAACGACGAAACTGTCTAAAAACATAAAATGTCAACTGCTCAAATCACATCCGACAAGGCATCAGGCTGTTAGTGTTGTTACGTACATGGAACTATCCGCCGTGTTATCTTTTTCTCTGGTATCCTTCCTTATTTCCTGCGCTCCTCTATTGAATGGGCAGGGCAACTTCTTTTGCATAAAGCAGTTAGGGTAAGGGAGCAATTGGGGCAGCTGAGCAGGCAAATTCTCTTGACAGAACCTGCGGAGAGTTTATATGCTACCTGTAAAAGATTTTGTGAATGTGAACTCAAGCACGATACAATCGTAATATAATATCATGAGGTATCGTAGAATCCCAGATGAGACTGTTCGTCGACTCCCGATTTACCTGCGGGGTTTGCTGTTTCTGTTGAAACAGGGGCGGCAAAACGTGTCCAGCCGAAACCTGGCCGACTTTCTCAGCGTTAATCCTGCACAGATAAGGAAGGATTTTTCCTATTTCGGCGATTTCGGCACGCGAGGCGTGGGCTACAACGTCAAAACGCTCGTAAGGGAAATTAAGAAAATCCTCAGGCTTAACGTTGTCCACAAGGCGGCTTTGGTCGGCGTGGGTAATCTGGGCTCGGCTGTTCTGGCACATCCGGGCTTTGCAGTATACGGCTTCGACATTGCTGCCGCGTTTGATAACAACCCCAAAAAAATCGGCAGAAAAGTAAGAGGTATTATAATCGAGAGCGTTTCGAATCTCGACGTGCTGAAGAAACGCAATATCGATATTGGGATAATTACCGTTCCCCAGGATGCGGCTCAGGAGACGGCTGATACGATGGTCCGAGCCGATGTAAGAGGTATTTTGAATTTTTCACCGTGCTATATTACTGTGCCCAAAAAGACCAAAGTAATAACCATCGATATTGCGATGGACCTGGCCCGCTTGCCCTATTATATGCCGGCACGTTGAGACGTTGACGAATAATGTTTGAGTTTGACTGCGAAAAATTTGTGGATTGTGTTTGACTGTTCGTACTTGGCAGGATAAAAAACAGTAGCAGAAATGTGCTGACTTAAATTCGGTTGGAAAAATGAAGACTGTTTTTGTAAGTGAGTTGAAACCGTTTTTAGACGCTGTAGCTAAGCAAATGGAACTTTATGTTCCGAAAGAGACCGGCGGACACTATGTATATCGTAAATACGACCCTTCTGCAGCCGAACCGCCTGTATTGAACAATATACGCATCTGTGCGACGGTAAAAGAGTTCTTGTTTCCGATGTGTGAGCTTGCCGCGGTTTTCCCGGACCCGGCTGAACCGTTGCAGGTAAAACCTTTCGCCGTCTTTGGCCTTAAGGATTGTGACCTGCGCTCCATCGAAATTCTCGACAAGGTCTTTCAGGAGGAAGATTTCCAGGACCCGCTTTATATCGAGCGCCGCAGGAATATGTTTATAATCTCATCTGACTGCTGGGAGCCTGCTAAGAACTGCTTCTGCAATATGTTGGACGGCCGACCTTTTGCCGAGAAGGGATTTGATTTGAATATCTCTAAGGTAAGAGACGGTTTCATTATCGAGGCCGGCTCGCAAAAGGGTGAATCTTTTATAGGAGAACACTCCAGACTTTTCAACGAGGTCCCGCAAAATCTCCTGAGTGAGCGTGACAAAAACAGAGCCAGAACACAAAAGCAGCTTGAGCAAAACAATGCCGAGTTTAAGCTCGATAGATCCATTAAGGAAATCGTGGAAAACAGCCAGGATTCGGAGGCATTTGACGTCGAAGCCAAAGGCTGTGTGGAATGTCAGGCCTGCACGAGGATTTGTCCCACGTGTCATTGTTTTTATCTTTATGACACCAAGCAGCAGGATTACTTTACCAAAATGAAGATGTGGGATAGTTGTATGAGGCAGGCATACGCCGAGATCGCTGGCGGTGAAAATCCGCGTAAGGTACTTGGCGATAGAGTCAAGCATCGCCTTATGCACAAATTTGTTTATTTCCTCGACAGATACGGCATCGATATGTGTGTCGGCTGCGGCCGATGTATAGACACCTGTGCCGGAGGAATGGACACACGGACCCTGTTGAAAAAGTTAAATGAAGAGCTCAAAAGCAAAAAGGAAGCGAAAGCCGCAAAATGACGGAAAATCCATACCAGCCTATAAACGGTGAAATCGCTGACATTATAGACGAATCGCCGACGATTAAGACCTTCGTCGTCGTACCGGAGAAACCTTTCGGTTTTAAAACAGGTCAGTTTGTCGAGCTGACTTTGCCCGGCGAAGGTGAGGCGCCGTTTACGCCTTCGTCATCACCGGCGCAGATAGATAAGATGGATATTACGATTATGAAGGCAGGACGCATAACCGGTTTGCTGCACGAGTGTAAAACCGGCCAAAGAGTCGGTATTCGCGGGCCATACGGCAACGGATATCCGATTGATGATTTCGCCAGCAGAGAGGTCTACATCGTCGGCGGCGGTGTGGGACTGGCACCCATCAGGTCATTGTTTTTGACTTTGGTTGACAGGATAAAGGACTTCAAATCCGTAACCTGCCGATTCGGTGCCAAAACACCTGATGATTTCATTTATAAAAACACACTCTTCGGCGCCTGGCAAAAAATCAACGGTGTAAATATGAAGCTAACCGTCGACAACGCAAACGGCGGCTGGAAGGGCAACGTTGGCGTAGTGACCACGATTTTGTCTGCGGACGACGTGGATATCAAAAACTCCGTGGCGGTGGTCTGCGGCCCGCCGATTATGATGAAGTTTACCACCCTTAAGCTGCTGGAGTTCGGCTTCAAGCCGAAGGACATTTATCTTTCAATGGAAAAGAATATGAGCTGTGGAATAGGTAAGTGCGGCCATTGTATGATTGGCAAATACTATGTCTGCAAGGATGGCCCAGTCTTTACCTATGAGCAGATAAAGCAATACCCGAATATCTGGGACTAAAATACACAAGCAACGAAAAACAAAAAAATGGCTGCGAAGTTAATAATCGATTTGGCAAAATGCAAACTTCAGGATGAATCCGGAGTGCAGTGTTCGTACAAGCATCACCCGCAGAATAAAGGTTTCGATTCACTCCTGGAGATGATTCGTTTCGCTTTGATTTGCCGCAAATGTGAAGCGGCACCGTGTATTAAAGCCTGTCCGGTAGGCGCATTGGAAAAAGTCCCAACCAAGAACAACGATGCAGGTATTCTTAAACGTGCAACTATGCTTTGTACCGGCTGTGGAACCTGCGCTATAGCCTGTCCATTCGGAACCATATATACCGACCTTATCCCATTCCCAAGCAGCGTTTGTGATGTTTGCAGAGGAAGGCTCAAAGAGGGCGAAAAACCGTTATGCGTCAACACCTCTCAGGATGGCAGCATAGACTACCGTGAAGTTGACGTGGGCAAAGAAGGCGATTTGACAGAAGTCTTCGAAGATATTGTCGTTAAAGTTTCCGGTGGAGTCCTCTGGGAGCCATTCCTTCGACATAGCTCAGGACAGGTTTTGAGAGAGCAGGAAAAGACCAAGAAATGACAATAACATTACAGAATTTGTTCTGGATTATCATTTTTCCGGGCTTTTTGTTCACAGTCGCTGTAGGTCTGGTTGCATCGTGGGTGGTCCGCAAGGTCAGCGCCCTTGTTCAATGGCGCGTCGGGCCACCATTGTTGCAGCCGCTGTATGACGTCGTGAAACTGTTGGGCAAAGAGACCTTAGTGCCGCAGGATGCACAGCAGGTGGTATTTAAGGCGGCACCGCTCGTTGCTCTGGCGGGAACACTGCTGCTTTCAACGATGCTCTGGCGGACAGCTATTAGTCAATCAGCCTTTGTCGGTGACATCATCGTAGCGATTTATCTGATGATTCTGCCGTCTCTGGCGTTGATTTTTGGCAGCAGTGCCAGTGCGAGTCCTCACGCGGCTGTCGGGACAGCTCGCGAAATGAAGCTGGTGATGAGCTATGAGCTGCCTCTCGTGCTGGCTTTTATCGTGGTGATTATTAAAACAGCGGCATTGGTTGAGCCTGACAGGCAGCTCGATTTGGCGGCAATTGCTCAGCACGCACCGGCCCTTAGCATATCCGGGATGCTGGCGTTCCTGGTAGCTTTGCTGTGTATTCAGGCAAAGCTCGGGTTTGTGCCGTTCGATATAGCCGAGGCCGAGACCGAACTCGGCAGCGGCGTCTTGATGGAATATTCCGGAGCGCTGCTTGCAATTTGGAAACTCACCCAGGCAATGCTGCTGGTAGCACTGCCGATGTTTCTGGTAATGGTCTTTCTCGGAGGCTTCGCCACATCGGGCTGGCCGCTGGTCTGGAGCATCGGCAAGTACGTTCTGATATTAGTCCTGGTGATTTTGATAAAGAACACCAACCCGCGTGTGCGAATCGACCAAGCAATGAAGTTCTTCTGGGTTTACTGCGGCATCGCTTTGGGCATTGCCGTTGTGTTGGCAATAATAGGTAATTATACCGGCATCACTTGGCTGTAAACGAGATACTTGATATGAGCTGGAAAATATGGTCATTGAAGAAGTCGGTTTGGGTATTTCACGTCAATACCGGTGCATGCAATAACTGCGATATCGAAGTTGTTGACTTGCTGACACCCAAGTTCGATGTCGAGAGGTTTGGCATCAAATTGGTCGGCTCGCCCCGGCACGCTGATGCACTGCTTGTAACGGGTGGAGTTACTGCTCAGGCGGCCCCGCGACTGCGAGAGATATATCGCCAAACACCAAAACCTTGTATAGTTTTCTGTATAGGTGCTTGTGCCTGTGACAAAGGAATATTCACCACGGGTTATCACATGGTCGGGCCTGTAGACAAAATAATCAAAGAAATTGACCCGAATGCAATTATCGCCTATGTGCCGGGCTGCCCGCCGAAACCCGAGGCAATGATATCCGGCGTCGTAAAGGCGCTTTCGGCTTTATAAACGAGACAAAATTATGAACCAACAACAGCTAAATAGCAAATTAGAAGAAATAAAAGATAAGCTCATAGATATAGAGCAAAAAGCAGAAAATAGAATCTTCCTCTTATGCGAAGCCGAAAATGCCTGCGCCGTCAACAAATTCTTATTTGAAGATGTTCCTTTGAGATTTGTGATTGCCACAGGCATTGATTCTGATGATTGCTTCGAAGTTCTTTATCATTATGCGTATGACCCAACCGGCTGTGTGGTTACAGTAAAGACCTTCATCCGCGACCGCCAGAATCCGTCGATTGAGTCTATTGCGCCGTTCTTGCCGGCCGCAGAGTGGATAGAAAGAGAAATGCACGACCTATTGGGAATCGATTTTAAGAATCATCCTGATATGCGGCGACTGATTTTATCTGATGATTGGCCTGAGGGTGTTTATCCGATGAGGAAAGATGCACCGAAGCCCAAGGAACGACCGGACGGCCAGCCGTCCAGACGTCCAACCGTCCAATCGCAATCGCCCGCCCAGCGAACCGTCCGACTGTCGAAACCCATTGTGGCGGTCGGGCCGTTTCATCCACTCCAGGAAGAGATGGAGTTCTTCCAGCTTACTGTCGATGGCGAAATCGTTACCGATATAGATATGAGAATATCTTATAACCACCGCGGCATAGAAAAAATCAGCGAATCGCTCCAGTTCGACCAGGTGCCGCTTTTAGTCTCCCGTATATGCGGAATCTGCTCGGCTTCACATCCTTTGGCGTATGTCAATGCGGTCGAAGAGATTGCCGGTGTAACGCCGCCTGACCGCGCACAGTATGTGCGAACGATTATCGCCGAGCTTGAACGCATTCACAGCCATATGCTCTGGGTAGGACTGGCAGGACACTTCATCGGCTACGATACCGTCTTTATGTGGGCCTGGAGGTATCGTGAGCCGGTACTTGATTTGCTCGAAGAGATAACCGGCAACAGAAACAACTATGGAAACGTCAAAGTCGGCGGCTGTCGTGAAGATATACCCGATGAGTTAATACCCAGGATACTGAAAGATCTGGACCTGATAGAAAAGAAAACTGAGATGCTCACCAAGGCTGTTCTTGACGACCCCATTATACATGCTCGGCTCAAAGGCGTGGGGACCTTGACCAAAGAAGACGCTATCAAATATGCTGTTGCAGGCCCGACAGCCAGAGGCAGCGGCGTCGCTATCGACGTAAGAGCCGATGAGCCCTATGCCGCGTATGCCGATTTGGATTGGAAAGTAATCAGCCAGCCTGAAGGTGACGTCTTTGCCAAAGCAGTTGTACGTCTTCTGGAAACGCTTGAGTCAGTTAAGATAATCAGGCAGGCCTTGAAAAAGCTTCCAAAGGGACCGATAGATATGGAAGTCAAGGAAATCCCGCCCGGAGAAGGCTGTGGCCGTGCCGAAGCCCCGCGAGGAGAAACATTCCATTACGTCCGCAGTGACGGCGGCAACAGGCCCACCCGCCACAAAGCAAGAGCCCCCAGCTACGTCAATGTGCCATCATTCAGGGCCTCGTGTATTGGTCAGCATATTGCTGATGTTACCATTACCCTTGCTGCGGTTGACCCGTGCTATAGCTGTACCGAAAGGTTGGCTGTTGTCGATGGGCACAGCAATATTGTGCACGATTATGAGGCACTACTGAAATTGAGCCGTGAAAAAACGGCACGGCTTAAGAAGGAAATCGGCGCGCCGGAACTAAAGATGGAGGATTTATAAGTTGGATAACGCTTTAGTAATCTCGGTCTTTTTGCCCCTGATTGCAGGTTTCATCCTGTTGTTTTTGCCGAACAGGATAAGATTTCTGTCCAAGATATCAACACTGATTATTTCGGTTTTCGTCTTTGTAAAGTCTGTCCAGATATTCAACATTGGCCAGCTTGACTACGCCTGGTCTGTTCTTACGATAGACCAGTTAAAGTTAGACCTGTTGCTAACAATCACACCGCTTAGCAAATTCATACTGCTTTTTACTATGGGCTTTGGCTTGTTGATAACCATATATTCATTGAATAAGCCCGGCTCGAACATATATTTTGGTTCGATTCTACTCACCCTGGGCGGCTCCGCCGGAATACTGCTCTCGAACAATTTATTGTTTCTGCTGATATTCTGGGAGATTGTTACCGCCTCCTTGTACCTTTTGATAACAACCGGCGGAAGAAATTCCAACTTCGCCGCAACAAAAAGCTTCGCAATGATAGGAGCGTCCGACGCAGCCCTTCTGCTGGGTATCCTTATAGTATGGACGCTTTCAGGAACACTTGTTATCTCTCAAATCAACCTGGCAACTGCTTCAGCTCTGCCGATTATAGCCTTTTTGCTGCTTTTGACCGCAGCGGTTACAAAGGCAGGGGCCTTACCATTACACACCTGGCTGCCCACCAGCGGTGAATTTGCCCCGGCTTCCGTAATGGCGCTGCTTCCGGCTGCGATCGATAAGCTTTTGGGAATTTATCTGCTGGTAATAATCGTGAGGAAAATCTTCATACTGCAGTCGGTAGCTTTAAGTGTTATTCTGGCACTTATAGGTGCTGCGACCATCATTATTGCGGTGATGATTGCAATGGTCCAGCACAACCTGAAAAAGCTTCTTTCCTACCATGCTATCAGTCAGGTTGGTTATATGGTACTTGGCATAGCAACCGGGACGCCGGTTGGAATTGCCGGCGGAGTGTTTCATATGCTGAACCACGCCATATATAAATGTTGTCTGTTCCTGTGCGGTGGGGCGGTTGAGCAACAGGCGGGAACCGCCGAGCTGGACGACCTAGGCGGCCTGGGCAAAAAAATGCCGTTGACTTTTCTGACGTGTCTGATAGCGGCTCTGAGTATTTCCGGAATACCGCCTTTCAACGGTTTTGTTTCCAAATGGATGGTCTATCAGGGTGTAATCCGGATGCCGACGGTACAAACCGGTGCTGCCGCAAATCTATGGCCGCTCTGGCTGGTCGCCGCAATGTTCGGAAGCGCTCTTACACTGGCATCATTTGTGAAACTCATACATTCGTTATTCCTTTGTCGCTTACCGGAAAAATTAAGAGCTGTAAAAGAAGTTTCTATCTTGCAGACGTTTCCAATGGTTGTGCTTGCGGCATTGTGTGTGTTTTTCGGGGTCTTTTATCACGTACCGCTGAAGGCTTTTATCTTCCCTGCTTTGAATATAGAGCCGGGCACAGTAATTTTCGGTACGTGGGAGTCCGGCCTTGCTACAATGCTGATAATAGTTGGTATTATTCTTGGTTTGATTGTGTTAATTATTGGGCTATTGGCAAGAAAAGCCAGGACCGTACCAACCTGGTATTGCGGTGAGGCACAGGATAATGAGCAAATGATAATATCAGGAACGCATTTTTACAAAACAGTCTCTTCTATGGACGGCTTGAAACAGCTTTACACCAGCCAGGAAAAGGGCCACTTCGACCTGTACGACCAAAGCGGCAAATTAGGCCATCTGCTCACGGATTTCCTGAGATGGCTGCACTGTGGTGTTCTGCCGATGTATCTGACCTGGGTGACTTTGGGATTGTTGGTGATTCTATTTATAGTTTGCAAAATCTGGTGAGGTAGAAATGGCCATATTTTATATCTTACTGTTTTTTATAATAATCGCAGCCATCATCGCTGTCGAGACCGATGACCTGTTAAGTTCTGTGATTTGTATCGGTGCAATTGGCTTTGGGGTTTCTCTTATGTTCCTGTTTTTGCTCGCACCAGATATCGCAATAACGCAGATTGTCGTCGAAGTGTTAGGCTTGATTATCTTGATTCGCGCTACCATTTCCCGCGACCTGACTTTTATTAGCGGCGACAGGGAGTTTTTCGGTGTAGTCGTCTCGGTGGTTATTATTCTTGTAATCGCCCTGGCTGGCATAGAGGTTTTCAAGAGCCTGCCTGCTTTCGGCACCCCTGTTTTCACGCAGGCAGCCCAGGCCGCTTCCCAGACATATATCAGTCAGGGACTGGCCAAAACAGGTGCCGCAAACCTCGTGGCTTCGGTCATCCTGGATTTTCGCGCCTACGACACACTTGGTGAGGCAACGGTGCTGTTTACTTCTATTATAGGTGCCACGGTTATACTGCGGCACAAAGCCAAAAAATCGCCGGAGGTCCTCGAAAAATGAAGGGTATGACGGTCATAGTAAAAACCATCAGCAGTTGGGTTAAGGTGCTTATCTTTCTGTTCGGCATCTATATCATTATTACCGGCCATCTGACACCGGGTGGCGGTTTTGCAGGCGGTGTTATTTTGGCTTCTTCCTATGTGCTGCTTATGCTGGCTTTCGGCAGAGAATTCGTCGAAGAAAACCTGCCCTTAGCTGCCGCCTCGAGGCTCGATTGTCTCGGTGCCTTTCTGTTTGCCCTGATAGCGATTCTCGGAATGGTTCTTGGCGGCTCATTCTTCGTCAATTTCCTATACCAAAAGTATCTGCCGGGTAACCCTCTAAACCTTATAAGCGCTGGCACTATACCACTTTCAAATATCGCTATCGGTCTGAAAGTCGGGGCATCATTATTTTTGATTATTCTTTCACTTTCGATCTGCTGTAAAGATTTTAGGCCTGATATATCAACTGGCAAAAAGGAGTAAAAAACCAATGCTTTATGCACTGTGCTTCTTATTGTTTATGATTGGCCTGTACTGTGCGGTCGTGAAAAAGAATATGGTCAAGATTGTCATCGGCATTATGGTTATGGAGTATGCCGTAAATCTCTTCCTGATAATGTTAGGCTACCGCGCCGGCGGCATAGCGCCGATAGTAACCAGAGACCAGCTCAGCTCAACATTGGGCCAGGTTCTACCGGCTTTCATCAGCAGCTCTGTCGACCCTTTGCCGCAGGCGCTTGTACTTACTGCGATTGTGATTAGTTTGGGTTCCCTGGCGCTTATGATTTCAATATGCATCAGAACTTACCAACGATACGGCACCTTTGACATCACCGAAATCAGGAGGTTAAAAGGATGATTGGCAGCCGATTGCCTCTTTTTGTTGCTATTCCGCTGGTGACGGCGTTTGTGCTTCCGCTTTTCGGCAGCAAAGGCAAGAGTGTTGCCACGCTGCTGGCCAACCTGGCAACCACTGCGCTGCTCGTGTTGTCAGTCGGCACTATCGGCCAATCCGCCGTCTATGAAATAGGTAATTGGTCTATCCCGATTGGAATCAACTTTGTACTGGACGGCCTGAGCTCGCTTCTGCTTCTGGTTATTAGCGTGGTAAGTGCCGCGGCGATGCTCTTTAGCACCAGATATATGGAGCAGTACACAGCCAAGGCCAAGTACCTTTGCCTGTTTATGCTTATGGTCGCTGGGATGAACGGCGTTGTGCTCTCCGGAGATATATTCAACTTGTTTGTGTTTTTGGAAATCGCTTCAATTGCATCGTATGCCCTCGTCGGTTTCGGCTGCGAACATGAAGAGCTCGAGGCGGCCTTTAAATATATGGTCCTGGGCAGTATCGCCTCGATTTTTATCCTTTTTGGTGTTGCTCTTACTTACGGCAACACCGGCTCGCTCAATATGGCGTATATCTCAAAGGCAATCGCAGGCAGCGGCCTAAATACCGGCCTCGGCTTTGCCCTTGCTTTGTTTATCGTGGGCTTTGGCCTAAAAGCTGCACTCGTGCCGTTCCATGCTTGGCTGCCCGATGCGCATCCATCAGCCCCGGCTCCAATCTCCGCTATGCTTTCGGGCGTCCTTATAAAGAGCCTCGGAGCTTACGCACTGGTTCGTGTACTCTTTAACATCTTTGGCATTACCACCTCTACGGGCTGGCTGTTATTAGTGCTCGGGCTTTTAAGTATGGTTGCGGGGGCTTTTCTCGCTCTGGGACAGTGGGACATAAAACGACTGATGGCCTATTCGAGCATAAGCCAGTTAGGCTACGTGGTTCTGGGCATCGGTCTCGGCGGTATTTTGATTGCAAAGGGTGACAGTCCAACTTGGGCCTCACTGGCTATTCTTGGCGGCCTGTTCCACCTCGCCAACCACGCTGTTTATAAGTCTCTGCTGTTTTTGACAAGCGGCTCGGTCCAAATGGCGACTGGAACAAGGCAGTTAAAAGAAATGGGCGGACTTGCCGGAAAAATGCCTGTAACGCGAGCAGCCTGCACCGTCGCATCGGCCTCTATCGCCGGAATCCCGCCTTTCAGCGGATTCTGGAGCAAGCTGATTCTCGTGGTCGCTGCGATTGGAGCCGGCTTTTACTGGATCGCCGCAGTGATTGTCTTTGTAAGTCTGTGTACCTTGATTATGTATCTGAAGGTCCAAAGATACGCCTTTCTGGGCGAACTGCCTGAGAGCTTACAGCAGGTAAAAGAGGTCAAAGGCTCTATGCTCTTTGCAATGCTGTCGCTCGCCTGCCTGTGCGTACTTATGGGCCTGCTTGTGATAGTGCCGTCCCTGAAAGCCGGAATACTTGACCCTGCTGTAAAGGTATTGACCGATGGACTTCAATATTCAACTAAAATAATCGCAAGTTCATAACCGGAGAGAGTAAGGCGTGATAATATATACGAAATACGCTTCACGAAATACGAGATACGAATTATGAGACGAGTGATTTATTTTATCCTGGCGTTGATTGTCTGGGTGATAGGTACCTGGCCTTTCGTCGATGGCAAAATTGACTTGCAACTAATGACAGCGGGGGTTATAGCTGCTCTTATAGTTGCATTGTTGTTTCATGAGATATTGCCTAAGGAACACATGGTATTTATCTCGCCCGTGCGAATTTTCTGGTTCTTAGTTTATGTGCCGGTATTCTTCTATTACGTAATGAAGGCAAACCTGGATGTCGTCTACCGCGCTCTGCACCCGAAAATGCCGATAAAGCCCGGAATCGTGAAAATCAAGACAACCTTGAAAACAGAATCCGGCATCACCGCTCTGGCCAATTCCATCACTCTTACGCCCGGCACGTTAACCGTTGATTTGACGGATGATGGTGGGGACCCCGCTTCGCGGGAGACTTTTTTGTATATTCATTGGATTAACGTAAAATCCGACGACGTCGAACAGGCAACGAAATTTATCGCCCAAAGGTTTGAATGGTTCTTGCGCAAAATTTTTGAATAGACTGAGGGTAGTTATGATAAATCTGTTTTACATAGGCTTGTTTATATGTTGCTTTTTGTGCCTTTACCGCATAGGCCTCGGCCCCAGTGCGCCCGACAGAACCGTAGCTATTGACATATTGGGAATAGTTATCGTTGGCTTCTGCGGTATTCTGGGACTGGTTACCGGAAAAGACTTTTACCTGAACGTCGCTATGGCCTGGGCGCTGTTGAGCTTCATAGGTACCATAGCGCTGGCAAAATTCCTGGAGGGCAGAAGTTTCGATGATTGACATTATAGGATACATACTGGCAACTATCGGCATTTTGTTTGATATATTCGGCTGTATTGGCTTGGTTCGCTTTCCCGATGTTTACAACCGGCTGCAGGCCTCAACTAAGTGTGTAACCCTCGGGACGATTATGTTGCTCGTCGGGATTGCTCTGATTGATGGCTGGGGCTCGCTGGCTGCCAAAGCCCTTATCTGCGCGGTCTTTATATTGATAACTTCACCGACCGCTGCCCACGCAATCGCCAAAGGCGCGTACGCCGCCGGCATAAAACTATGGGAAAACAGCGTCGTTGACAAATATGCTGAAGAAAAAAGAAAGTAAACGCTAAAAAAACAATCAATAATCGATTATAAATGGGAGTTTGAAATTGCGTTGGCCGAAGTTAAGAGAACTGAAAGAAGCCGTCACCGCGGTCTTTTCGCCGCGATTCACTACTCGTTTCCCTGCTGAGCCTTGTGTGGTGCCGGAAAGGTACAGGGGTAAACCCAAGTTCGACCTCGATACCTGCATCGGCTGTGGTGCCTGTGTAAACGTCTGTCCGACCAATGCGCTCACTCAGGTTGACGACCTCGAAGCTAATCCGCCGGTAAGAAGAATCACTCAGCAGACCGATGCCTGCATCTTTTGCGGCAACTGCCAGGACAATTGTACCACCGAAACCGGCATAAAGCTCTCGAACGAATGGGACTTGGCCAATATGGATAGGTCCACAATGACCGAGACCCACGAATTTGAACTTCAAATGTGCGAAAAATGCGGCGCTGTCGTTGGCACCAAAAAGCACCTGGTTTGGCTTTACGAAAAACTGGGGCCCCTGGCCTATACCAACCCCTCACTGCTGCTTGCCAAAAGCGGCCAGCTCATTGAAAAGCTCCCCGATTTTCAGCAGCAGGCACAGCCGCAGCGTCCCGCTCAGATGAGCGATTTTATGAAAATCCTCTGTCCCAAGTGCAAGTGCGAGCTTAATATCCGCTTGTAAACCCCGTTAGAAATCATCTTTTTTTCGGGGTCAAGAGCCATTTGTGGAATTTCTAACGGGGTAAAGACACTATGGTCACCGATGGAACACTTCTTACACAGCTCAACAAACTTCGCGGCCCAGATACGGTTATTGTCGGCATCGGAAACACATTAAAAGCCGATGACGCCGCAGGGCCGTTAGTTTGCCAAAAGCTGCGCCAGGCTAAGAGTTCTGCTGAGCTAATCGATGCCGGTACTGTTCCCGAAAACTACATCCAGCCCATTATTAAAAAAAAGCCGCGCAATCTCATTATTATTGATGTCATCGACTTTAGCGATTCGCCGGGGCAAATAAGGATTTTCCGTCCCGAGCAGCTAAGTTCACTTGTTATCTCAACGCACACACTTTCACCCCGCGTATTTATTGATATGATTCGTGCCGAGTTGGATATTGATGTTTATTTTATAGGCATCCAACCTGCACAGACCGCCCTCGGCCAACCTGTATCTGCTGAAGTTGGCAGGGCGGTCCAGCGACTCTCAGATGACCTGCTTAAAATCTTCCCCCCTGCAAAAAACGACTGAGTACCGCATTATCCTGTGCTTCGCGCCGGCTGGGCTTTGTGTGTTCTCTGGTACCTTCTCCTTCGCCGGCTGGTTGCTCCTTCCTCGCGGGGCTCGGCTGCACTTTCATTCGAAGCCTGCTGGATCGCCTCCAAGGCGTTGGCTGCAAACAAATCCGCCCCAACTTCCTGCCAAAGACCCTTCGCGCGGTTGAAAAGTCCGCCCGATACCATTATGCGCATAGTCGGCCAGGCATTGACATCCCTTATCGAGTTTATCAATTGACGAATTTGAGGCGCTTGTTTAGGAGCTGTGCCATATATTAACAAAACATCGGGGCTATACTCGTTTACAAACGCCAGGATGTCGTCGTTAGTCAGCCCGCCACCGAGAAATCTCACTTCCCACCCGTCACTCTCAAACAAATCAGCCAATATCTGAGCGCCCAGCTCCTGCAATTCTTCCGGCGCACAGCAAATCACTACCTTCTTGTTCCGCCTGAGCTTATGAGGGAGTTTATTTTGAAGCTGGTCAACGATTGTCCGGTTAATCCGCGTAGCCATATGTTCCTGTGTGGGGGTGATTCGCTCCGCCCGCGCCAATTTCTCAATCTCAGCCATAATGGGCCAGATAATATCCAGGTAGACCGAACTTGCCAGCGTCCCGCTCTGCAGGGCCTGCTCAATCACACCACGACAAACCTGCCTCTGGCCCTGCAGCAAAGCATCCAAATACCACTCAAGCATACCTTCCTTTACCATTGTCTTAATATCCCAAAAAGGCTACTATTTTCTCTACACTTCCTATATTATCTGACCAGCAGCTTTATATAGCCATATATGTTAAGCTGGGTAATATATTTAGGTATCGGAGTGTGCTGTCTTAAACCTTTAGTTAAAATAGGTAATTTGGCCAACTTTTAGCATAAGACATCCGACCCGCCTATGACCCTATACATAAGTGATGTTTTCACAAATACTTAAGATTTACCAGCACACGCCCATACGCTGAAAAAACTGCCCAGCTTAACACGGCGGTAGGGGGGAAGGCTATTTGCGATTCCTTCGACAAGCTCAGGACAAGTTGCGATTTACGATTTGATATTGTAAGGTTGAGATTGCCACAGCCTCCGGCCTCGCAATGACATTTTTTTAATAGATTCCTCGACTGCGCTCGGAATGACGACATGGATTCC
>CAYLXD010000017.1:18610-22594 GCA_964387515.1 uncultured Pirellulales bacterium | reverse complement strand
GCATCGAGGATAGTCGCGATTTTTTTCAGCTCTTTGCCTTCTGTTTCCATACCCGCCCGAAGGCCTGCCTCGCCAAGGCGTCGAGTCGAGGCAGGGCGAGGTCTCGCCAAAGGCGGATAGTCGCTGGCATTAGCAGCAATTACGTCCGAAGTACTTACCGCTACAATTCTTGCGGCATTGGCCAGGTGCATTGTTTTTGCCATAGTTACGGCTATTCGCAGGCCCGTAAAACTACCCGGCCCGACGGATATATAGACGTGCTGGATTTGCTCCGGGCGTTTATTAGAACGGCTCAGAAGGCCGCGAACAGCCGGAAAAATCTCCGCGCTGTGCTTGACGGGGGTGGAAAAAGCAGTCTCGGAAAGCAGCTGCTGACCGTCTGCTATCGCCACAGAGCCCGTTCTGCCAGAGGTTTCAACAGCGAGGATAAGCGGTTTTTGCATCATCATTTAACGTCCGGGTCTTACAGATTCTTGTGAAAAATAATATCGCAAAGGGTGGCATAAATCAAATTTTTCACTTGCCAAACTGCGGATTTACATGTACAGAAATAGGTCTCGATTATAAATAAACAAAGTCATCTGGTGCGGCCAATATAGATTTTCCATCGGCAGGTCATTGTGAATGGAGTTTGGCTTTGGGCAGCAAGGGGCTTCTAATTAAGTTTTTGGTCAAAAAGGCTTTCCTGTCTGCGCTGGTACTGGCTCTGCCCCTACTATGGGCACAAGTCTCGAAAGCAGGCTCAAGCCAGTCAGACGAAGCTGAAAAACAGAAAGTTTTGCGCAAAGTAGCCCAAGACTGGATTCGGGTCGGCACAAAACAATACGAGCGGGGCCTCTACAAACAGGCAGAGCAGTCCTTCTTTCAGGCAGTGGAGTACCAACAGCATTTAACAATGGCTGAACGTGAACAGCTAAGCAACCTTATGGAAAAGACTTACAAAGCTGAGCTTGAGCGGGAGCATATATTGGAGCAGATTAAGGCCGCGAATAAGTTAGCTGAGCGAGGCCGGCCAGGCAAGGCCAAATCCGAACTCGAAAAACTTAAGGACAGCGAGTTCCTGACCGAAACCGAGCGGCACGAGGTTACAGAGACCTTTAGCGAATTAAAAAGGCAACTGAAACAACAGACAACGGAAATTAGCAAGCTTTATAACTACAGCGTGCATCTTTATCTCACCGGTCGACTCGAAGAGGCCCGGCAAGGTTTCATCGAGGTTTCCAAAAGCGAATTACTGGTGGCACCTGCGGGAAAAACTGCGGAAGATTACCTTGCTAAAATAGATAATATTTTAGCCCGCAGAATTGAGCTTTCCACAGCATCACAAGCAGAACCGCAAAAAAAGCTGCTGGAGTCCACAGTGGCAGCTATCGAAGACAAACTGCTTGGTTCTCAGTCTCAGACGAAAGGAAGTTCGCAACACCAGAAGCAAGCAGGTGAGGAGAAACACAGTAAGCCTGATAAAGCAGTTTCTGTTGCTAAGCCTAAGCCATTAAGCGACAGCGAAATCAGCAGCCACAGGGAGAGTATTCTGCGAAGCTATACGAGGGCGGTTGTCGATGATGCTGTTGCGAAGGCTCAAGATTACATAGAGCAAGGCGAATTTGACAAAGCAGAGGCGGCCATTGAGACCGCCGAGGCAGTCGTTAACAAAAATCGCGCGCACCTGGGAGATAAACTTTTCAGAGAGTTCAATGATAAATTGGGTAAGCTGCGCGCTAAAATTAGGCAGGCAACAATCCGAGCAAAGCCCTCAGCATAAGAGCAAAAGTACGACGAGGGTAAAATATACGGGTGAAATATATGATTGGTCAAACAGCAGCATAAGGCAAATCAAGACCTCTCAAGCCGGTTTTGTAGGTACAAGACAGGGCTTGAAAATACATATTAGTCCCCTTTTCCACCCGTGTTGAACAAAGTATTTTTTTCGACGTATCGGTGTCTTTGAATCAAGCGATTGCACTCAAACCATTAGATTTGCCTAATTGTCAGCTACAATATAGGACGTTGAGAGCTTAGAAGAAATAATAAAGCTTGGGCGGAGCCGAAGTTCATTTTTTCCTTGCAAAAAAGCACGTTTGGAGGTATCCTATTTTATGTAAACACCCTATCTTAAAGGGGTGGGGCTAAGCAGTGTGAATGTAAGAAAACTTTCCTAATCTTTGATAGGAGGATTACGGTGAAACCTTTAATCATTTATGCAGGCCGCAAGCCCTGGTTGGTTCTTTTGGCGTCGGTCTTGTTATTCACGGCAGTTGCTTCGCCAGTGGCTCGGTCACAGGTCAGCGAAACCAACAAACAAGCAATAATACGCCAAGTAGCTCAAGACTGGATTAAGGCCGGAACAGAACAATACGAAAGAGGTTTCTACAAAGCTGCGGAACAATCCCTGCTCCGAGCGCAGGACTACGAAGATTACCTAACAAATGACGAACGTGAAGAACTAAGGCAGCTTCTGGAAAAAACGCACACAGCAGCGCTTGAAAAGGAGCGGATTTTGGGTGAGATTCAGACAGCCAATGAATTAGCCAAACAGGGCAAGGCGCTTGAGGCCAAAGAACACCTGGAAGATGTCAAAGACAGTGAGTTCCTCACGAAGGAAGAACAGCAGTTGATAGCGAAGTCGCTTGACAGGATAAACAGAGAGCTCGGCACTGAACCCGTGGAGCCTGCCGCGGCAGTAGAGGCTAAAGAGGAAGTTAAAGAAGAGCCCAAAGAGATTGAACAACCACCTGCTAAGACAACTATCAAGGATGTCGAGGATGAATTGCTTGGCGCCGAGGCTGAGACAGCGGCTATCGAAGAAGCTGAAGAGCCCGTTGCGGCTGAAGCCGCTGAGGCGCGGGCCGTTGCAGCAGAGGAAGCCCCAGCCGCCCCAACCAGAGAAGGCAGCTACATTGAAGCGATTAATCTCAGAAGGAATGTAATACGCAGCCACACCAGCACCCTTGTGAGTGACGCAATAGCGAAAGCAGAAACTTACGTAAGCAAAGGTGACCTCGACAGGGCAAGAGAGGCAATCGCAAAGGCTGAGCAGACCGTGAATAAAAACCAACTGCACCTCGGAGAGGACGTCTTCAAGGAATATACCAGTCAACTGGAGATTCTGAGGGAGAAGATAGCTAAGGCACAGAAAGAAAATCAGATACAACTACAGCAGCAAAAGCAGATGGAAGCACAGGAAGCGCAACGGAGGTACCTGGAGCAGGTCGAGGCCGACAGGAAAAAGAGGATAACTGAGCTTATGGGCAACGCCCAAGCTTATATGAAACAACAGCGATATGAAGAAGCTCTCGGGCAATTAGAGAGTCTGCTTGCGTTAGACCCACTCAATGACAAAGCACAAATACTGAAAGACACACTGGATGACACTATTAACTTTCGGGAACAATTGGAGGTGCAGAAAGAATCAAGCAGGCAAAGAGTAGAGCTTTTGAAAGTAACTGACAAAGCTGCGATTCCATACGCTGAGGAGTTTAAGCTGCCCAAAGAGTGGCGTGAGATTGTCGCCATACGCAAACCAAAGGAAGCGATTGGGCGTGACCCCGCCAATGAGGCTGTTTACAAAAGCCTGGAAGAGATTGTCGACCTTTCGGACTTCTCGCCGACGATGCCTCTCAGCCAGGCAATAGAGCATTTAAGGAATTCGGTGGAGCCGCCACTGAAGGTAGTGGTGCTGTGGGGGGATTTGTATGATAACGCTGATATTGACCAGAATACGGAAATAAATATGGATCCGATATCCGCGGTTCCACTTGGCACGGCGCTAGAGCTTTTGTTGAAGTCGGTTTCAGGTGGATTCGCGAAACTGGATTACACAGTGGAAGCTGGCGTGATTACAATTGCTACCGCAGAATCGCTGCCCGGCAAAATGGAGATACAGATTTACGACGTTGCTGAGCTGGTCGGCGCCGCTGCCGACTTTTCCTTTGAGATGGAAGTTGGAGAGGAAGGCGGCGGTGGAGCCCGAGGCGGTGGTGGTGG
>CAYLXD010000017.1:0-18510 GCA_964387515.1 uncultured Pirellulales bacterium | reverse complement strand
GGCGGTGGCCGTACTGGCGGCGGCGGTGGCCGAGCTGGCGGCGGTGCGCAAGGCATAGAAGAGTTGCTGGGCACCGAGGCAATACAGGAAAGAGCAGCCGCTATTGTTCAGCTTATACAGGAAAGCATCGACCCCGAAAGCTGGTATGAGATGGGCGGTGATGCCACCATAAGAATCTATGCACTAAGCAAACTGATTGTTAAACAAACGCTTGAAAACCACAGACAGATACAAAAGCTACTCGATGACCTGCGGGGGCCACTCGGCGAGCAGATTGCTATCGAGGCAAGGTTCCTGACGGTCCGCGAGAACTTCCTCGAAGAGATAGGCATTAAGTTTGATGTTCCAGTGTTTAACAGGCTTGGAGGCAAGTTCGGTACTATTAGTTTCACCCAAGACAGCTTAGATGGAGTCCGCGCCACTGATACGGGTATAGAGGGGAGCTTAGCGGGAGCCGTAGCATCTGCAATTAGCGGAAACTATGGTGCCGTAATTGATGACCTTCAGGCGAATTTCCTTATCAGGGCAACGCTGGCTCACGGGGACTCGAAGATTCTTAATGCACCCAAGGTTACCGTTCTTAACGGCGAGTCTGCAGCAATCAGGGTTGAAAATGAGATATCGTATGTATCTGACTGGGAGATTGAGCAAACTACCGCCCTGGGGGCGGCGGGGGCCGCCGGCGGTCTTGTATTGACTACTGCCAACCCAACGGTTGATTATATTCTGGATGGTGTGGTGCTGAACGTCACACCAACCATCAGTGCCGATAAGAAGTATGTTATACTGCGAATTACAACATCGTTCTCACAGGTGAAGGAGTTTGATACACGATTTGTTGGTGAAACTACCGGAGGTAGGGCGTTTGAAGTTCAACTGCCTTTGAGACAGATTGCGGATGTGCGGACACGTGTCAGCGTCCCGGACGGCGGCACTCTTCTCATCGGCGGCCAGAAGATAAGTGGTGAAGCCGGGAAAGAACAGGGTGTGCCGGTGCTGAGCAAGATACCAGTGATAGGAAGACTCTTTGAAAACCGCAGTAAAATCAAGGATGAAAGTATCCTGTTAATTCTGGTTAAGCCCACAATCATAATCCAGAGTGAACAAGAGGAGCGGGAAGTTGCCGCGATGGAAAAAGGATTCTAACTCTCCTGCTGGAGTTATAGGTCCTTGGGTGATGTTAGATTTTTTGTAAGTCTCTTCATCACTATTTGGAGGAGGCTTTTCTTTGTAAATAACGTATTTACAACGGGTTCGAGTAGAAAGGCTCGTAGTCCCGATAACTAAGTGTCTAATTTCTAATTTGTTTGCTAAAAAGGTGTTAATGTTGTATAATAAGGCCAAATGGCAGCGTTATCTGCCACTTGGCGTATTATGACATCTATCGCATATATTAGGTATTTGGAACATTAACACCTATTTCATGGAGGTAGTGAAATGAAGCGGCAGATTCTGACTGGCTTCTTAATTCTGTTATTCGTAGCGGGTTTCGCAACAGCGGATACTATCCACGTGCCCGGTGCCTATCCGTACATAGAGCTTTCTGACGCCATAGATAAAGCACTAAACGGTGATGTGATTATCGTTGCGCAAGGTGAGTACACGGGTAGCGGCTTCACAATAAACGCTGACATTACGATTACCGGCAGCAACCCTGATGAGCCCAACGTCGTTGCGGCTACGATAATCAACGGTGCCGGCGAGGAGCAGATTGGTTTTCGTCTCAATGGTGCCGGTGGTACTGTTGTGTTAAAGGGCCTTACTATAATAAATGCAGCTCCAAACGCCGGTACTACGATACCACCGATACCTGCGCCTGGGGTGCGGGGTAATGCAAACAACGGTTGGGGTTTGACCGGTGCCGGTGTTATTATCAACGGAAATCATATTGTCTCCGATTGCGTTATCAGAAACTGCACGGTCACAGCAGGCAATGCCTCAATCGCCCTGCCCGGCGCCGTTGGTGCTCCTGACGCCAATATTCCTGTCCAGCCTACTCACCCCGGTGGCCATGGCGGCATAGGTGGTACTGCCCGTGGTGCTGGTATTGCCATAATAGCAGGGAATCCGAGAATCGAAAACACGATAATTGAAGGCTGTATTGTAAATGGCGGTAACGCTTCTATGGGACAAGATGGTCTTGCTGCCGTCCCTGGCGACCCAAATTATCCAGGCGGCCCAGGTGGAAATGGAGGAAACGGCGGAAGCACTTACGGAGGCGGCATATACTGCGCGGGTGGAACACCTATATTTGAAAATTGCACAATCAGAAGCTGTCAGGCCTTCGCTGCTAACGGTGCTGATGGCGGTGACGGTGGTACGGGTGCGGATACCGCGGTTATGGACCCGTATGGCTTTTCGGGATGGGGCCAAGGCGGCCATGGTGGTGTGCCAGGCTTAGCCCATGGAGCCGGCGTATACTGTGACAACGGAACGAACGCAACATTCATTGACTGCAACTTTATCGGTAATCAAGCATATGGTGCTTTTGGTGGTAATGGTGGAAATTCCAATGCTAACGACCAAACCAGCTACTGGCGTGGCGGACTCGGTGGATTGGCCACAATGAGGTTCGTAAACGCAGCAATAACAGCAATAAATCAAAGGCTTCCCGTTGGTCACCCTCTTCAGCCTGGTGATTTTCCTCCTCAAACTCAATCTGCAGAGAATTACAGCGCAAATGGTGGGGGTGTCTGGATTGAAAATGGTGCTACCGCCACCTTTACCGGCTGCACATTCAAGGACAATAGAACCACTGGCAGCATCAGCGGTGTTGGCGGCACGCATACCCTGCTGGATACTGTAATACTTAATGATTTCACAAGTGCTGAACAACCGCGAAATAACACCCGTGTACCAAGTTTTGGAAGCGGTATTTACTGTGCCGACACGACCACCACCATATTTACAGATTGTACTATACAGGGCAACCGGACGATCGAGGCTGCTGGTCCCTATGTCGGTAATGAGTACACAGGCTATGGCGGTGGAATGTGCTTCGATGGTGGCGCACTCGGCGCCAACATCAGCTATGTTGAACTTAATGATTGTAACATTGCTGACAATAATGCACCGGTCGGCGGCGGGGTCTGCGCAAGTGCACTAACAGTTTTTGACGTTAATGAGTGCAATCTCGTCGGTAATTGGGCATATCTCGGTGGAGGCCTGTTCTCCATAGACAACTTCAGTAGCATCGCCAAGTCTAATTTCATCGGCAACCGTGCTGATGACCCCGATGGGGACTTATACGGTTCCGGCGGGGGGCTCTTCAGCTTTTCAACTGATGTTCTCATATCAGATTGCAATATCAGTAAAAATACTACCAACGGCTTCGGCGCAGGTATTTATATGGCCGGCGAGGTAGAGGTAGCCATACCACCGTTAACTGCTGAGCCAGTGCTCAAAAACTGTCTTCTGAGTGGTAATGAGGCAGGAGCGGACGGCGGCGGTATATACTGCGACTGGTATACGGAACCAAATATCATCAATTGTACAATAACCGGAAACGAAGCAAGAGGAGACCCGCCATTTTATGCTGGTTATGGTGGCGGGCTATATTGCTCGTATGAAAGCGATGTGAATATCGTTAACAGTATTATTTGGGGTAATGCCGGCCCGAATACCATCGGGCCTGAACTGGCGGTCGAGACATGGTTTGGCTTTGGACCAACGACGCTTACGGTATCCTACTGCGATGTCGAAGGCGGTGAAGAAGAAGTGTGGGTTGACTATGACTCCACGCTGAACTGGGGCGCCGGCAACATCTACGACGACCCGTTGTTTGTAGCCGGATACTATCTGAGCCACACTGCTGTCGGCCAGTTAGTTGACAGTAATGCCATCGACACCGGCAGCGACCTGGCGAGCCACCTCGGTCTGGACACATATACCACCAGAGTTGACGGTGTACCGGACGACCCGAACAGCTACGTGGATATGGGTTACCATTACAGTCAAGGCGTCGCTCCGTACAAGCTGACCATCACGGTGGTTGGTACCAACGGCACAATCGATCCATCACCAGGCGTCTATGATGTCAACCAGTATGCAACGGCACAACTACAGGCTCTGCCTGACTCGAACTACACGGTCAAAAAATGGACCGGCACCGATGATGACAGTATTACTGGCCCCAACAATACTGTCACGATGTATTCGGACAGAACAGTTACCGTTGAATTCATGAAAGAATTCTGCCAGTTGACGATAGAGGCCGACCTGGGCGGCACAGTTGCTTCGCCGTGGGAGCCCAATACTTATACCGTTCCGTCTAATACTGTAGTATCGCTCCAAGCCGTTCCATACGAAGGTTACAGGGTCAAACGATGGATCGGAAGCGATGACGATTCTTCCACCGCCAAAACCAATACCGTTACTATAGATTCGGATAAGACAGTCAGGGTTGAGTTCGAACAGCCTGAGACCATCACTGTCCCCGGCGACCACACCACAATTCAGGCAGCTATTGAAGCAGCGAGAGAGGGTGATACAATCCAGGTTGCAAGCGGCGTCTACTATGGCCGCGCTCGTATCATCAATAAAGAGATTACAATAACCAGTACAAATCCTGATGACCCGAACGTAGTAGCTGCAACTGTTATTAGCGGTGAAGGATACGCCAACATATGTGTTTTATTTACGTCTAATGTTGGTTCCAATGCCGTTCTTAACGGTCTTACCATTGCCAATGGTTCGTACTTCATCATTGATGCTGAGGACGCCGATGATGATGGCGAAGACGGTCCGGATGGTGGAGGTGCTGAGGGTGGCGGAATCTACTGCGCCGAGGGCAGCAGCCCGACTATAAAGAACTGCATTATAAGAGACTGTAACATAACAGGTGGTAACGCTGGAGACGGTGGGGGCGCCGCTGATGGTATCCCTGCTGGCCGAGGTGGCTGGGGCGGCTGGGCAAAGGGCGCCGGCGTCTACATTGCACCTACTGCCAGTCCGACATTGATAAATTGCACCATCACAAATTGCCGTGCTAATGGAGCGGACGGTGGCAATGGCGGTGATTCCTATGGTACTTTAGGTGAGGACTACCAAGATGCCGGATATGGCGGCCTCTGGAGCAACCCGGCTATTCCTGGTGCATCGTGGGAAGACTGGGGATACGTTGGCGACTACAGATACTACAGCGGCTACGGCGGCGGAGCTTACTGTGATGTGAATAGCTCCCCGACCTTTATACACTGTACCATCACTGGAAACGAAACCCATGGCGGCATGAGCGGTATCGGTGGTGACAGACCCTGGACGATTCCAGACCCAGTGACGGCCTATGAAATCCCCACTTATGGCGGTGGAGTATATTGTGCAGAAAATTCCAGGGTTGAATTTATCGACTGTAACATAACAAATAACACCGCTCCCAAGTTCACCTTAGATGGAGAGGGCGAAGTAGTCTACCGCATCGACCCATATCTTGGTCACGGCGGCGGTATTGCTTTCGAAGAAACTGCTTCGGTCATATTTAGAAACTGCAACATCACCGACAATCTGGCCTCAGTTGGTGGTGGTGTGTATTTTTCAGACCCATGTTCACCACCTGAGTTTCTTGACTGTAATTTTGTCGGCAACTTCGCATACCGGGGCGCCGGCATGTTTGGAACCAACGGCTCCGTGATAGTCTCTAACTGTTTTGTCAGCAACAACTTTGCCGGAATGACCCCGGATGATGTTAATGATGTTAACGACATGCCAATAGCTGGACAGGGCGGTGGCATCTACAGCGCTTCTATGGAATCGCAAATCATAGATTGCACAATCATTGACAACGAGGCCACCACATCCGGCGGTGGAATATTCCTTACCGGCATCGGGGCCAACACGCCAACGGTTACAAACTGTCTGGTGGTTGATAACCAGGCTGGTCGAGACGGCGGCGGACTGTCCGTCAACTGGTATGCCGCGCCACTGATTACAAATTGCACTATCGTCGGCAATGAAGCCACAGGTGACTTCGGCGAGCCTGGCAAAACCGGCTTAGGCGGTGGTATATACAGCAGCTATCACAGTTACTCAGTCATACTTAACAGCATCCTGTGGAATAACTATGCCCTGCAGGGCAACGAGTTAGCTGTGGGAACCGGCTTCGAATACGACCCAAGACCTTCCACGGTGAGCGTATCCTACAGCGACATTCAGGGTAGTGCCGCGGGGATTTTCGTCGATACGGATTGTACGCTGCTTTGGGATATTGACCCAGGTGACCCCAATTATCCAACGAACATCTACGCCGACCCGTGTTTCGTAACCGGTCCGCTGGGCGACTACTATCTCAGTCAAACCAGCACCAACGACCCCAATCAGACCGTCGATAGTCCCTGCGTCGATACCGGAAATGACCTGGCACGCAGTGTCGGTCTGCACCTCCTGTACACCACCCGTACCGACGAAGTATTTGACACAAGCGTAGTCGATATGGGCTATCATTATCGACTTGCCCGTCCGATAGAATTATGCAGTTTCAGTGACCTGTCCCATAATGGGGACGTCAACTTTGTTGACTTTGCGATATTCAGCCTGTACTGGCTTAACGAGGATTGCTCAGATGACAACGACTGGTGTGGCGGAGCCGACCTTACGTTTGATACGTACATTAACTTCGATGACTTGTTCTCGTTGTGTGAGTGCTGGCTTGCCGAAGATACTGATGCTCCACTCCCCAATCCGAGCGAGTGGGAGATAGCGCCTTATTTGACTACAATAACGCCTCCTTACACAGTCAGCATGACAGCCGAAGTTGCCTTTGACTCTTGGGGCAGGGTTGCTGAGTATTACTTCGAATGCGTCACCGGCAACGACAGCAACAGCGGTTGGGACCCCAACAGAACATACATCTCCACCAACCTCGACCCAGACACCGTATACGGCTACAGGGTAAAGGCCCGTGATGAAAGAGGCAACGAAACTCTGTGGTCGGCAGTCGGCTATGCAGTAACCAGCGAAGAGCAACTTGATACAGACCCGCCAGAGCCGGATCCGAGCGAGTGGGAAACAGAGCCGACGGCAACGGTGCCAACTTCGATTATGATGACGGCAACGACCGCCGATGACAATACCCCGCCTGTATGGTATTACTTCGAATGTACTAACTACGGCGACGCCAACAGTAGTTGGCAAGAAGAATCGACCTATGTGGCTACGGACCTTGACCCAAATACCCAGTATACATTTAAGGTTAGGGCTCGCGATAGCGTTACTCCCCAGGCGAACGAAACCGGCTGGTCAGAGCTCCGTTCTGCAACTACTTTTGATACGGACCCGCCGCAGCCAGACCCGAGCACATGGGCTGTTGAGCCGCATTCACTATCATCATCTGAGATTCACATGATGGCCACGACAGCCTCTGACCCGAGTGGTGGAGTACAGTATCAGTTTGAATGTGTCGGCGGCCCAGGCCATAGCAGTGATTGGCAGGATGATCCAAATTATACAGATACGGGTCTGGCTGCATCAACGCAGTATACCTACGAGGTGAGAACCCGCGATGCGTATAACAATATCGGCGACTATTCAGTCCCGCGGTCTGCTACGACGCTTCCCTGATGGTGGTTTTTTGCTAATTACAAATTGATGACTTAAGAATAGGTGTTAATAAATGCTGAGTTTTTGAGGAATATAAATGAAGCGGCAAATTCTGATTAGCTTAGTAATTTTGTTGTCTATAGGAACTTCCGCCCTATCAACGGAATGGCCCGTTCCAGGGAGGGACTTTCCCACAATTCAATCTGCTATCGATGCTCCTACTACCGTTAATGGTGATGTGATAGTTGTCAAGCCGGGTACCTACACCGGCCCCAACAATGTTGACATAGACTTTAAGGGAAAGGCCATTACCTTAAGAAGCGAGATTAATCCTGACAGCCCCAGTCCCAACCAAAGTATTATCGATGCTACGATTATTAACTGCCAGGGGAGCGGAAACGAGCCGCATCGTGCTTTTTATTTTCGTACCGGTGAAGGTACCGATAGTAGAGTCATTGGTTTCACCATCATAAACGGTTATGCCAGAGGCCCTAAAGGCCCGGATGGACAGTACGGATACAACGGTTATCCCCTGAACCTTTTCGAGCCGTTACCTACCTGGTACTATGAAGACCCCAATGAGAGTCCCCCTTACGCCCTTAGTGGTGGCGATGCCAGTGGCGATGGTTATGGCGGCGCAATCCTCTGTGCCAGTGCTTCACCCACTATAAAATTCTGCGTGATAAAGGATTGCAACGTTACCGGTGCCTATGGCGGCAGAGGAGCCGACGGCCTGAGTGGAGAGTGGAACCACTGGACTATCGGAGACTTTAATGTAACTGGAGAGCTTCTTCCTGATGTAGAGATTACAACAAACCCTGACGGCCAGTGGGGTGGCGACGGAGGTAGTGGCAGCGGAAATGGTTATGGGGGTGCTATCGCCTGTCTTGCCAGCAGCAGCCCAGTCATTAGTAATTGTACCTTAAGCAATAATTTCGCCCGGGGTGGCCAAGGCGGAGACGGCGGCAATGGTGGTAACGCCGCAGCGCCGCCATTTTATGACCAGGGCGATGAAAGTGGCGGCGGAAATGCCGGAGGGAGCATAGGCGACGGTATCGGTGGCGCCATCTACTGCGATGGCACAAGCAGCCCAACCATTACAACCTGCACTTTCAGTAACAACGTCGCTACAACGGGTCCCCGAGGAGAAGGCGGTCAAAGAGGTTTGGGCGAAGAATTGGGCATCGAAAATTACCAACGAGCTCCCGAAGGCTTCGATAGCTGGGTATATTCGACCGGCGGTATTGCCGGAGGTGCAGCCTATTACAGACATCCGTCAGACGCACACTTTACCAACTGTACATTCGCCGGCAACAAGGCCTACGAGGCCTATATCTACTACAACCCCGCCCTCGGCGAAGATATTTCAGCTTACACCGTAGGCGGCGCCTTGTATTCCGACGCTTCTAACATTGTTAATCTCAATACCTGTGACTTTACAGGCAACTTAGGTGGCGCAGTTTATTGCGATACCGGCTGCACGGTGAATATCAATAATACCTACGACCCCAACCGTAAGTGCTTATTTATAGGCAACTCCGACCCCTCTGACGGCGACGACCTTATAACCGATATCGGCATCGACTTTGGTTCCGGTGGTGCTATCTACATCGATACCAACTGCAATGTAAACATCCAGAACTGTATTTTCGGGGGCAATTCAGCTAAAAATGACGGCGGCGCTTTGAAGTGCAAAAGTAATGCTACCCTCACAAACTGCTCGTTCGGTAATAACAAAGTCAGCGGCGATAACGACGGTTATGGCTACGGAGGCGCAATGGATGCCTATCGATTAGGCACAACTTTGACGGTAAACTTCAGCAACTGCAGCTTCACCGGAAATCAGGCCATATACGGCGGGGGTTTCTCTTCCGAGAACTTTGATGTCGATTTCGTCAACTGCTATTTCATTAGCAACACAGCCCTGGACGGTGGCGGCCTGGACCTGGTCAATGGAAACCTCTCTGTCACCGGCGGTGTTGTCAAAGGAAATAAAGCCACAGACGGCGACGGCGGCGGCTTTAATTGTAGCTATACTACAACAGAAATCCGCGACTGCACTATTATGGATAACTCCGCTAATGGTGTTTATCCAAGCGGCGGTGACGGCGGCGCAATCAATTTCTACGGTAGCGCCCCGACGCAAACGGTCTTTAACTGCCTTTTGACCGGCAACAACGCTGACGTTGACGGCGGCGCAATATTCTGCCACTACGCATCGCCTGATATCGGAAACTGCACCTTCAGCGGTAATTCAGCAAATGGCGACGGCGGCGCAATATTCTCCGATTTCGTCTCCAAGCCAAGTATTATCGACTGTATATTCGAAGGATGTAATAATCACGCAATACATGAAGAGGACTCCGGCGGCAATGCAATTGTAAGATACAGTTTATTCTACAACAACCCTGATTACGACTACTACGAATCCAGCACATCTACAAGCTATGATTTTGGCGGTGCTCCCGACCCGAACGGTAACTTTAACGATGACCCGTGTTTTGTAAGCGGCCCTTTGAGCCACTTTTATCTGAATCAAACTCTCAGTCCGGCTGTAGATAGTGGAAGTGATACGTCGGAGAGTTTAGGGCTGGATACCTACACTACTGATCCAAATAATGCCCCTGACCTATTAGGCTCACTTGTGGATAGAGGCTATCACTACCCTGATATCACGACGGCTGCTGAGTATGATTTGAAAGCCAGCGTTGTCGGCGGCCACGGGACGGTTGCGCCAACCTCTCCGGCACCCATTGCTTACAACCCGGTCACCAATACTTACACTTACTACGCCGGTACAGTGGTAACGCTTACCGCCACACCGAATACCGGCTGGTTTGTTAAGGCCTGGAGTGAAACAGATAACGATTCTTCCACCGCCCTAACAAATACTGTTGTTATGAATTCCGACAGAGTAAACATTACCGTTGAGTTCAGGCAGCAGAAAACTTTTATAGTCGCCGTTGGCGGCGGTCCGGGTTACTATAGCAATATTGCGGATGCACTTCACGATGCCGAAAACGGCGATATAATTGTGGTTTACGCCGGCGTCTATTATGGTCCACAAGTCCAGCTAAATAAGGACGTTGAAATCAGGTCCCAGTATCCGAGTGATCCGAACTGGGTAGAACAGACAATTATTGATTCCACCAGCCAGGCTGGCCCTGTCTTTACGTTTGATTTTGCCAGAGGTCGCGGTTGCATTCTGAACGGTCTTACTATCCAAAACTCCACCTGGTACACTAGCTGGGGCTTTGATGGTGATGACCCTGGCGAAAACGGCGAAGATGGTTCCGGGGGAGAAGGTGGTGCGATTCAGATTGATTCAGGTGCCAGCCCGGTCATCAAGAATTGCTTAATAAGAGACAACTTCGTTCACGGCGGGTTTGGTGGCAAGGGTGCCAACGCTAACGAGTTCCATAACGCCGGCCGAGGTGGATGGGGCGGCTGGGCATACGGCGGCGCAGTATACTGTGGCACCAACAGCAGTCCGAATTTTATAAACTGCCGAATCATTAATAACCGAGCCATTGGCGGTATTGGGGGTAATGGCGGCGATTGGGCCGCGGTGGGCGGCAGCGCCAACTACGGAGGTAACTGGAGCAGGGCGGAGTGGTGGAACAGACGTACCGATAGTACAGCCTGGGAGTGGGTACAGGGCGACCTGTGGGCGGTCTGGCTGACCACCCTCGGGACTGACCCATACATTGTAGGACCTCCCTACATCGGTGACTATCGATGGTACAGTGGATACGGAGGCGGCGTATTTGTTGACAAGGGTAGCAATGTTACCTTCAAAGACTGCACAATAAGCGGAAATCTTGCTCAGGGCGGCCTGAGCGGTTTAGGCGGCGATGAACCTGGCGCAGGCCCTGACCGTGCCCAGCCGTTCCCCCTGCAATACGAGATACCAAGCTTTGGCGGCGGCGTCTATTGCGCTGCCGATTCAAATGTAACATTCACGGGTTGCACGATAACAAATAATGTGTCTTCTGAACCACTGTACGACCACACGATTTTGGTAGATGGGTTAGGTTTGGGCGACTGGGTCCAAGAGGGATATGACCCACTCAACACTTATAGTATTGACCCCTATCTTGGTCACGGCGGTGGGGTATGTGCCGAAGATACTGCTACCGTAACATTTACTGACTGTAATTTGATTGGGAATAAAGCTGCTGTCGGTGGTGGAATTCACGGTGGCAGCGCAAATCTGAGAGTCAGCAACTGCGAATTTATATCCAATAGGGCATATCAGGGCGGCGGATTGTTCGCGGAGCACGGCCCGGCAGATATAAACAGCTCCAATTTCACTAACAATATAGCATCTTCAGATGCAAATGAGCCCAACGCACTGGGGCAGGGCGGCGCTATGCACTTCTGGGCAACAGACGCTAACATTGTCGACTGCAATATCAGCAACAATCGAGCCGAGGCCTCCGGAGGCGGTATATTTTTCGGCGGAGAGAGTGCTCCCTCACTTACTAACTGTTTGCTCACAAAAAATACAGCCGGAATGAATGGTGGCGCAGTATCAACCAATATCTTTACCCAACTGACAATCTCCAACTGTACGATTGCCGACAATACCGGAATAACATACGGCGGCGGACTGAACTGCTCGTATGGAAGTTATGCCAATATCATCAACAGCATCATCTGGAGCAATACTGGAATTAACGGCTCCCAGATTGCTGTCGGAACCGGCTTCGAATATGACGAAAGTCCTTCAACAGTGGACGTTAACTACAGTGATATACAGGACCCCAATACAGATGACGTCCCACCGCTCGACCTTGTATTCTGCATAGACACGACCGGCAGTATGGCGGATGATATTAACTCGGTTAAAGACTCGGCAGTACAAATCATTAATCAGATAGCGGATACCGCCCCTGATTTCAGAATCGCGGTGGTAGACTATCGCGATTTTAATGAATTACCTTACGGTAATCCTGGAGACTATGAGTATAACGATGTTTCGATATTTACAAATGATAGCCAGGCAGCGGTTAATGCAATCAATTCGTTAACGATTGGCATCGGTGGCGATATTGAAGAGTCCGTTTACTCCGGATTGATGCACTGCATCGACGGCACTTCGCTCGGAGGCTGGCGTACCGGCAGGGTAAATAGAGTGATTATTCTTATGGGCGACGCCTCACCACATGACCCTGAACCCTTTACGAATTATACGCTTGACGGCGTTATTGCAGCAGCGGCGGCAGAACCACCGAAAACCATTTTCTCAATCCTAATTGGATACGATGCATCAGCAGGAGCAGCAGCTCCTTATTTCGGAGAGTTAGCCGAAGGAACAGAAGGAACAATGATTCAGGCGGCTAATGCCGATGAAGTGGTTGACGCCGTTATGACCGCCATCAATTTGATTATGCCAACCGCCGGCTTCTATGCCGAGGCAAGCTGTACAATTAACGGTTTTGATTTGAATCCTATTACCAACAGATGGGACCCCAATAGCATCTTAGGCAACATTAGTGAAGACCCGAACTTTATCGGTGGGTATCTGTTAATGCAGGGCGCTGCAGGTCAGGAAGTTAATAGTCCGTGCTGGAATGCCGGCAGCGACCTTGCAAGTGTTTTTGGTCTGGATACTTATACCACCAGAACCGACAGCATACCCGATGATGGTATCGTAGATATGGGTTACCATTACAACCTGTTCCTGCCCATTCAATACCAGCTGGTCTTTATGGCCCTTGATGTCCCCGGACTACCAGAGGCAAATCAGCCTGCGATAGACCCGAATACGGATCCGAACGACCCCAACTACTGGTTCAGCGACTACCCCATATTTACAAAGGTTGAGCTGGCTGTAACTTCACCACCTGATGGCTACGACATACTTTGGAGCGGCGCCGACGATGCCACCAATATCCTTGCCAATCCCGGTTTCGAAAGCGGAACAGACGGCTGGTCTGGCCGAAACTGCTCAATTGAGGCAGTTAGTACGCCGGTACACAGCGGCTCGGGCAGTGCGAAAGTATACGGCAGAGGCGCGTATTGGCAGGGGATAAAACAGTCTATGTTAGGTAAAATGGTGGATGGAAAGACTTACCAGATATCGGGCTGGGTAAGACTCGAGGGCGCCGAGAGCGATACTGTTATTGTATCTGTCGAGCAGCAGGATGACAGCGGTACCAATTATTATAACGTAGCCAGTGCCGCCGCTACAGACAGCGGCTGGGTTCAACTCTCAGGCAGTTTCACACTGAATGTAAACGGCACGCTATCAGTGCTGGACGTTTACTTTGAAGGCCCAGTACCCGGTGTTAATTTTTACGTTGATGACGCAGCTGTCAAGGCAATTGCCGAATCCAGGATGGCCGTAACAATGCTAAGCGACAGGTCTGTCACTGTTACATACATAAAAAATAACTACCAGCTAACTGTGGAAGCTGGCCCGGGCGGAACGGTTGCTGCGCCGTGGAGCCCCGGTACTTATAGCGTCAAACACCATACTACATTGGCGCTTGAGGCCGTTCCAGATGAAGGTTACAGGGTTAACAGATGGAGCGGCACCGATGATGATACATCTACCAGCCGTTACAACACTGTTACTGCAGATTCGGATAAGACAGTCAGGGTCGAGTTCGAACAGCCAAGTACCATCACTGTCCCCGGCGACTACTCGTCGATTCAGCAGGCGTTGGACGCGGCCGAGGAAGGTGATACAATCTTAATCTCGCCCGGAACTTACGCTACTTCTACAGGTTATTTGATTCAAAATACAATCGTTACTATAAGCGGTACCGCCCCTGACGACCCATGCGTCGTTGCTGAAACAGTTATCGAAATGGAAATTGGAGAAGAAGGCTATATCAACACGAGTGCATTCACAATTTACAATGTGGGTCCTGAGACGGTTCTTAACGGTATTACCATCAACGGTTTTGTCCACCAGGCCTACAGTGGGCTTGATGCCGATGAATTAGGTGAAGATGGATACAACGGAGCCCACGCCTTCGGTGGTGGAATCATCTGCTATATGGCATCACCGACCATTAAGAACTGCATTATTACCGATTGCAGTGTCATCGGCGGCAATGGCGGCAATGGCTTTAACGGCGGCGGCAATGAACCGGATGACCCAAATATTCACGGCACTGATGGCGGCTGGCCGGGCAGGGCTTATGGCGGCGGACTGGCCTGCCTTATCAACAGCCATCCGACCGTCATTAATTGCACTTTCGAAAATTGCAGCGCCACCGGAGGAAATGGCGGCGATGGTGGAAATGGCAGTACCAGTGAAGATGCCTACGGAGATGGCGGCCGAGGCGGCGGCTGGTATTACGGCGAGGATAGTCGCTGGTACAATGTGCCCTGGGATCGCTCCAGCCAAGGCTATAGCAGACAAGGGCCTGACGTGGACAGCTTCTACGACTTTTATAATGAGTACACCGGCCGCGGCGGTGCTGTGTTCGTCGGCGAAGAGTGCTTCCCAACATTTACACATTGTACCTTTACCAACAACTACACTGAAGGCGGTACCTGTGGAATTACCGGCTTAGACGGCTGGCCACCAGAAGACAGAGTGGAGCCCAGCATACACTGGGAGATAGAGAACTTCGGTGGTGCGGTATTTTGTGAAGCAGGCAGTTCGCCTACGTTTGTCGACTGCAACTTCATCGGTAATACGGCTGACACTAACTATCCGGCTGACAATGATGACCCCTATGTAAGTTACGGTGGTGCTGTAGCCTGGGAAACTGATGTAAATGTCATCTTTGAGAACTGCACATTCAACAACAATTCGGCCGCCACCGGCGGGGCAATGTACTGGACCGACACCAATGCTCAAATTACCGACTGCAACATCTACGGCAACTTCGCATACTTAGGCGGCGGTATGTTTGGAACCGACAGCTTCGCAACAATCCACAACTGTCTCATCCAGAACAATTTCGCCGGTACTGTGTCAGCGGATATCAACGCTGTGCCCATCCCGGGACAGGGCGGCGGTATCTACAGCGCCTCTATGGAATCGCAAATCACAGACTGCACTATTATTGGCAACGGGGCCATCGCATCCGGCGGTGGAATACTCTTTACAGGCAGCAATGCCAACCCAAATGTTACAAACTGTCTGGTGGTTGATAACCAGGCCGGCCGAGACGGCGGCGGACTCTCAATCAACTGGTACGCCACACCGCGAATCACAAACTGCACCATCGTCGGCAATGAGGTCACAGGTGACTTCGGCGAAACCGCTTTAGGCGGCGGTATCTACACCAGCTACCAGAGTTACACGGTCATACTTGACAGCATCCTGTGGAATAACTATGCATTAGAAGGCCAAGAAATCGCAATAGGAAGCGGGTTCGAATACGACCCAAGACCTTCGACAGTTGATATCTCCTATAGCGACGTAAGGGGCGCACAAACCAATGTTTTTGTCGATGTCGACTGCACGCTCATCTGGGGCGCTGGCAACATCCACGTCGACCCGCTTTTTGTAACCGGGCCGCTGGGCGACTACTATCTCAGTCAAACCGACACCAACGAACTCAATCAGACCACCGACAGCCCCTGCGTCGATACCGGAAGCGACCTCGCAAGCAATGTTGGCCTGCACTTGTACACAACCCGTACCGACAGCGTATTTGATACAAACATGGTCGATATGGGCTATCATTATCCACTTGCCATAGAATTATGCAGTTTCAGTGACCTGTCCGGTGATGGTGTCGTCGACTTTGCAGACTTAGCAATATTCCTCCTGCACTGGCTCGACGATGACTGTTCGGCTAACAACAACTGGTGTGGCGGCGCCGACCTTACGTTTGATTCATACGTTAACTTCAATGACTTTGCCGCCTTGAACGAATGCTGGCACGCCGAAGATACCGAAGCTCCGGAACCCAATCCAAGTAAGTGGGAAATAGAGCCCTATTCGACATCAACGACACCTCCTTACGCTATCAGTATGACGGCCGAAACTGCTTTTGACAAGTGGGGCGGGGTTGTTAAGTATTACTTCGAATGCTATACCGGTAACGACAGTAACAGGGATTGGTCAGACCCCAACAGCTTCAACAGAACATACTACCGTGAAAACCTTGACCCCAACACCGCATATGGCTACAGGGTAAAGGCCCGCGATGAAAGAGGCAATGAAACCCTGTGGTCGGTAGTCGGCTATGCTATAACGGGTATGCCGGGACCTGCTGAAGCACCAGCGTGGGTTCTGCCCTATATGGCCACGCCAAACTCAATCGAGATGCAAGTTACTACATCCGACCCCAATGGGATAGGATATGTAGAGTACTACTTCGATGAGATTTCCGGTAATCTGGGAGGCAGCGACAGTGGCTGGCAGGCCCAACCGACTTATATCGACACCGGTCTTGACGCCAACACCGCATATATTTACAGAGCCAAAGCCGTCGATGAAAACGGCCAGGAGACCGGCTGGTCGCAAGAGTTACAAGCAACCACCCTTACTGAGGAAGGCGAAGAACCGAACGAACCGAATGAACCACCGCCAACGCCGCCGGATACCACACCGCCGACGCCCAACCCGAGCCAGTGGGCGGAAGACGGCGAGCCCAGCTACTATCAAGCTTACTACGAAGGCTGTCATTGCACATGCTATTGGCATACGATGACTGCTGAGCCGGCCAGCGATGCTGAGAGTGAACCCGTCCAGTACTACTTCGAGCGCGTAAATGGCACCACCGGCACCCAAAGCAGCGGCTGGCAGTTGAGTAATGTTTACGATTATCCGGTTTCCACTAACCCTGTTTCATATGGTGCGTACAGATTCAGGACCAGAGATGCAGCCGGTAACGTAAGCGGCTGGTCAACGACACGCAGCACCTTAGAATAAGAAAAGGATTTGCTACCTGCTCTTTAAGCACCGGTCTTTCCAGCCCGGGGCTTTTTTGACAGGCGACATTTTGTCCGGCGGGGTGCTTTGCTTTCGTCTTACTACGAATCGCTTTGTTTTCCTTTCAGCATCTGGTAGCCGTAGTGCGCGATAAGGTTGTCAAGTATCACCATAGCGGTATAGTTCTCAGCAACCGGCCATATTCGGCCAACAATCGTGGCGTCGCGTCTGGTGATGGCGGCCAGTTCTTTGTTCTCCAGGGTGTATTTATCGACTGTCTTCTGCGGCTTATCAATTGTCGGGGTCGGCTTGACAGTAAGTCTGACAACAATAGGCTCACCGGTGGAAAGGCCGCCCGTAATCCCGCCTGCGTTATTTGACTCAAAGACAACTTTACCGTCCACAGAGCGCATCTGGTCGTTGGATTGTGAGCCGGTCATATCCTTAACGGCAAATCCGGCACCGACCTCAACGCCTTTGACCGCACCGATTCCGAGCATCTTGCCCAACTGGCCGTCGAGCTTATCGAATACCGGCTCACCGAGCCCTATGGGAACGCCGGTTACGACCACTTCAACGACCCCGCCCGCTGAATCACCTTTAGCAGCAATCTTATTGCATGCATCAACCATTCTCTCAGCGGCTTCGATATCAGGACAGTTCAGAATGTGATGAATGCCATATTTGCTCTTTACCTGTTCAGGTTTGAGTCTTGGTGCTTTGTCACGGATAGCGTCAATTTGCTGTTCAACCTCAGCTAAGATTTTCATTTTCTCGAGAAACCTCATATCCATATTGATTCGGCCCTTGACGTAAATCTGCTGGTAGAACGGGTCGAGGTCACACCGCATCTTCTTGTAGTCGTTGGTGTACTTAAAAGCTATGTTGTGAGCGACCTCTGGACATCGAACTGAGGCAAGCTCCTTGACATATGCAAATACTTCAATGCCGCACTTTTTCAGAATCTTTTTAGCCACATATCCAGCGGCCACCATTGTTGAGGTGTAGCGTCCGCTGAAGATACCCGCACCGACTGCATCATCGTCCGGCCCGTACTTGATAAAAGAAGCATACGACGCGTGGCCCGGACGGGGCGTACGGTTTGTGTCCTGATACTGCTTGATGTG
>CAYLXD010000016.1:0-22728 GCA_964387515.1 uncultured Pirellulales bacterium | reverse complement strand
AACTTGCCTATCTGCCATCCGGTCGAAGCCGTTCGCCCCCGTATTAACTTTTCAAATCTGACTGTCTAAGTAGAATGCCCAAAGCTTTGGTTGTATAACATAAACTTTATTTCTTGGAGACAGTTCTCTTTTTTGCTTTTTTCTTTCTCACCTTTTTTTTGACAGCTTTTTCTTTTGGTGGTTCCACAATTCTAAAGACGGGAATTGACAACGGAGGTAAACCCATTCGGACGACGGTATTCTGTACGAATTCCCGCCAGTACGGCCAAGCATTATAAATGCCGTTTAAACTTGCAAATTGTTCAAATCCTTCTTGAGTTAGGCCTTCAAAATTTTCTATCTTATAAGATAGAACAAAAGAAGCATCAATAAGAATAACCGCTTCTTGGGTTTTGCTATTAGTAAAAGCTTTAAAGTTGAATTTGGCGATAACAACCACATAGCCGGTTTTCTTGTCCACTTGTGCTTTAGTTGAATAGTCGATATTGTACGTCTTTTTGCCCAGCATGGCTTCTGGTGTTTGTTCGCATTTGGAGCTTATCAACCGAACGTCCTTTAGCTGTACTCGATTAGAAACTAATAGACCAGCACTGAACTTGTTTTCTCTTTTTACAATCTTGGTTTTTACTTTTTTTCTCGCCATTATTTAAGCTGCCTGAGTTAACTCTTCTCGCACATCTTTATTAATTTCTTGATATTCAAATTCTTTCATCGTGATGTCTACCGATGGAACCCATTGATTAAAAGTAGTGCTCTCGAGTATACTATCTATGTCAAGTGAAACAGCGGACACAGAGAGCTTTGAATCAAGTGCATACAGAAGATCGGCTACAGTTGTGAGCCGCATATTGTGATCGCCGCTCAGGAGTTGCGTTACATTGCTTTTACTAACATCCGCAAGTCTCGACAGATCTGCCTTACTAACTCCTTTTTCTGCCATCGCTTGGCTGATGGCCTCTGTAACTTCAAATATCAAATCCTCACGATAGTAGAGTTTTCTACCTTTCTCATCAGACATCAGTTTTTGTATGAAGGTTCTGGGCATAATAGATACCTCACTTTTTCATCACTGATTTAATAATGAAATGTATTCTTTCATTATTTCCATTGCACGTTTAATTTGTCTTCTAGGTGTATCACCTGTTTCCTTATCGAACCCATGCGTAAGAAACCATGTTCTCCCTAACTGAAAACACAAAACCCTAACTTTGGGATATACCTTGAATTCGTATATTTTCCCACTAAGCTTCCTGAACCTTTCGGGGTTGTGAATTCTGCCAACAAACGCTATTTTGTTAAATGACTTTGCCAGTTTTGCCCAGTCTGACGGCAGCAGATTCTCAATATAATCCATCGCGGGTCTATTTCCATTCAACCGACGGGCATAAGCCACAATAGCACATGGTCCTTTAACTAACGGGTCGTCTCTAAAATCCATTACGGCTTTATTCGTCATTTGTTTGCCGACAGTTTAATTATAACTTAACTTTTAGGCTAAGTCTATACCAGTTGACGAAAAAAATCAAAAATATTCTGCAAATTCACCAAATTAACACCAAAAACCCGCCTCCAAAACAATATGTAGCATTCCAAATCGTAAAACCCACTATATATGGTATGCCTCACTCTACAGATCTTGCATAATTTCACAAAAATCTGTGAAAATCTCTGCTCACCAAAAACAATACACAGAACAAATTAACTGCGCCACAAATCGCAACAGAAATTTCTAAACTTGTATCAATCTGCGCCCTTTTCTTTTTGCTTTGTATAGGCCGCTACAACCTGCTGCTGTACATTGCCCGGCACAATCTCGTAATGGCCGAAGCTCATCGAATAGCTGCCGCGACCGCCGGTTACACTTTTCAGTTGGCTGTTATACTGTGTAACCTCCGCTAATGGCACCTGTGCTTTAATCACAACAAAATTACCGGCCAACATATCCTGGCCGAGTACCTTACCGCGCTTCGACGCCAGGTCGCCGGTGATATCGCCCATATTTTCAGCGGGGATGGTAACCTCAATATTGACTATCGGCTCAAGCAGCACAGCCTTCGCTTTTTCCAAAGCGTCGATAAACGCCCCTTTGCCCGCTGCACGAAACGCCACTTCCTTCGAATCTACAGGATGGCTCTTGCCGTCATAGACAGACACTTTTATGTCCTGCATTGGAAAACCCGCCACCACCCCTTTTTGCATTACGTCCTTGATTCCTTTAAGGACCGCCGGCTCAAACTGGCCTGGAATGGACCCGCCGAAAATATCCCAGCTGAATTCCAGCGGCGGCTCTGAGCCGCGTTCAGTTGGTTCGACACGCAGATAAACTTCGCCGAACTGCCCCGCACCACCGGTCTGTTTCTTGTGCCGGTAATGCCCCTCAGCTTTTGTTGTAATCGTCTCACGATAAGGAATCTTCGGCTCTTTCGTCTTCACCGACAGTTTGAAACGCTTATCCATCTTTTCGAGCATAACACGCAAATGAAGGTCACCAAGTCCGCTTGCGACCAGTTCATTTGTCTGCTGGTCTCGCGTAATTTTAAGGCACGGGTCTTCCTCACATAATTTTTCCATCGTGGTACTAATCTTCTGCTCGTCTCCTCTTGATGCCGGCTCAAGTGCCAGTGAAAACATCGGCTCGGGCACAGCCGGCATGCCGAACGCCCCTTTTACTTTACCATCGTGGATAAGGTCTCCGATTTTAAGTTCCTCAATCTTGGCCAGGGTAACGATATCGCCGGCTGCTCCAATATCAATTTCATTGTTCTCTCCGCCCTGCGACTTGAGAATATGACCCGGCCGAATAGCCTTCTTTTCATCGTTGCGAAACAGATTGCTGTCCGATTTAAGCATACCGCTGAAGATTCGAATAGTTGAATACTTCATATTTGAACGCGGGTCGAACCCGATACGAAACACAAGTCCCGCCAAAGCCGCAGCAGGGTTTGCATCGAGTTTTGTTACGTTTTCACCATCTTTGAGTTCAACCGCATCCGCCTGCTCAGGTGACGGCGTGTATCTTACGATAAAGTCCAGAAGCTCCCTGATGCCGATTTCCTTTCTCGCGTTGGTAAAAAGTATCGGGACAATTGTTCCTGTCTTCAGCGCCTTTACAAACACGCCCGCAATTTTCTCGGCGCTGATTTCTTCGCCACCCAGATAGCTTTCCATAAGCTCGTCGTCCGCCTCTATGACGCTTTCAATAAGCTCTGTGTGGGCGGCCGAAACATCCTTCAGTGGTGAATCGCCTGCCTTGTTCTCAACACAGTCGACGACCGACGCCTTGTCCGCAGCCGGCAGATTAGCGCAGCGACACTGCGAACCAAAAGTCTCACGAATACTTTTCACCAGAGCGGCCAAATCCGCATTCTCAGCGTCAATCTTATTTACGACTATAAGACGCGGCTTATTCGCATCGCCGGCTGTCTCGAACAGTTTCCGCGTATTTGTCTCTATACCAACCGCGGCGCTTATCACGATTACCGCCGTCTCAGCGGCGGGCACCGCTTTAATAGTCGGGCCAATAAAGTCGGGATAGCCGGGCGTATCGATAATATTGACCAATTTGCCGTTGTGTTCGACGTGAACCACCGCCGACTGGATCGAGTGCTGATGCTCTTTTTCCTCATCGTAATAATCACATATACTCGTTTTATCGTCGACGCTTCCGAGCCGATTCGTTGCACCACTGGTGTGCAGCATCGCCTCAGCTAAGGAAGTTTTACCACTCCCGCCGTGCCCTAACAGGATTATGTTGCGAATATCACCGGTATCAGCCACTTTTTAACCTCCAACTTGCCCCTGCGCCTTCCGCCGCAAGGCGGCGGGCTATCTAAATAGCCTTAAAACAAGCAATAATACAACACCTCAAGCAGAAAGAACAGGCTTTTTTCCCGCACTTACTTTGAGAATTGACCATCAAATAATGTCCAGCGCGTCCAGTGCAAAGGGTAACCGAATCCTAAATAGACTGCCAACGCTCAAAGTAGGTGTGGGGAAAAAACAAAAAAATGAAAAAGTGGTAACTTTTTTTACAGCTCTCCGCAGAACACCTGACGGCGGAATCGATTCAGTCGGCCGCCGTTTTATTGGACATTGAAACCAGCACCATAAGTGCCCGATGCCCCGCCTCTATATGTTGTGGTTCAAACTATGACCAGCCTATTATATAGTGGTCCGGGTTATAGGGCCTTGCCTGCCCCTCTGCATCCGCGGCTAAAGAAAAAACGCCCCCCTTGTCGATACGCCTGTCAGAAGTGTACGTAACCGTATTGCACAAAACCAAAGACTGTTGAAACGCACCTGCCCCCGCGTCGTCTTCCGACGCGAAGCGGGACGGCGGGACACACAGGAACACACGTATGAGCAAAAGAGAGTTGATAGACCGCATTTGCGAAATAAACAAAACCGCCAAGGCAGAATTTCTGGCAGCCTTTTCTGAAGAAGAGCTGCAAAACTATCTTGAGCACCTTAGGGAACTCGACTTGGAAGAATTGACCGTCTGCGCTTGAGCTGATTCACACCTGCCCCCGCGTCTTCCGCCGTAAGTCGGAGCGGCGGGTCGCCGGCTCAGGCCGGTAACACAAAGCCCCACTACTTGCCCCGTGTTTAGAAGTTGACGTTTTACTTCTAATGGGGTTCAACCAGGAAACCAGGTTTCTCTTTGAACTCAGCCATCCTCGAATCGGGCCGGTTTAGCTGACTCGATTGCTTGAAGTACCGCAGAATCCGTGTGGCTTATTCGGACCGCGGAACAAATGGTGCCGCCTCCGGCCGCTGATTGGCCGACACCGGCGCAGGAACCTCCCTGATATTGTTTTGTTTGAATTCAACCAGCACAGGCACAAAATCTTTTGGAACCTCAAAAGCAAAGTCCATAAACATTCGCCCAGCCGCGAAACTGCCGCTCCCTGCCCCTATCAGCTCGTTCAACCGTTTTCTTTCCAGCAGCTCCGGCGCCTTGAGATACCCAATGGGGTAAACGTTTATCCCCTTGCCCGCAAAGGGCTCTTTAACATCGTCTTTTCGCTTGCAAATCAATCGCAGTTGCGAAAGCGTAAATCCCCCGCCTCGCTCTTCTAATATGTTTCTATTTATCCCCACC
Organism: uncultured Pirellulales bacterium; assembly: GCA_964387515.1. Taxonomy (GTDB): domain Bacteria; phylum Planctomycetota; class Phycisphaerae; order Sedimentisphaerales; family Anaerobacaceae; genus CAVXEF01. Next base: position 17,627 of record CAYLXD010000016.1, on the reverse strand, counting down.
CTCACAATTGTCAGGTTGCAACCGGTTTTGGGTACCACCGCTCTGCCCTCTGTATCTTTCAAGTCCTCAGGGCCAGGCCAGACAGCCTTTTCCCTCGGAACTTCTATCACTTCCGAGTCCGTAATAATCGATACCTCTTTGCCGGCATGCCGATTCAGGTACAACTGGTCCAGAAACCCGGTGTGTAGAACTGCAAAGCTCCTCTTGCCGCTCATGCCGCCCCTGCTTATCAGGCTAAACCATCCCGTTGTAAAGCCGTCCGCATTTAACAGCACCCTCTTAGGCCTTCCCACGTCCGGTCTCGTTGAGTCGAAACGTTGATATGGGTACTTGCTCGACAACGGCCCCATCGCAAGAACCGTAAGCAGAAGCCCCGACAGCATAAGGCCCAGCAATATCCCACAACAAACACGTCCGACCCGCTCAGGCCAAAGCCCCAGATTAATATCCTTGCTGATTAGCCGCCCGGCGATTGTCTGAAGAATTGCGAACGTTAAAACAAAAAGCAGTACAAAGCTCAGCAGCTGCGACCACGGCACGAGAGATGAAAAACTACTACCACCTCGGCTGGCAAAAACTCCTCCTAAAAGCTCAAAGTATCCGAACGCGACCACGCCTCCGCAAACAACGATTATTAACGTGGCCAATGACTTAACAAACGTGCCCTTAAGATACTGATAAGCAGCACAACCCAAAATAATCAGCGCTACAAGTATACTGGCCATTGCGTCCTCTTCTATTACGCAGCCCCCACTCTTGTCTTCGACAAGAAGACACGTGGGGGTTCAACATTTCAGCTCTTCATATCCGCCGACAGGCGTCCCTAAGCGGACTGCTGCGGCTTCACCTTCTTCTTTGTTGAAAATACTCTCACCATCTCGTTGACGGCCGTCTCGCCGGCAACAACCTTCCTTAGCACCTGCTCCTGCAGGTAAATCATTTTGGCACGTCTGAATTCGGTGCCAATCTGGGACAGCGACTCCGACTGTTTTATGACCTCTCTTAACCGGTTATCTATCATTATGGTTTCGAATACTCCTGTTCGGCCGACAAAACCCGTCCCCTGACAATCCTCACACGTGGTGGCTTTGCCGCGCTTACTATATACCACCTTGCCGGCACGGTAGAGCACCTTGGCTTTCTCCACCGGTATGTTGAACTTCCTGAGAAGCTCCCTGTCTGGCTCATATCCCTGTTTACATTGTTCGCAGAGTTTCCTCAGCAATCGCTGCGCACTTATACCCACCAGCGTCTCAGCCACGAGGTTCCTGTCGCCGACCAGTTTTATCCACTTACCAAGTGCCTGCATCACGTTAGATGCCTCGAGCGTAACATATACGAGTTTTGCGTCTTTAGCCGCCGCACACGCAATCTGCGCCGTCTCAGCATCCTCACAGTCAGCAACACCGACAATATCCGGACCCATCCTTACTACCGACTCCAGCTTTTTGCCATAGGTGGTTGTGCCGGTATCACCGAGAGTGAACACATTTTGCGTTACGTTCGGAAGCTCGGCGGATGGCTGCTTCTCAAGCGTGTTGATGCTGTTAAGAAAGGCATCGTGACTTCTCAGAAGGGCATAAAATGTCGTTGTTACACCGCTGGCTTTGGGCCCGGCCACGATAAACACTCCACTGTTAACCTCGCGGAGTTTACTTAGCTGCTGGCACTGAACAGACGTCAGCCCCATCTCATCCAGCTTTTTTGCCTGGTACTGACCTACTTGCCTGAGTATGACCTGCTCTCCAGCAGTTGAGCCTGCCGTCTTCAGTTCCCACTCGATACCCCCCTCCTCCCGCTGGACAGTAAAACATCCTGCCTGTGGTTTGCGCCTTTCGTCGGCGCCCAGGTCTGCGAGATTCTTGAGAAACCGAATTAAGTATTCCGCCCGCTCCCTGGCCAGGCCCGGCTGTTGCAAACCCGCGCCGTCAACGTAATAGGTAACGCCGTAGCCTTCCGGCCTGGGTGAAAAAACAATATCGCTCGCTCTTCGCCGTTTGATATCGGTAAACAGCTCATAAGCCGCCCTGTACCCGAAAAAGTCCGGCGTTTTCGGTTCCGGCACCGGAACTTCGTTGTTGTTGGCCGTTATAAAGACAAATCCGCCCTCCGCCTCAAGCTTCTTCGCCCTGCTCGACAGTAAACCTTTGATGTGCTCAGCGGTCAAAACACGGTCAAAATCCGGGACTCTCGCATTGCGCTGCATCACATAGCTGACTGACGTCGCCCCCACAGCCACCAGATAGAATAGCATCCCCACGATAAAAACGGGAACAACCAGCCAGATTATCGCCGCTGCTGCTCCGGCCCCAACAACAACACCCGTCCAGAAAACCTCCTTGGTCCCCACCGCCTGCGCGTCTCTGTACACCCAACCAATCAGCGAAAGCCACAAAAAAAACAAAACCAGAAAAATAACAAATTTAACCGGCGATATATATCCGCCGTATTCCACTGCCGCCAACAGTAATTCCACCATAAGGTGCTCCGTTTAGCAACTACGAAAATCACAAGATACCGCTTGTGGTGCTTCTGATGCCCTTCAGCGTCATCTTTAGCTCTTCGGCATTTGGGGCGACTTTATACGCTTCCTTCGGGTCGATACTGCCGTCTTTTATCAGTTCGCAGAGGTGATACGTAAAATCCTGCATCCCCTCATTCTGACAGCTTCTGATTACGTTGGGCAAATCAGCTTCCCGTTCTTCGGAGATAAATTTGCGAACCGTCGGGTTCGCAAGCAGAATCTCCACAACAGGCATCCTGTCCACACCTTCCTTGATGCTCGGCACAAGCATTTGGCTGACGATAGCCTTAATCGTCAGGCTCAAAGTTTGCCTCACAAGGTCTCTCTCGGTTTGGGGAAATAAATCCAGTAGTCTCTGCACCGCTTGCGAAGCGTTTGCCGAGTGCATTGTTCCGAAAACAAGATGGCCGGTCTCGGCCGCTCTCATCCCTGCCGTAACGGTCCTGGCGTCACGCATCTCACCCACAGAAACAACGTCCGGGTCCTGACGCATAAGATACGTCAAAGCCTCCTCGAAATCCTTCACGTCAAGGCCGATTTCTCTTTGGGAAACGATTGCCTTCTTGTCATGAAAAAGATATTCGATAGGGTCTTCTATCGTGATTATATGGCACGACCGCGTGCGGTTTATAAAATCTATCATAGCCGCTATCGTCGTAGTTTTGCCGCAGCCCGTAGGCCCTACCACTAAAATCTGTCCCTGCCTTTGGTTGCACACCTTCTCCAGTACGCTTGGAAGATGCAAATCCTCAAAAAGCGGCACCGTCGAGTTCACACGTCGCGCCGCAAGGCTGACCACACCTCTCTGCCGAAATATATTTATTCGGAACCGGTTTTCCTTGCCGACCTCGTGCGCAAAATCCAGCGTGCCTTCTTTTAGAAAAAGCTCCTTTTGAGCCGGGCTCAGTATCTCAAACACCATTTGTTCGACCATCTCTGCGGTCATAACCTCGCCCGTTGTGTTCTTCAGTTGACCGTACAAACGCAGCTTTGGCGGCTGACCTGCCTTCAGGTGCAAATCGCTCGCCCGCGTCTTGACCGCTGCCCTGAAAAACCTGTACAACTGAGGTTCGTCTTCGTGTTTCTTTTCAGCTTCTATGGGTTGCTCTTCGACCATAATCGCTATCGCCCCAAAGCTTACAACTCGGCCATTCCTGTAACAACGGCATTATACAAAGACGAGCAAAAAGTGTCAACTTTTGACAAGCCGCCGTCTACACCCCGCCGCCACAAAAAAACAGGGCCCGAAGCCTCAGCGCCGGGCCACCACAAATAGTCTATCGTAAAGAGATCTTTCGCACTTAATCACAGTGGAGGTTACCAATCAAAGCTTCTTTCCCCCCTGCATTCTGCAGGCTGCTCAACAGGTAATTTCTGACCACTACATCCCAGCTCATATTTCTTGCAAGCTGATAGCCGGTTTCAATCATACTTTCGAGTTCGGATTTGTTTTTTGGCAGGTTCCGGATTATCTGCTTTGCGATCCCTTCGCTTTGGAGTTCTTCTATTCGGCTTCGCTCGGCCTCGTCGATTTGCAGCAGCTCTTTGATGCCGGTATAGCTGCGGTTGCCTAAGTTGGTATAATCGGCAATGATAACATTTCTGGCCGTTTTTGCGCCGCTTATCTTCTTCAAAAATTCCGCGCATCCGCAGACACTGCTTATCACACATATTCCGCCGAAGGTCAGCGACTCAAGCTGGGAAATCCCGAACGGCTCATAAATGCTTTGGCCGAATTCTACGTCCGTGCCTTTGCGGATATCCATAAAGTCCATATCCGCCGGCATTCCTTTGCCGCAGTGCTTCGGTTCGAATCCGAACTGGTTGATGAAAATGACTTTTATATTGCGGCTTTTCGCGTTGAATTCCTGTACGGATGTATAGAAATCGGTCTCACCGCCGGACATATCGGGCCAGCCCTGCCGGTGAGCGACAGGCCAGTTATACCAGGATTCCATATTGAGGATATCCTCTGTGGGTCTTTGCGAAACCTCGGTAGATAGCAAAAACAGCACCGCCGTCTTACCTCGCGTCCTGAAGTCTTTTTCTATTTTGTCAAGCACTCGCAAATCACGCCACAGCCCCTTACTTCGTACGAGTCTTGTCACGTGCGTAAAGACAAAATCCGGTTTATAGTCCAGCAAATTTTCACAATATAATTGTAGTTTCTCTTTCGACCGGAGTTTGTCAGCAACGCTGATTTGATAGGCCGGTATCCCATCATAAACAACGTTTGTCTCCACGGCGTCGAATTCCGGTGCGAGAAATCGCAGTTCATCGGCGACATAATCGCCCACCGCGTATATATTGTCACAGTATTTTGAGGCCTGCACCAAAGGGTGTTTGAAATAAAAGCTCTGGTCACCGAAAATCTCGTCTACGTACAGTTTGTTTTTACGTGCCTGCTCGATAACATTATAGAACATCACATCGTGGCCGGGATGCTCCTCGACGACCCGGCGCATCGTGGCGACCTCATGGGCGTAAAAGGCGGTCCTGAAATCGCAGCTGTCCTCCAGAATAGCTGCCAGCGCGGTAGGCATTCCCATAAATTCGTGTGCTATAACGATAGTCGAATCCTTCGCCGCACCTACCGCTTTTAGCGAAGCAATTGCCACAGGTGCAAGCCTCACGTACTGTTCGTAGTCCCACACGTGTTCATATAAATCACTGCGGATACCAAACCTCTCGAACAGTCGCCACTTGAATTCATCGATGGGCCCTTTCTTCATCCGCGTCACATCGATAAGCAAAACCTCCGGCGAACTTTTTACGCCCGTTTGCTCATCGACGAACGTTCGTCTGCCGTAGACAATACCGGCGTTGTAGTAATCTTCGATTTCACGGAAGTCGCGGGCATACACTGTGTCTGCGAATCCGTCCAAAGAGCTGTAGAGCACCTTGCCGTCCTCACCGAGTCTGTCTGCTAAAGACCCGGTGGTTTCGAACAGTGGTCCGACAAGGATTGAACGACTGACTGTGTTAAGATAAAAATCGCAGGTAAAAAGGCCCTGAAGAACAGCACCTATACCGCCAACCTTGCCCACTACCTCGTGGGTAACGTGAACCGCCGTCGTCTTGTTATCCATAATAAGTTTCCCCCAAGCTGTGACAATCTCTCAGCACATCGTTTTCGTTGATGGCATATAAAATATAAGTAATAGCTTACAGAAAGCCAAATTGGAGGGGCTTGTTCAGTGGCGTGTTTCTATAGGTCGAAAAAGTCGTGGCAAACTCGGCTGGTAATACCGGTTTTTAAGGACCTTTGCCGTGGACCAAAAAAAATTTTATCCCTTTAGCTTATCTTGTTGCGGAGTTCTCTTATCAGACCGGAAAGTATCTGCTGGGGAATGTCAGCCAGTTCCGGCTCCGGTATCTCAGCAAGTGCTATTCTGTCGAGAATCTCTACTGCCCTTTGGCCGCACGGCGTTATCAAGCCTTCGACCTTTTCAGCCTCTTCCGGCCGGCTCTGCGCCATTTGACGCAGATAGTTAACGATGTTTTTCTTCAATTGACTATCGCTGATTTCAAGCGGCAACACCATAACCTCAGCCGATTCAGACTCTTCATCCGATTCAACCGGAATCTCTTTTTCGAGCAGTATATCCTCGCTGAGCTTATAGGTCTCGTCCATCAGTTGTTTTTGCTTTGCCTCGTCATTTTCGTCTATCGGTGCGAGTTTAATCTCTTCACCGGCACTGAAATCCGGAACGTACAGTTTGTTATGGCAGGCGGGGCATTTCCCCCATTTGCCGCCGGTACCGTCGGGTGCCTCTATCTTTTTGCCGCAGTAATCGCAATGGAATGTCACAGCCATTTTCTTACCTCCGACAAGTTTTGGTCTGGTTATTTGTCAATCTTATATTCCGCAACCACCTCAGTGGTTATTCCGCCGCGAGGGGTAAACCGTGAGGTAATTTTCATCCATCGCGGCTTACAGACACCGGTTAAATCATCTAATATCTCATTTGTCAATGCCTCGTAAAAAATGCCCTTATTGCGATAGCTCTGCATATAAAGTTTGAGGCTCTTTAGCTCGACGCATAGTTTGTCCGGGATGTATTCGACGACAATCTCGCCGAAGTCCGGCTGACCTGTTCGTGGACAGACACTCGTAAATTCGGGACATCTGATTGTGATGACGTAATCGCGCTGCGGACGAGGATTGTCGAACAGCTCAAATTCAGGCTTTTCATTCATTTTACTGAACCTCGCAAAATTCGCGGTAAACCAATATAATGGATGCCGCAGGTTTTGACAAGGATATACCGTCTGGTGTATACCAAGGCCGAGAAAAATGAAGAAAGGCAAATATGCGGTTATTTTGCTCAGTGGCGGCCTCGATTCAGCCACAACCTTGGCTCTCGCCCGCAGCGAAGGTTTCCAATTGTTCGCACTTACCTTCCGCTATGGCCAGCGACACCAGCGCGAAATCGAAGCTGCTTCGCAGGTAGCTCGCTCTCAGGGTGCACTCGAACATCGCATAATCGATATCGATTTGGCCGGCTTTGGCGGCTCCGCTCTTACCGACCGGATGATTGAAGTGCCGAAAGATAGAAGCGATTTAGGTAAGCCCAACCATATCCCGTCAACCTACGTGCCCGCCCGCAACACAATATTTTTAAGTTATGCGCTCGCCTGGGCTGAGGTGCTGAACATCTTTGATATCTTCATAGGCGTCAACTGCACCGATTACAGCGGCTACGCCGACTGTCGGCCGGAATTTATATCCGCTTTTGAAAAGCTCTCCAATCTCGCAACCGCCGCCGCAGTCCGCCGCAAAGGTCGATATCGAATTCACACCCCGATTATAAATATGAGCAAAAGTGAGATTATTCTTACAGGCACAAAATTAGGCGTCGATTATTCTCTGACCCATAGTTGTTACGACCCGGACGAGGCCGGCAGAAGCTGTGGCCGGTGTGACTCCTGCAGATTAAGATTGAAAGGTTTTACCGAGGCAGGTCTGAAAGACCCAATTGAGTATGCAGAGAAACAATGAATATCGAATATCTAAATACAAAACACTAAACAAACACAAATGACCAAAATCCAAAACTTAATATTTTGAACATTTGAATCTCGAATTTCGAATTTGTTTAGGATTTAGTGCTTCGTATTTCGGATTTATACTGAAAATGCTTTATCCCATTTGAGAATGAAAATAAACGAGATATTTTACTCCTTACAGGGTGAAGGATTTTTGGCAGGTGTGCCGAGTACCTTTGTGCGACTGGCAGGTTGCCCATTGCGATGTAAATGGTGTGATACGAAATACGCTTGGGATGAGACAAAAGCGGCGCATTATAGCATCGATAAAATTGTTAAGACAGTTGACAATTGGCCCTGCAGGTTCGTGGTTATAACCGGTGGTGAGCCGATGATAAATCCGGATTTGACCATAAAGCACGACCTGCCGGAATTAGTGCATAAACTCAAAAACTCTGGCAAACACATAACGATTGAAACAGCCGGTATTGCATTCGTACCGGATTTAGCCTGTGATTTGATGAGCATAAGTCCGAAATTGAGTAATTCTGTGCCTGCCGACCCAAAACTTGTAGCCGCTCACGAAAATTCGAGGCTTGATTTATCTGTTTTGCGTGAGCTGATTGACCACTACAACTACCAGTTGAAGTTTGTCGTTGATTTGCAGGACGATTTACCTCAGATACAGCAAACTATAGAGGAGATTGGCAACGTCGATTTGGAAAAGGTGATGTTAATGCCGCAGGCTACTACAAGGAACGAACTTTTAGCTAAATCGCCGATGGTCGCCGAAATGTGCAAACGCACCGGCTTTGCCTTCTGTAACCGCCTGCAGGTTTTACTTTGGAATAGCAAAAGAGGCACATAACTAACCTTAGCGGACTTCTTAGTTACTGATTGACACTAAATAATAAATAGTAAATAATAAATTATAAATCGATAACGCCCGGGTGGCGGAATTTGGCAGACGCGCCAGCTTGAGGGGCTGGTGAGCTTCGGCTCGTGCTGGTTCGAATCCAGTCCCGGGCAATCGTTGATTGGCTTCTTTCAATAATAAATAGTCAATAATAAATAATAAATTTCTTTAGGCCAGTCCCAATCTCTCAGCCTCGACATCGAGCCCGTAGTTTTTCATCTTCTTATACAGGGTTGTTCGGTTTATCTGCAGGGCCTTGGCGGTCTCCTGTCTGCTCCAGTGATTCGATTCGAGCGCCTGTCGGATAATATTCTTTTCCGGCTCAGCCAGCGATTCCTTTAAGCTCATAGGCTTGTATGCCCCCCGCCGCCGGCTTGTCTCTTGTTTTACTATGTTTGGCAAATCGTCAGGACTGATAAAACTATTTTTACTCAGCAAAACCGCCCGCTCAATCACATTTTCCAGCTCGCGAACGTTGCCCGGCCACAAGTATCGCTCTAAGCATTCCATTGCGCCATCAGCAACACCGAGTTTTTCTTTATTATGTTGTGCGCAGTACATCCGCAGAAAATGATTGGCCAGCAGCCGAATATCACCCACTCTTTCACACAAAGGCGGCAGGTTTATTGTCACCACATTTATCCGGTAATACAAATCTTCCCGAAATTTGCCCTGCTTTACCCCCTGGGCCAGGTCCTGATTCGAAGCGATTATAATCCTTGTGTCGACGGTTATGGTCTTATTACTGCCGACCGCCTCGAACTGCCGGTCCTGCAGGACCCGCAGGAGTTTAACCTGCAGTGCCGCCGACGCGTTGGCAACTTCATCGAGGAAAACCGTCCCCTCGTCCGCAGCCAGGAATTTCCCTTCCTTATTACTCACCGCACCGGTAAACGCGCCTTTAACATGACCGAACAGCTCACTTTCGAGCAGCGTTTCCGGAAGAGCACCGCAGCTTACCTCCACAAACGCCTTATTTCGTCGGCCGGAGCGATGATGTATTGCCCGGGCCAGCATACTTTTGCCGGTGCCCGACGGCCCCGTCATTAGTATTGTCGTTTTGCTGTCGGCCACAGCTTCAACAAGGTCAAACATCTTCGCCATCTTATAGTCCTGGCTGATTATGTTCTCCAGACTGTATTTTTGCCGAAGCTGCAGTCGCAGTCTCTCGTTTTCGTTCATAAGCGATTGTTGCTGCAGCGCTCTGTCTATCGCTAAACGCAGCTCGTCATCGACAATCGGCTTTGTCAGGTAGTCGTAAGCACCTCTCTTAATCGCCCGCACCGCGCTTTCGATTGTGCCGTAGCCGGTTATGACAATCACAACAGTCTGTGGATAATCCTTTCGCACCGCATCCAGCAAATCAAGGCCGTCTCCGTCCGGCAGATTAACATCCGTTATAACAAGGCAGTAGTGTTTGTGCTGCATTTCAGCCAGCGCACCTTTTAACGTCTCAGCCCCTTTGGCCTGGAACCCCTCCATCGATAAAAACTCGCACAGCGAATCCAGGATGATTTTGTCGTCGTCTACGACAAGAATATTCTTTTCTCTCATAGCAGTCGCCGACGCTCCGTAGCTTGCGCGACGCAGCGCCAATCTCTCTCACTTATGAATCTTTATTTGCCACCGGCAAATACACGGTGAACACGCTGCCGCCCCCGGCGGCGCTTTCGGCGGTTATGCGGCCCTCGTGTCTTTCGATTATGTCCTTCGATATCGCCAGGCCCAGCCCTGTGCCCTTGATTTTATCTTTTGTCGTAAAGAAAGGCTCGAATATCGCCCCGGTGTTTCCAGCCGGCAGACCTACCCCGGTATCGCGAAACTCCAGCACCGCTGTACTGTCAGCCGCAACGTGTGTCGAGATGCTGAGTTGCCCGCCGTCCGGCATCGCGTCCAGCGCGTTTTTTATCAGGTTGCAGAATACCTGAAACAGATTGCTGCCCCTGATTTTGGGTATGTCGGGAGCATAGTTACGTGATATCCGAACGCCTGTAGCCTCCGCACGGGCCTCCATTGTTTTTATCGCGTCTTCGATAATCCGCTCTATTTTGATGTATTCGAAAGACACGTAACTATTACGCGAAAATTCCAGAAGCTCGTTCACGATTTGAACCATTCTCATCAGGCCCTGCCGGCACTGAGCAAGGTATTCTTTCGGCTTTTCAAGATTTTCCTGCTCTATGATTCTCAGCGACAGATTGATGTATCTTAAAATCCCATCCATAGGATTGTTCAGCTCATGGGCCACCCTCGAAGCAAGCTGACCAATGGCAGCCAGCTTTTCTGCCCCCGCCAATTGTCTTTGCGTATTAACTTTTTCCGTTATGTCTTCGATGATAACCATCCCGCCGAGACTTTTGGCCGATTCGGTCGTCTTCAGCGGAGTGCAGACGACTAAAAGAAGTCTCATCTTGCCGTTCAATGTATAATTGACGTTATCGAACGTCCGCGGTTGGTTCTCTGATAGAACCTCTTGCAACTGTTTTGTCCAGTCCAGTCCGGGCGAGTCGTCCTTGTCGGTGCCCTTTGCGAGTGACTTATCGATGTAATCGCCCAGTTCTATAAGCTCCCCCGCATGTGGATTGGCCTCGATTATCCGCAGCTCAGGTGTATAGGCGACAACGCCCACCGGAAGTGACTGCACTATCGCTCTGCCGAGCAGTCCAAGCCCTCCATCCCCATTTGTTTCGGGATTCACGGTATTTGTCATTAGTCGCCCGTCCCTGTCGCTCGATTTATTGGAACTTAACCTCCTCACGCCTTGACACAACTCATAATAAAATAAGCAATACGTCTGCCGTGTCAAGTGTTAATGTTGCCAAAAAACAACATATTTGTTCTTTTGGTCGGACAAACAGAACTCCCTGTTTAACAACAGGCGTAACATTTTGCAAAGCAAACAGCTAAAACGGTTTTTTGTGTGATATTTGGCCCTCTGGCCGGCCGAAATCAATTTTGGGCGTTGCTATTTGTCAACATTATGGGCAGCCTTCACACCAGCTCTACCCGTGCCCAACGGCAGTCAAACCATAAACCCACCTAACCTAAAGCCGGGCAAACACTTGCAGAAGTAAAACTGGGATATTTGAACGAGCATCACCTTGGTATGGATTTTGCTCTAATTCGGAGAGTATTTTGAGCAAAACATAGGAGGACAATGCAGGGATGCAAATAACGGGTGAGTATGAGAAGCGCAGGTTCAAGCGATTAGCGGCAAAATTTGATTTGTCCTGCTTCAAGGTCGGCCCAACAGCAGAAACAATCTATACCGGCCGCACAGTCAACGTAAGCCCCGGCGGCCTATATTTCGAAACCTCTGCTGACACATTCAGCACCGGCAATCTCTTAAGAATAGAATTGTCAATACCACCGAAAGCGGGCCAGCTTGATTATGGCGGCCGCATCTCAGCTTTCGCCAGGGTCCTGAGAGCTGAGACCATTGACCGTATTAACGAAACACTACATTCTTCTTACAGCAGATACGGCATTGCACTTGAATTCTGCCGCTCACCACAGCTTTGCACGTAGCTCTCAATCCGCCGGCCAGATACCTTCAAAGACCTCGACAGCCGGCCCGGTCATATAGACGCAATTATCTTCCTCGCACCAGTTCAATTCGAGGTCGCCGCCTTCGAGATGCGCGATACAATCTCGGCTGCACCTTTTAGTCAAATTGGCCGCCACACAACAGGCACAGGCACCACTGCCGCAGGCCATTGTAATTCCGCTGCCGCGCTCCCATGTCCGCATCTTAAATTCACCTTCACCCAAAACCTCAGCAAAATGCACATTTACGCGGTTCGGGAAAAGCCTGTGTCTCTCAATTATCGGCCCGAGTTTCTCAAGCTCAATCGCCTCGACGTCATCGCAGAAAAACACCGCGTGCGGATTGCCCATTGATACGCAGCTCATCCGCAGTCTCTCTCCGAGAATCTCAATCGGTTCTTCCACCACTCTTTCGCCGGGCAATTCCACAGGTATATCCTTCGGCGTCAGAATCGGCTGACCCATATTGACGCAGATTTTCTCTACCTTGTCAGCGTCATTAACAGCAAGACCGACCGTAAGCACACCGTTGCCGGTTTCTATCTTCAGCGAGACAGGATATGGCCGCTGACCTGGCACGCAAAACGCACCCCCCGCTTTGGCCAGTCTATGTTCATAAGTGTACTTTGCAAGGCATCGAATACCGTTTCCGGACATCTCAGCCTCCGAACCGTCGGCATTGAAGATGCGCATCCGAACATCTGCTGCTTCCGACGGGCATATTAAAATCAAGCCGTCACCACCGATGCCGCAATGCCGGTCGCTGACGATTTGAGCCAGCCTCGCGGCGTCTTCAATTTTCTCTTCAAAGCAATTGACATAAACGAAGTCATTGCCCAAACCATGCATCTTCGTAAATCGCATCTTACTTGCCCTTACACACGACCAACTTAGTATGCGCAAGTATACCCATATAGAGACGAAAATCAAGTTAGTACATCCGATGAAATGGGTAGAGTAAAAAACTAAGCCTGTTCAGCACAGTGAAGGAAGGTTTTGGTACGAGGATGGCGCTTAGACCGAGAATTCCCTTTTTCGGCTGCTCATTTGGGCCTTCAGACGCGCAATAATGGATGTGTGCATTTGCGATACACGCGATTCCGACAAATCCAGTGTCGCGCCGATTTCCTTCATTGTCATCTCTTCGTAATAATACAAAATTATAATCAGTTGTTCAGCCCTCGTCAGTCCCCTCGTCAGCAGATTTTTCAGGTCTCGCTTTTGTGTCTCTATTAAGGGGTCCTGGCTTTTTTTGTCCTTGATAATATCTATTTCGCGAACGTTCTTTTCACCGTCGCCGTCGTCATAACCCCCGTCCAGTGATACCAGACCGACCGCATTGGCGTCTCGCTGGAGCCTGTCAAACTCCTCGGCACCCATATCCAGCTCCTCGGCTGTCTCTTTTTCTGTAGGTTTTCGCCCCAGATGCGTCTCCAGCGACCGCGTGGCCCTCGTTAGTTGATGGGCACGCGCGCGGACCAATCGCGGAACCCAGTCCATACTTCGCAATTCGTCAAGGATTGAACCTCTTATCCGAGGCAGGCAATATGTCTCGAACTTTACTCCCCTCGCGGGGTCAAAGGCGTCTATCGCATCCATCAGCCCAAAGGTGCCGGCACTGATAAGGTCATCCACTTCAACCTTATCGGGTAGTTTGCTGTGCAGACGCTCCGCCGTCTGCTTTACCAGAGGCCCGTAGTGTTCCATAAGCAGATTACGGAAATGCTCGTCGCGGCTCTTGAAGAACTGCTCCCATACCTGCTCCACATTGAGCTGTTGCTTTGTTTTTCCTGCGCTGGCCCGTGCCATTATGTAACCTTTCCTTTAAGTCCGATAACGACCACCGCCTCGCCGTTACGCGAACCCGACACCCCCGTCTGTCAAAAAAACATTGTTTATTCTCATTCCTTATCGGCCGGTTGCAGGATAACTTTAGAAGAACCACTCAGCCGTTTTTGTAAAAAATCCTCGTCACAACTGAAATCCCCGGCAAACGTCTTCCGTCGCACCTTAATTAACGGTTACTTGAAGGCTTAAATCTTTTTCCACTTTTTGTCTCAAAAGCTCCCCTGCGAGTCTCTGGTTAAGAGAATTCTCCATCAGCTTGTCTATTTGCGACTCCAGGTATTTGTCTTGGTCTTCTTCCAGCAGCGACTTAGCGGCTCCATCGGATACTGGCCTGACATAGAGACCGCCGTCGAATTTAATATTTGAGCTGTCGCAAAGCAGAAACTGCCGGCTTTGAATGTATTCATCGATGGCGTCGTCTAACAACTCGGAAAATTCATCTACCGGAAGGTCCTGCGGCACGTAGCTGGGGGTGTGAATGTTGTTTATGTTCTGGTTAAGTATCTTTTGGCGAATGTTGGTGAACTCGATTATATTAACCAGTAGCTCTGTGACGCCATCTGTTATCAGCGGGCCCGGGTCCATATGCACTTCCTTTGCATATGCATTAATTTAGTTCTGCTCAGACTGGCAGCTCGCCTTTGATATTATGCCTGCCGTCTCTTCCCTGCTTAGAATCCGTCTTATCTCCAGGAGAGTTTTGTTTTTTTTAAGGTCGCTTATCCTTGCCAGCCTCTCGAACACCGATTCGTCGTACAGCCGATGGCCTCCCTCCGTCCATTTTGCCTCCCGGATAAGACCCATTATCGTATAGTTGTGAATAGTCTGCCGGGAGAAGGGGCTGTAGCGAACCACCTCACCGATGCGATAGAGCTTGGCAGGTATCTTAAAAGTCTCGTTTTTGGCCTTTGGCTCCATTGCTCGAATATCGCTCCACACTGAGCCCAGAAGGATGGCTGTTTGACCCTTAATGCAGCAGGAACATAGGCACGAAATGAACGAAGATGCTTGTCCTTAGCGCCCTTCTTTGAATAACCATTTGCATCAGTCCTCAAGTTTGAGTTCGCCCTCAACTTATGATACCTTCTGAGCTGGACGACCCAATATTCTCAACGCCCTCTCAATGCTCTCCACAGCACCGCTCACAGCATCCTTTTGTAGCGCCTTTTACAACACTTTTCACAACACCATTTACCAAAGCAATCCTCAAAACCATAATGTATTTTACATTTTGCAAAATGTAAAACGTTTCTTCCCCGCTGTCAACTTTTTTTTGTTTTTTTTCAAAAAATTTCTCCCCTGCAAAAAGATTTATTAAGCTTTTCGTGGCAAGCTTTGATTTTTTGCAGGCTTTTAGCTTGGTAGCCAGCCGGGGAACAGGGCAAATTGTGGAAAATCACCGGGGTCCGGCATTAGAACTGTTTAATCACAACTATTATAGGTCTATTCAGCGATATGCAGCAAAACGGCGAAAACTCGGAAGGTATCGTCAATTATCCTGAAAGCAGCGATTCGCTGCTTGAGCAGGTAACACCACTGGCCCGGCGGATAAATTGTCTCGATGTCGAGCAAATTGCCGATGTCTGTGTCGAAAACATTCCGAAACTGGTCGGTGTCAGGCTTGCTTCGCTGTATACGATTGACGAGACGAACACGATTTTGTGTCTGCAGAAATCCAATCATCCGTTTCCGATAAATAAAATAGTCTCACTCAACCAAAACCCGCCATCCCCAATGGTTATGGCTGCCAGAAGCAAGGAGCTTATACTCACCGCGGACATAAGCACCCATAAAAAACCTATCGTTAGGAAATCACACCGTAACTTCGCCCATAACTACAGGAACCAGACTTGCGCCATCGTCCCGCTTATTTGCCAGGACCAGGTCGTTGGCGTACTCAATTTGGCGGATAAACTGGAAGGCGACGGCTTTGATGGTAATGATGTTGCCCTGATTGAGTTGTTTGGCCAGCTCGTCGGCGCCTCAATTGGCAACGTAAAACTCTTTGAGAAAATGCAACATCAGGCTACCATAGATGGCTTAACCGGCCTCGCAAACTACAGGACCTTCTACGAGATCCTCGAAAGGGAGCTGTGGAGATGCAGACGCTACGGCGGAGAGATTTCTCTCATTATGATTGATATTGACAATCTTAAAGAGATAAACGACGCCTATGGCCACCGCGCAGGCGACAAGGTTATCAGAGCGGTCAGCAGGAAAATACAGGAATGCATCCGCCAGATTGACACAGCCGCACGCTATGGCGGCGACGAGTTTGCGGTAATTCTCCCAAACACCTCGCTTGATGAGGCCGTTGTCGTTGCTGAGCGTATGGTGGATAACGTTGGACACTCACTTGTAAACTGGAAAAAAGACCGGATAAGCCCCTCGGTCAGTATCGGCCTTGGCCAATATGACGCTGACGCCGACCCCGAGGATGCTACCAGCAACTCTGACAAGGCACTATATATGGCCAAACAGGCCGGCAAAAACACTGTAAGGGTCTTTGAGCACTGCGAAAAAAAGGTATGACATCAGGCAAAATCATCGGCTGGCCCAACCGGCCATAAAAACTTAACGACGCCACTCAGCCTTACGAACCATCAATGGCGGCATTTGTTGCGGCCTGACCCGCCGACGGGTTGCACGAACGCAGCTCCTGTTGCTCGGATACCACCGGACATTAAGAAGCTCTATTTGCAGAGCCAACTTGTTTTTTGGGGATTTGGTAGGCATTACCAATTTATCCGCCTCTGGCGGGCGCCTTCCCGCCTGAAGTAACTGCGATATTACCTGTTCGCCGAGGTTCTAATCGACAGATTTGCGCACCCACTTTTGCGGTTTTTTGACAACAGGCTTCGCACTCCCTCCGCCAAACCCCAAATACCGATAACTATATCAGCCCTTAAAGATTGACCGCTATCCCGCGTTCCGCAAGGTACTCTTTCATTTGCCTGATAGTATAGGTCCCGAAGTGTGCTATTGAAGCCACAAGAACTGCATCAGCATGCGCCTCGACGATAGCCTGATACAGATGTTCGAGCTTCCCCGCCCCACCGGATGCAATTACCGGCAGGCTCACCGCCTCCGCTATCGCCCGGGTCATCGGTATATCATAGCCTGCCTGTGTACCGTCGGCATCCATACTTGTAGGCAGAATCGCCCCCGCCCCCAAATCTTCCACTCTTTTCGCCCACTCCACAGCATCGATTCCCGCCCCTTCCGTCCCCCCTTTTACCATAACCTCGAAGCCCGACGGCAGCCTTGAATTACCCCTCGTATCTATCGCGATAGTGATTTTCTCACTGCCAAACGTATCAGCTGCTTCTTTAACAAGGCTCGGCTTCCGCACCGCAGCGGTATTGATGGACACCTTTGATACGCCGATATCGAATAGTTCTTCGATTTGTTTGCAGTTGCCGATTCCCCCCCCGACGGTCAATGGCAGCCTCGCCTCTATCGCCTCGACGGTCCGTTTAACTGCATCCAGAAGCGTCTTTCTTTTTTCGATTGTTGCTGTAATATCTAAAAACACTAACTCATCCGCCCCGGCCTCGCAGTAAGCCGCTGCGTTTTCAGCGGGGTCGCCGACGTCTTTGAGCTGAACGAAGTTGACCCCTTTGACCAATCTGCCGTCTTTCACATCCAGGCACGGAATAATCCTTCGATAGTCCATATTTTCCCTTCCTGACTTTCCTTATCATTTAGCCCCCAAGCCTGCTTGGGGGTCCAAAGCCCAAATAGTAAATAATCAATAATAAATAATCAATTGAAATACTCTATCTGCCGAACGCTGTACGCTAC
>CAYLXD010000015.1:0-23018 GCA_964387515.1 uncultured Pirellulales bacterium | reverse complement strand
GTTCGTGTGGATTAGCCCGCGCTCGTATGAGCAGTATTATCTGCCGCTAAACGCCTCTGCTGCTATGCTCGGCGGGTATTTAATAGCGATATATAGTGATAAGCTCTCCATCGCTGCAGATAAACGCAAATGGTTGCTGGTCGGCACAGCAGCACTTGTTGTTATGGTAGTTATGGCCTGGCGCATATTCTTCGGCACCGGGAAAAGCCCGCACACAGGGCAAAATTACGGATATAAAAAATGGGGCTACCAGCAAAAACTCGATGAGATATCACAACGCCGTAAAGGTGCCAGAGGGCCGTGGGAAAACGTGGGTCAATATATCCGAACGCACTCTGAACCGACCGACAAGATTTACGTCTGGGGCTGGGTGCCGGGAATATACGTTAAAGCCCAGCGGTTTAGCTCAGCTTCGAAGGCTTTTTATATGCCCCGGCCGGCGCCGCAAACGTTGCAAGAGTCAATTGCTACGCTGATGGCAGAATTTGAACGGCAGCGGCCTATGTTTATTGTCGATTCGCGCAAGCGTCATATACCGATGGAAAGACCTCCATACGAACTTTGGCCGATAGTGCCGAAGGGATTTATGGGAGCCCAAAAAACTGCCTTTCTGCCGTTAAATAAAGATATAGTTGCTCAGTATGACGCCCAGTGGAGCGCCTGGCTCCGCAACAACTTCGATGAGGATGAAGCCCTTCGATACCAGGTGCTCAAACCCTTCAGAGATTTCGTTATGAATAACTATAAAATTGTCCAAATGTTCGGCCAACATGTTTTGTTCCAGTTGAAAAATAACTCAGTAAACAAAGCACAATAATAGCCGTAGCAATGAAGATTCTTATGCTCAACCACGAATATCCGCCTATCGGAGGTGGAGGCGGTTACGCCGGCCGCAACATCCTAAGGCAATTTGCCGGACGCAGTGATATAGAGCTTGACGTTGTTGTTTCCCGGCCTAGGCCGCCGACAGTAATAGAAAAATTTGCCGATAATATAACTCTGTATCGAGTGGGTGTACGAAAGAAAGCACTGCAGTTTTGGACTAGGCCGGAAATGATACAATGGATGGCCAAGGCCTATAGAATCCATAAAAAACTTTTGCAACAAAATCAATATGACCTTGCCCACGCATTCTTTGGTTTTCCGACCGCTGCTCTTACCTGGCGTACCGTTTCCAAATTGCCTTACATTATTTCGCTTCGCGGCTCCGATGTCCCGGGCGCCAACGTCAGATTCTCATTGGATTATAAATTACTGGCCCCCCTTTTCAGACGCATATGGGAAAATGCAAGCGCACTGTACGCCTGCAGCGAAGGACTGCGCCAGCGGGCACTTGAGTTTATGCCCGAAGCCAGGATATACGTAGTACCAAATGGTGTCGAGCTGGACAGATTCAGGCCGGTCGATAATAAACAAAAAATCGAAGACCTGAAACTCCTTACAGTGGGCCGGCTTTCGGTAAGTAAGCGCATCGAACTGTTGATATCGGCGGTGGAGCTGATACGGAAGCAGTTTCCGAATGCTACACTGAAGATAGCGGGCGGCGGAGGACTTGAAAATCAGCTTCGCCAATTAATAAAAGATAAAGGCATGGAAAACTGCATCACTATGCTGGGCATCGTACCGGCGGAAGAAATGCCTGGGCTATATCGTGAAAGTGATATTTTCGTAAGTGCAAGCCTGCAGGAAGGAATGAGCAACGCGATGCTCGAGGCGATGGCATCAGGCATACCAATTGTCACTACCCGTTGCGAAGGGATGGAAGAGTTAATAGCAGATAATGGAATCGTGGTAGAGAAAGCAGCCGTTGAGCCGATAGCACGGGAAATTGCCAACCTGGCTGGTAATGAGGAACGTTACCACCGAATGTGTGCAGCGGCCAGAAAAAAAGCTGAGCTGTTCAGTTGGAATAACGTCGCAAATCAGTATATCGCAATCTACCATAGTATTATTGAGAAATTGACGAAAAGGTCCTTATGAAAAGGTCTTTTTGTGTTACAATTGATGTTGAGCCTGATTGCAGCGTAAAATGGCAGCGCTCCAACCCGCTGACTTTTGTGAATATCGAGACAGGCATCAGCAAAATTTTATATCCCCTTTTTGAAGAATGTGGAGTCAGGCCAACGTACCTTATTTCACCGGAAGTTTTGAATCATAAGCAAAGTGTCGAAATCTTAAAGGGTCTGAAGAACTGTGAGCTTGGTACACATCTACACTCGGAATATATTGGGCCTGAATTAAAACACGAAAATCCTGCTGGGACGCGGAGTTCCGAGTTCCCGTGCAATCTGCCGGATGAAGTAGAATTCGAGAAAATTAAAGCTATAACTGAGCTTTTTAACAAATGCTTTGGGTACTATCCGAAGAGTTACAGGGCCGCCAGGTTTGGCGCTGATGATGATACGTTCAAATGGCTGGCTGAATTGGATTACAAAGTTGATACCACTGTTACGCCAAACATAAGTTGGCAATCCAAAGGCGGACCGGATTTTAGCCGATACCCGGACCAGCCCTACTGGATTGAAGAATCTAAGTTGCTGGAGATCCCAATTACTATTGGCCAAAAACGCTTTTTGCTATTGCCGGATAAGTGGTTTTACTATAAATGGTTAAGGCCTTCGATAATGAGCTGGTATGGGATGAGAAAACTAATCGACAAATTCACTGCCGAAAACCCCAGCTCTGTCGTACTGAATATGATGTTTCACAGCATGGAGATAATCCCCAAGGCCAGTCCCTATGTCAGAAGCAAAACGAGCAGGAGAATATTTTTAAGAAAGCTCAGGAAGGCCTTCGAATATCTGAAAAACTTAAGCTTCGAAAGCTGTACGTTGCTGGAGATTCATAATGATAGGATATAACAGATATAAAAGGATGACGGCAAAGCAATGTAATAAGAAAACGATGATGTATTACTTGTGCCGTACTCCCGCAAACAGAAAGCTGATTCCTGCCATTCTTCAGATAGAAAATAAAGAAGTCTTAGATGTTGGGCTGGGGTCAGGGTATTACACTAAACTGCTGCTGGACAAAAATACGGTGGTGGGTATTGACCAGAATCCGCATTTATGTCAATTGCCCATTACTGTTCACCATGGCGATGCTACCGAGTTAAGCACGCTGGTTGAAGGCATGAAGTTTGATATTGTGCTGTCAACCTGGATGACAGATTACTTAAATGCTGAGCAGCTGCAGAAATTCTTCTCTGAAGCAAAAACCGTGCTCAACGACGGCGGAAAACTGCTCACAACTGTTGTCGCTACTTGTGGGCTCGGCTTCTTTTACGTGAGACTTGCCAGACTGCTTAAAGGAGTAAACAAATATACCTATCAGAAAAAACAGCTTATTGAAAAGCTCAAAAAGGCGGGATTTATTGATATTGAGATTATTAGACTCAATTCGTGGCTGTTTATTCCGTGGGCTTTTATGGTCATTGCGAAATGAGGCTGTTCAAGAGCGATGCTGACAGAAAGTAAAATCGGAGTTTGTAAATGCACAGGGGAGATAAAAAAATAGATGTTTGTTTTATATCGCCGAAGGCTTATTCCCTTTTTAATCCCGATGCCAAAAACATTGAAGACCCGTTTGGTGGTTCTGGAGTTGATTTATATTTATTAGCTTTGGAGCTGGCGAGGGATAAAAACTTCCGAATCAGCTTTATAACAGCCGACTACGGCCAAGAAAGCGTTGAGACAATCAAAGGTGTTAGGATTATTAAGACTCTGGATTTTAAGCAAAATCCCTTGATTGGTGCTATCAAGGTTTGGCTTGGGCTTCGAAAAGCAGATGCTCAGATATATTTTCAGGAAACTGTGTCCTGGGGTACGTTTTTGGTCGCCTTATTTTGCAAACTTCACAGAAAAATATTTATTTACCGCACTGCCCACCGGCGTGAATGCGACGGCACATATTTGAGGCAGCATTATTCTGCGGGAAAGGCATTTTCATGGTCGTTGGCAAGCGCTGCGGAGGTTGTGGTGCAAAACGAATCCGATAAGAAAGAAATCAAGCAAACAATAGGCGTTAATTCAACCGTTGTACCGAATGCCCAGTATTTACCTCGGTTATCAGGGAACCAAAGAAACATTATCCTTTGGGTTGGCAGAAGTACCCCGATAAAAAGGCCTGAGCTTTTTGTGAAACTAGCTGAAATGTATCCGGATGAAAAGTTTGTGATGATTTGTCCGAGAGCGCGGGGAGATAGCAGCTACAACGAGCTTGTTGGCAGGGCGGGGCAAGTAGATAATCTGGAGTTTATCAATCAGGTGCCGTTTGGCGAAATCGAGACCTTCTTTAAGCGTGCCAAACTCTTTGTTTGCACCAGCAAAGGCGAAGGTTTTCCTAATACTTATGTGGAGGCGTGCAAGTGTGGCACGGTAATATTGTCGCTTTATGTTAACCCTGATGGTTTTTTAAGCAGTTATCAGGTCGGCCTGTGTGCGGACGGCGACTGGGACAAGTTTGTGAAGCAGTTTGAAATGTTGCTTAACACTGAAAAGCTGTACGAATATGGTAAGAATGCAAGGAAGTATGCGGAACAGAAACACGATATAACAAAAGTAGTACAGATATATAAGCAGATGTTTATGAGGTCGGGAGTGCGTCTGTGAAAGCACGGTCGGAGAGATGGATAAATTGGGTCAGACAGCAGGAATTTAGTGCAGTAAAAAAGTGGCTTGAGCCCAAGGCTGTTGAAAGGGCAAAGGTATTAGAGCTTGGTGGTGGTAATGGTCTTTTAGCCAAATGTCTCGCGGATATGGGCTTCGGCGTCGTTTCGATAGATACAGAGCCTGCGGAGCAAGGCTACTTTCCTGTGAGAAAAGGCGATTGTATCGATTTGGAGTTTGATGATAACAGCTTTGATGTTATATTTTCTTCCAATGTCTTAGAGCACATCTCTGATTTGGATTCTGCCTTTTCTGAGATGAAACGTGTTCTTAAAGACGGTGGCATTATGGTTCATACGATGCCAACGCATTATTCGACTATTTTTACGCTGGTTTTGCAACCGATGGGTTACTTTCTTAAGCTTGCCATAATGGTCAGCTATGGCTTGAAGTTTGCTGTGTTTGCTGTCTCCAGATTCAGAAAGTCTACGGCGGGTAAAGCATCGGCGCCAAAGTCATGGAAACATCCGGATATGAATAGGCGGAATATCTCAGATGCCGTAAAGTATGCTAATCCTATAAGATTGTTGATAAGTTGGCCGCATGGAAGCAGCAGTAATTGCTTTACTGAAATTCGTGATTGGCGTCCAAAAAGTTGGCGCAGGAGGTTTGAACTGGCTGGGTTTACGGTAAAGGAAATCATCGACTTACCTTTGGCGTATTCGAGACACGATTTGTTTTCCTTTAAGCTTATGAAAGCCAGATATTGGCTGGCCAAACACGGCAAGAGTGTGTGTGCTGCTTACCTTATTCAGTGCTGAGCAGCACCGCGACATAGGAAAAATTGTTGGAAATTATAAAATTATGTTCTCGGGTAGACTATGCAATATGGTTTGATGACATACGCCTATAAGAGACATTTCAACGTTGGCGATTATATACAGAGCTTGGCGGCCCGCCAATTCCTGCCGAGAGTCGACCGATACATCGACCGCAGTCAATTAAGTGAATACTCCGGCCCTAAAACCAAGTTAATAATGAATGGTTGGTTTATGCACAACATCAGGAGTTGGCCGCCTTCGCCGGATATAATTCCTTTATTTGTCTCTTTTCATCTGGACAAAAAGGCTGTTAAGGTTGTTCTAAGCAGGGAGAATGTTTCGTATCTTAAAAACTATGAAGTCGGCGCAAGGGATTATGCGACACTAAATTCGCTGAAATCAAAAGGCATTAACGCCTTTTTTTCGGGCTGTTTGACTCTTACCCTCGGCGAAACCTATCAAAACAAGGCGCGTACTGATATTTATTTTGTCGATGTTTTATTTCAGCCGTACTTTCTGGGTCGGCGAAAAAGAATACTGCGTAAATTATTCGGCGATGAAATCTGCGGGGCCGCAAAGAGAATTAAGCACAATTATTTCGTCTGGCATTATAGAGATGAAGATTCCCGTTTTCAGCTTGCTGATTCTTTATTGAAGCTTTATCAGAATGCACAGCTTGTTGTAACTTCACGTCTTCACTGTGCCTTGCCGTGTCTTGCGATGGGAACGCCTGTTATTTTTATTGATGGAGGTCTTTCCTCAGACCGGGTCAGGTTTGAGGGTCTTGATAGAATGTTAAATACCATAAAGCTCTGCGGCGGAAAAATAGAAACGAACTTTGACCTTAAGACGGTCCGTAACAAAGATGAACATCTGAAATATGTTGGGCCGTTGAAGCAACGATGTGAAGAATTTATCCGAAATTCCGGCTAAAGGAATCTTTATATAAGCTTCTTAATTTAATCCCTCGTGTTTCAATTATCTGCCTCCGCGTTATTATAAAGGAGCTAAAACGTCCGGCAAAATCGGATAGTGGCCGGCAAGAAAATTGATGGAGAAACTCAGAAGGATTCAACAGAGGTATCGAACAAGGAAGAATAGCAGTGGAAGAGAAAACAAAAAGAATCCTAAAATTCTTATTGAGATGGTTGATAACCGCGGTTTTGCTGTGGCTGGTATTAAGTCGAATCAACTTTCGGCAGATGAGGCTGGCCATAAAAGACGTCAGATGGCAATTTCTGATAATTGTTTGGATATTAACAGTAATAGCTTTTTGGATACGCTCTGTCATAATGCGTCTCATTTTGAAAAAGCAGGGCTGCGGCCAAGTCAAAACGATGAAGGTGTTCGGCGCAAGTGCTGTTACCTCACTCTACAGTCTGATTATACCGGGCCCGTTAAGCACGGGGGTCAAGTGGTATATCCTTAAACAGCACACCGGCAAGGGCAGTAATGTTTTAAGCGGAATGGTGTACAATCAAATGGCTGAGATAGTCGTCAAAGTGTTATTAGGACTTGTGGCCATTGGTCTGACCGGTCTAACAGGGGGGTGGAAGGTCCCCGTTGGCTGTGCAATAATGACAATTGTGGTGATTGCCGTTTGTGTGTTGCTGTTGAATAGGTGGACGGGGCCGAAGATAAGCGCAATCGTTGCATACGCATTGAGGCTCTTGCCTAAAGTAATTCGCAGGCCAGTGGAAACAATACTTGAACAGCTTAAGGTTTTTCAAACTGCAGGATACTGGTTTCATTTGCTGATTGCGGGGGTTAATCTGGTTGTTAGTTTCATCGGTGTGGTGATTTACATTTGTGCAGCCAAGGCGGCTTGGATAAATGTGCCGGTTTTAGCACTCGTCTGGCAGTCGTCGGTGATTTTTATTCTTGGCAGACTGCCGATATCGGTGGCGAATCTGGGTATACGCGAGTATACACTGATTGAGTTTTTAGCTCTTTATGGAGTAACGGCGCCGGTGGCTCTATTGATGTCTATGATAATCTTTTCGACTATCATTCTGATGGCAATATTAGGGGCAGTTTTCCAAATCACCTGGGCAATCAGGGTAAAACCAGGCAAAAAAAGCCGAGCATAGCCATTTTAAGTGGCTCACCTTGCGCAGACGACGAACGCAGCACAGAGATGTAAAAACTTTTGATGTATTTGTAAGGTCAGGCTAAAGGTGCTTCTCTGCGGAGCCTGGCCTTAGTAAATTGGAAAGCGTCCACAAAGGTCTTTCACGTGGGTTCTGGTTTGGCTTTTGAATGAGGCGTCTATCTCGTATTTGGTATCGCTTACCGCTTTTACCTGTCTTAATACTGAATCTATCATATCGGCAATTTCATCCATTTGTTTTGGGGCCATTCCCTGTTTTGTTACGATAGGCGTTCCAAGCCTGATACCGCTGGTAACCAGGACCGGCTTTTTATCGAAGGGCAGCTTTATCTTGTCGACGGTTATACCGCAGTCTTCGAGGCTCTTTTGTGTGATGACGCCGGTCAGGCCTTTTCTTGAGCTCGCGGCGTTTATCAGAACCATGTGGTTGTCCGTGCCGCCGGTCAGTATATCGTAGCCCAAATCGACCAGCTCACCTGCCAGGTGCTTTGCGTTTTCGATGACTTTGAATTGCCTGGTTTTATACTCATTGCTAAGCGTCTCTTTGAAGAAGACCGCTTTGGCTGCTATATGATTAAAATAAGCTGTGCCTTGGATGCCGGGGAATGTCGCCTGCTGGATATGTTCCCACAACGGCATATCTTTGCCCCAGGCCCTTGTGCGCAGGTTGTGGTCTTTGCCCATTAATACAAGGCCGCCCCTGGGCCCGCCGGACTTATATGTGCTTGTCGTCGTAAAATGTGCGTAGTCTATCGGTGAAGGATGAGCACCGGCAATTACAAGTGCCGCGATGTGCGAGATATCGGCCAGCAGGTATGCGCCCACCTCGTCTGCAATCTCTCTGAATTTCGCAAAATCTATTTTTCTCGCATAAGCACTGGCGCCGCACATAATCAGGCGGGGTTTGAGTTTCACGGCCTTATCTCTGATGGCATCGTAATCCAGAAGAAAAGTCGCCTTATCCACGGTATAGCTTTCTATCCTGAAAAATTTATTGGCAAGCGAACCGACTCCCCCGTGCGACGGGTGTCCTCCCTGCTCTGTGCCGAGACTCAATATCTTATCGTTCGGCTGCAGCACTGCGGTGAGCACAATCTGGTTCGCCGCGGTTCCGGAATGAGGCTGGACATTTGCGTATTGTGCGCCAAAGGCTTGTCTCGCTCTGGCGACCGCAAGAGTTTCTATTTCATCGACGACTTCACAGCCGCCGTGCAATCTGGCTCTTGGAAAACCTTCCGCAGTTTTGTTCTGGACCACCGAACCCAGTGCCGCCAAAACCGCTTGTGAGCATCGATTCTCCGCGGCGATAAGCTGCAGAGTGTTTTGCAGTCTTTCGTACTCTTTCGATATTAGTTTATGGACCTGAGCATCTGTTTGCTTCAGAACGGTGAATATCTCGTCGTGATAGGCTTCGAAGTCTGCCTTGTCCGGTACCATTTGGCGCACCTGCAAATCCTTCCCGGTTATGAGGCGGGTATTCTCCTTGTTTTTCCTGACTTTTACTCGGCTTTATAATGGCACGACGCTCCCTACCAGCTTACAAAGAGCCTGAGGATGTCGTTATACGTTAGATATAGAAAAGCTGCTGCGATTAGAACCAATCCCGCGTACGATATCATCTCCTGCACGCGGACGCTTACGGGGGCGCCTTTTATTTTCTCGACAATCAATAAGAGAAACACACCCCCGTCCGTTACCGGAATGGGCAGGAAATTTATGACCGCTAAAACGGCACTTATAAAAGCAAGCACATACAAGAATGTAGTAAATGACCGCTCAACAGCTTTGTACACCATTGTTGCTATTCCCACCGGCCCGCTCAGAGCTTTGGGCCTTACGTCCCTGGCCAGCAGTCCTTTGATTGTAACGTATGTTTGAACAATGAACCCGACACTTTTCTTACAGGCCATCACAAAAGCCTGTGCCGGCCCGTCGGCTTTATACAACCTTTTCAGGAAGTCGAACGGCACGATTTCCGCCGGGCTCGATTCGACGGTGATAAAGTCCTCGTCAGCTGCTACGTCCAATACGACACTGCCGGCGGTGTGCTTATCAAGACGGTATTCAATCGTAACGCTGCTGCTGGTATTTCGCCTGATTTCACGGATTACATCGTAGAAGTTTGAGACTTCAGCCCCGGCAACGGCCGTTATCTCAGCTCCCCGCGGAATTTCCAATCTGGCCGGGCCGTCTTCAGCAGCGATAGTCTTGGCAACAACCGCGTGTTCAGCGTCAAACACAGGAAAGATGCCAATCACCACGCGATTACCATCCCGCGAGCGCTTAGGCATAACGGTAACCGTAAAAGTATCGTCGATACCGTTAGAATCCGTGCGCAGTACTTTGATAGGCAATTCTTTTCCCTCATATTCTGTGGTGATATCACGTATCTCTTTGTAGGTTGGGTTTTCGATGTCCCCCACCGCGAGGATAATATCACCGGCTCTAAGAGAGTTTTCCCTGCTGGCGCCGGTATGCTCATCTGAAGCGGCTATAATCCGCAGACGCGGCACCATAGAATATATATGCGCCAAGTCGGATTCGGAGTTCGGTTCCCTGTTCTCAAAGCTCAGGTCCAGCGGAATCTGCGATTCAATTAGCTCTGTTTTGCCGTTTTGGTCGGTTCGCTCGGCTAAAATTGTTACCGCTGGGACGAAGGCCTGCTGAACTATCTTCTCGAACTGCCAATGATTCTGAACATCTCTGCCCTGAACAGACCTAATTTTGTCACCGGGGCGCAGCCGTGTCCTCGCAAATAAATCGTCAGTGTCAGTCTTACTCAACTGGGCAATAGTCAAGCTCATCGGCTCGATGATGCCGGGAAGTCTTACCGGCATGCCCAACATCTCCTCAGCTACAATCTCAAACTCTTCCTGTGAACCATCCTGATGTCTTACCTTCAATGGAATCTTTTCACCTGTATCTGACAGAGCTGCTGCAATCATAATATTACTGAAGTCGAGGTTGTCGCTTTTGCCTGCTATCTCAATTATTTCGTCGCCGGGCTTTAGTCCCGCCCGGGCCGCCGGTGAATCTGGCACCACCCCGCCAACCACGGCGGGAATCCGCTCTATACCGGCCAGATAGACCCCCATAAGAATCACAACAGCGGCTAAATAATTGAAAATGACCCCGGCCGCTACCACCGCCATGCGAACACCAATCGGCTTGTTCCCGAACGCTCGCGGGTCGTCGCTTTGCTTATCCGCTCCGACGTCTTCCTGCCCCAGCATCTTCACATAAGCAGCTACGGGAATAAGTCCGATGCGGTATTCTGCCTCACCTGCGGTACCTTTTTTGCCGATTGTAAAGCTGAGTCGGCCGTCACCGTCAGGGTCGTTGTCTTTCGGGAAAAACTTCGGCAGTATTCTAAATCGAAAGCCATCCGTTGTTTTTCGAACCCCAAACAAAACCGGCGGCAGGAAAATCGAAAACGTTTCGACTTTTATATCGGAAAGCTTGGCAACGACGAAGTGGCCGAATTCATGGATAAAAACAACAGCGCTAAAACCCATCACCGCAAGAAATATATTCCAGAACGCAGGCAGAAATCGCTCCCGTAGTTTATCGAAATGCGCGCCGAAGAGATAAACGGCCGCCAAAGCGACAATAACAAGTAATATCAACCGTGAGTATTTCCCTGCTGAACCTTTTCCTTCAGACATCCGGTAACCTCCAGATTCATAGTTTTACTGGTTTATAAAACATCGGTTCACTTGTGCTCCCTTCGACTGCGCTCAGGGCAGGCTTACGCTCTTGTGCTTTTGCGCTCTTTGTTTAACCTCTCTTCTGGCCCAGGCGTCCGCCTCCAGAAGCTCCTCGAGTGATGCCGCGTGTTTAATATTATGTTTGTTCAGACAATGCTCGATAAGTTCGACTATACGGACAAACTTGATTCTGCCTGCCAAAAACTCCTCGACTGCCGCTTCATTTGCAGCGTTGAAAACAGCCGCGGCGGTCCCACCGTTTCGGGCCACTTCGTAACCTAACGACAGCGCGCGGAACATTTTTACGTTGGGCCTCTCAAACGTGAGCCTGCCCATTTCATCAAGTCTCAAATGTTTTGAAATCCCCGCCACCCGCTGTGGGTATGTCAGAGCATATTGAATCGGAAGACACATATCCGGCGTGCCAAGCTGCGCTATTACCGAGCCGTCCACGAATTCGACAAGTGAATGAACTATGGACTCAGGGTGAATCAAAACTTCAATTTTCTCCACCGGCATATCAAAAAGCCAACGCGCTTCGATAACTTCGAGCGCCTTGTTCATCATAGTCGCTGAGTCAATGGTAATTTTCGGCCCCATATCCCAGACCGGATGTGCCAGCGCCTGCTCGAGCGTTACATTCTCGATATCTTCGATGCTCGTTTTTCTGAACGGTCCGCCGGAACCGGTGAGGATGACTCTGCTCACTTGCTCGCGAGACCCAGCCAGCATTGCTTGGAAAATCGCCGAATGCTCACTGTCCACCGGCAAAATGGTGCACCCGTTTTCCTCGGCTGTGTGTGTAAGCAGCTGGCCTGCAACGACGAGTGGCTCCTTGTTCGCAATGGCAAGCCTTTTACCTTTCTTTGCCGCTGCAAGGACAGCCGGCAAGCCCGCCACACCGACAATCGCAGTTAGAACGATATCGGCGTCATCTAACTGTGCGAGCTCTATCAGACTCTCCGGGCCGGCTAAAATCTCAACATCCAAAGCGCCCACTGAATCACGAAGCTGTTTCTCGTGGTCTGCATTTGCAATAGCAATAACCTTTGGCTTATACCGTTTCGCCTGCTCTGCCAGAAGCTTTACCCTCGTGTTGGCGCTTAGTGCCACGACCTGGTACGCTGGTCTCAGCGCATCAATCACCCGTAATGTGTTTTTACCGACCGAGCCCGTAGAACCCAAAATAGCGACGCGTTTTACCATAACCATTTTTCACAGTTTGGTTTATCGTTGCGAAAAATCCTGCATTTTATTCTCTAAGCCAGCTTTTTCATTATACTGCTTCAGCATGGGAAAACCACTCCTAATCTGGGGCTGTCCCAGTAAGGTGCGTTTAGCATAACGCGCATCGAGACAGACGATTTGCGGTTCTACGAACGTGCTCTGACGGCATATAGTAGCTGATATGATTAAGCAATTTCCAATGTAGCTGGCTGCGTCGGGTCAGACTGGTATATAGATTGGGGGCAGGTCACTTCGTAGCAAATATTTGGGTCCGATATTTATAACGGGTTGGAAAAGTGTTGGTCTTATACTGAGGTTGTATAACCCCAGACAGCCAAGATATGTGCAATAAATCAGGTATTTCCCATCTTAATGCACAGGCAGAGAGGTGTATTTGATATTCTCTCGCCCCGACGAACAGCTCTTGGGTAAAAATGCCGAATTCTTGACTAATTGCGAACTATAAATAACCGACTACAACAGTCTTAGGGAGCTTTTGAGCGCTTTGGCGAAAGTTATGGGTTCGAGTAGTTGAATCCTTTATCAGATTAAAGGCGATGAAGCAAAAGGTTCAGAGAAACTTAACGGCGGAATCAATATGTCAAAGGAATGAAAAAAGTAACTGCAGAGTACCTTACTTTAATTGGAGGTAATAATTTATGTTTACGCAAAGACAAATTGTAAACCGATTATTTGTATTTTTGTCGATTTTAGGGCTGATTTCCGGCCTTGGCTTACAAGTGCTCGCAGATGGAAAGGACTCGAACAAGCAAATCAGTTCATCTGAAACACTTCATAAGGAAGACACAAGTGGTGACTCGTCTGCACAGCCTGAATCCAAGAAGGAATCTGCCGGGTGGATGGGGCGCACGCTCAGCCCAATACTAAAATACAGTCCGGAGTACGGTCTTGACATTTTGGATATTCGACGTGGTATCGGGGGCAGGATTTCGGTCGACTTAAGTACTACAGTCCAGAGCAAACACATGTGGCATGGCTTCGACCTGTATGATGACCACGGCGTTGTCTTGCCTGCGGTCGGTGTAACTCTGGGTGATACAGGCTTCAGCGGGAGATACACACGTGCTTATCCTTTAGGGGGCGGCTTATCGAAGTCTGTTCAGGAGATCTATTCAGTTTTCTACACAGGGGCTTTCCTGCAAGATACGCGTTATGTTACCAACTTCACTACCCACTACACCTATTACGGCCTGCCGAGAATAAGTGGGGCAAGGTCCGATTCACAGGAAGTTGGCGTAAGCTTTTCTTGGCCAAAGCTCTTAGGTGACAGTGGTCTGCTGCCTAACTACTACTTTGGAATACTGTGGCCGACCACAAGCGGATCCAATATTGCAGGATGTGAGGGCTTCATTCATGTTTTCGGCCTGGCGTATGACCTCGCCGTACCTGATTTTTGGGCTGCCGGTAATAGTCAGACTTTCAGACTCTCTGGGGAGATAACCTATAACGACGGCTACGGCAGTGGCGGTGCCGCCCATGATTGGTCTCACGTTGTTTTTGGCGCCAGTACAAGTTTAGAGCGTGGCCAGCTGACGATTACACCGTATGTAAACTATCAGATTTCCATGGATGATTCTATTAATAATGAGAACGAACTCTGGTGCGGTGTAAACGCGACCTACAGATTCTGAAAATAGATTACGGGAATAGAGAGTAAACAGTTTAAGATGGGGTGGAAGAAAAGCAATTATAGAAAACAGTTCTATTATGTAAAAAGGACGGCAATCATGATGAAGAGAAAAATAAACAGGGTTTTTTGGTGGCAAATATTTTTTGCAGCTTTATTGGTTGTGGTTGTGCTTTTGAGCGGCTGTACAAGAAAGACAGAGAAGGTGTATCGGGTGGGTATTCTGGCTGGTCTTGATTTTATTACCGATATAACAGATGGATTTAAGTCAGGAATGACTGAGTTAGGTTATGTTGAAGGCAAGAATATCATATATGATGTGCAAAAAACAAACTTTGATATGGTTAGGTATAGAAACATCCTTCAAAAATTTGTGGATGATGAGGTAAATCTGATTTTTGTGTTTCCTACCGAAGCATCTTTAGAGGCAAAAGCAATTACTGAAGGAACAGACATCCCAGTGGTCTTTAGCTTTGCCAGTATTGAGGGCACTGGCTTGGTAAATAGTGTGCGTGAACCTGGCGGTCATATAACTGGTGTTAGATACCCTAGCCCGGAATTGTGTAGAAGGGATTTTGAGATTTTGCGTGAGTTGTTGCCGGATGCCAAGCGAGTATTGATACCTTATCAGCGAGGTTACCCTATTGTAGCCCTTGAGCTAGAGGCAATCCACCAGATGGCAGAGGCATCAAATATAGCATTAATAGAACTCCCCGCTGATAATGCGACAGGACTTGAAGCTGCCCTGAAGAAACAATCCCAATTAACCGGCCCTCCTGATGCCCTATTGAACCTTGCTGAGCCTCTGTGTGTAATGCCTGACGCGTTTATTGTTTTGGCTACATTTGCAGATGAGCATAAAATTCCGCTCGGCGGTGCGTACATGTTACTGGGAGGGCATGAGTCTGTTTTTGGATCGAAGCCTCAAGACGTTCCGCAAGGTAAACAAGCGGCGTTTTTGGCTGATAAAATCTTGAAAGGGACGCCAGCCGGCACTTTACCTGTGGTTACTGCCGAGAACTATCTCCGAATCAGTTTCAGGCAGGCGCAAAAACTGGGGATAAATGTGCCTGAAAGCTTGTTGGTCAGAGCGAATAAGATAATTCGTTAGCAAGAAAAGAGAGGGCAGAAATGATTGCAGATAAACAAATGAAATTTAGACGGCGAATAATACTGCTTGCCGCTTTATTGGTTGCTGTTTGCATGTTTTTGAGTAGCTGTAACGAGAAGAAACCCAAGGTGCATCGGGTAGGCATTGTGTCTGGTCTGGGATATTTTGCACCCATAATAGACGGATTCAAGGAAAAAATGACTGAGCTTGGTTATGTTGAGGGGGAGAATATCATCTACGATATTCAGAAGGTTGAAGTCCCCATAGGTAATCAGCATTTGATACAAAAATTTGTGCATGACAAAGTAGACCTGATTTTTCCGTTCCCAACTGAAGCAACAATGGAAACACAGGAAGTTACCGAAGGAACAAACATCCCTATAGTTTTTGCATGTGCTGCCATAGAGGATATGAATATTGTTGAGAGTGTGAGTCATCCAGGGGGTCATACTACAGGCGTTCGGTACCCTGGTCCTGACATCTCTATTAAGCGCTTTGAAATACTGCTTGAATTAATGCCAGAAGTAAAAACAATATGGATTCCCTATCAGAGAGGTTATCCGATTGTGGTCCCTCAATTGGAAGCCTTGCGACCAGTGGCTGAGGCTGCTGGTGTAACGCTGATTGAATTCCCTGCAGACAATGCATCAGAGCTTCAGACCGAACTTGATAGGATATCTCAGTTGGATGATATTGGATTTGATGCCATAATGACTGTAGCTGAACCCCTTTTCGTAACGCCTGATGCCTTTGAAGTAATTGGCAAGTTTTCATATGAATACAAGATACCTTCTGCTGGTGCCATAATGATAGTTGGAGATTATGGGTCTCTTTTTGGTGTGCATGTCGATTCATTTTCTATTGGCAAACAGGTGGCAATAATTGTAGATAAGGTATTCAGAGGCACACCAGTAGGAACAATTCCTGTTGTTTCCCCTGAATATCTTTTTGAGATAAATTACAAAGTGGCTAAAGAATTTGGAATCAGTGTGAGCGAAGGCTTGTTAGCTAGGGCCGATAAGATAATTCGTTAAATTACTGTTACTGAAAAACGGGTGATTAAAATGTGTATAAGTAAGAAAGTTAGTTTTAGATGGCAAATACCGCTCATAACTATGTTAGTTATGTTTTGTGTGTTTTGGAGCGGTTGTGGCAAAAAAACACAGAAGGTGTATCGGGTAGGCATTGTGTCTGGAGCAGAACCTTTTGCCGATATAGCAGACGGCTTCAAGGCCAAAATGACTGAGTTAGGATACATAGAGGGCAAAAATATTGTTTATGACTTCCAGAAACTGAACGCTGACCCTTTTGGAGAGAAGCGCGTCGCCAAAAAATTTGTGGCTGATAAGGTAGACCTGATTTTTGCGTTTCCTACTGAGCCGGCCTTAGCCGCTAAGGCCGCCGCCAAGGGAACAAACATCCCGGTGGTTTTTGCCCTGGCTGGCATAGAAGGAAATAATCTGGTAGAGAGCATATCCAAACCAGGCGGGAATATCACCGGTGTTCGCTATCCTGGTCTGGAGGACACGGTTAAGCGTCTCGAGATTTTGCACGAGTTGGTGCCGAATGCCAAACGGGTTTATTTAATCTATGACCCCAATTATCCTAATGCACTTATGGCACTTGGAGGATTACGACCCGCTGTCTCATCCTTGGGTATAACGTTAGTGGAAGATTCTGTTAATAATGTGGAAGAACTTCAAGCTGCTTTACAGAGACGGGCCGAATTGGACGATATTGGCATTGATGCTATTCTGATTATGCCTGAAATTCTTACGCAGACGCCTGATGGTTTTGGAGCAATTCTAAAGTTTGCGAATGAGCGTAAAGTGCCTATTGGCGGCGGCTTGGTCTACACGGTAAAACATGGGGCTATGTTTAGTTTAGTCCCCGACAATGTTGAAATGGGCAATATGGCTGCACCCTTGGCCGACAAAATCTTCAAAGGCACTCCAGCTGGCTCAATTATGGTAGTAACACCACCATCACATCTAAGGCTCAATTACAAAGTAATTCAAGAACTGGGATTGGCTGTGCCAGGAGGCTTGTTAAGCAGAGCAGATGAGATAATTCGTTAGCAGGAAAAGAGGCGGCGGAAATGATTACAGATAAACAAATGAAATTTAGACGGCGAATAATACTGCTTGCTGCTTTATTGGTTGCGGTTTGCATGTTTTTGAGTAGCTGTAGTGAAAAGAAACCCAGGGTGTATCGGGTGGGTATTCTGTGTGGCCTGGATTATATTGCCACTATCCCAGATAGCTTCAAGGCCAAAATGACTGAGTTAGGATACATAGAGGGCAAAAACATTGTTTATGACATTCAGAGAACGAATTTTGAACCGGATAAAGAGCAGCAAATTCTTAAGAAATTTGTAAAAGATAAAGTTGATTTGATTTTCACGTTTCCTACTGAGGTATCTATGTCAGCCAAGGCAGTTACAAAGGGAACAAACATCCCGGTGCTTTTTTGCTTTGCCAACATAGAAGGAACTAACCTGGTAGAGAGTGTGCGCGAACCAGGCGGCAGTATCACTGGGGTGCGCTATCCTGGCCCGGACCTTGCTATCAAGCGTTTTGAGATTATGCTGGAGTTGGCGCCAAAGGCCAAACGAATGTGGATACCCTACCAGCGAGGTTACCCTATTGTAACCAGTCAGTTAGAGGTGTTATACCCAGTTGCTGAAAAAGCGGGTGTAATCTTGATTGAATTTCCAGCAGACGATGCGGCAGAGATTCAGACCGAGCTGGACAAGCTGGCCTCATCTGATGATATTGGTATGGATGCCATATTGTTTATAGCTGAGCCCCTTGCAGTGACACCTGATGCTTTTGAAGTAATGGGTAAGTTTGCGGCTAAACATCGGTTGCCCATTGGCGGCGCCTTAATAGCAGTGGGGGACTATGGGTCTATTTTTGGTGTGAATGTTGACGTCACCAACACGGGCCGACAGGCAGCAATACTGGCCGACAAAATACTCAGAGGTACCCCAGCCGGCACCATCCCCGTTGTTTCATCCGAGAGTTATTTTGAAATCAATTACAAAGCGGTTCGAGAACTGGGGCTGAAGGTGAGTGGGGGCTTGTTAGGTAGGGCCGATAAGATAATCCGTTAAAATGTCAATGATACTTAAAGCAAAAAAAATAAGGGCGTTTAGGAGCTTGCGGGTTACTTTAGCTATTGCTTTTTTAGCCTTGTGTGCGGTAGTCCTGCTAATTGCCAGTAGCTTAAGTATGTATTTCAGCTTCCAAACCCAACAAGAACTCATTACTAATGAGCAACGATTCATTGCTCAAAATGCGGCTAATACAGTCAGGAGTTTCGTTCAAGAGAAATTAAGCGCACTAAAGGCGACAGTCCGTCTTGGTAATCTGGTAGATATCCGTCAAGAAGAGCAGAAAATAGTCCTTGAGCAGTTACTTGGTTTTGAACCAGCCTTTCGCCAGTTGGCCCTGTTAAACGCCCAAAACCAGGAGCTGGCAAAAGTCTCTCGTCTATCAAATTTAGTCTCATATGGATTTATAAAGCGAATCGGTAGCGATATGTTTTCTCAGGTGAGCCAGGGGAAAATGTACATAGGCTCGGTATATATTGATGAAATAACCAGTGAACCGATGGTGGTAATGGTTGTTCCGGTCACGGATATCTTTGGCGATTTTAAAGGCGTTTTGATGGCTGAAGTGAACTTAAAATTTATGTGGGATTTAGTAGGTAGGATAAAGGTAGGTGATAAAGGCCTGGCTTACGTGGTAGACAAGCAGGGTGATCTCATCGCCTCCGGCGATGTTAGCCGTGTTTTAAGGGGAGAGAATTTAATCTATCTGAATGAGGTAAATGAATTTGTAAAGGGGGATATATTAACCCATAAAGACAGTGCCGAGGTAGTAAAAGGTATCCAGGGAAACCAGGTTGTGGCTAACCATGCGCATCTTGGCACGCCTGACTGGGCAGTTGTGGTTGAATTACCGGTTCTGGAGGCGTATGAAACCGTAATTACAACACTTATAATATCGGGATTAATTATACTCCTGAGCTTTGCCTTGGCCATTATATTCGGCGTCTTTCTTTCAAAAAGGATTGCAAAACCAATAATAAGCCTGAGAGATGCTGCTGTCAGGATAGGTGAAGGTAAGTTAGACACACGAATAGAAATTGAAAAGAAGGATGAGATAGGAGATTTAGCAGCGGCATTTAACCAGATGGCCCAGGACCTGCAAATGACAACCACATCTATAGATAACCTGAACCAGGAGATTGAGCATCGCAAAAAGGTAGAAGAGCAGTTGCGTAAAGCAGAAGAAAGATACAGAATACAGTTTGAGGGAGCATTAGATGCTATCTTCGTAGGCGATGCCGAGACAGGCATAATAGTTGACTGTAACCCTGCGGCAATAAAATTGGTTGGCCGGGAAAAATCAGAACTGGTTGGTAAACACCAGCGGATTCTCCATCCTCCAGAAAGAATCGAAGAAGGATTTAGCAGGACCTTCAAACAGCATCTCGAAGAAAAACAGGGCCAGACCTTGGAAGCACAGGTTATTACCAAAACCGGAGAGATAAGGGATGTTGCAATAAAGGCTAATCTGTTAGAAGTTAGGGGCAAAAGACTACTGCAAGGTATATTCCGGGATATCACCGAGAACAAGCGGGCGGAGCAGCGCCAGGCTCAACTGTTTGAGCAGCTGGAAAAGGCTAACCGGGAGTTAAAGGATTTCGCTTACATAGTGTCGCATGATTTGAAAGCGCCGCTGCGTGGAATTACAACTCTGGCTGATTGGATATCAACTGATTACGCGGATAAGCTCGATGAACGGGGCAGAGAGCAAATAAATCTGCTTACCTGCCGGGTGGGCCGAATGCATGACCTTATCGATGGAATCCTACAGTACTCAAGAGTAGGGCGTATTAAGGAAGAAAAGGTCACGGCAAATCTAAATGAAATTGTCTCAGAAGTTATCGATACGATTGCTCCGCCGGAAAATATTACCATTACAGTTGAAAACGAATTGCCCACAATTGAATGTGGACGGACCCGCATTACCCAAGTGTTCCAAAATCTTATAAGCAATGCGGTGAAATATATGGATAAGCCGCAAGGCTGGGTAAAGATCGGTTGTGTCAAAGAGGATGGTTTCTGGAAGTTTAGTATTGCCGATAACGGCTGCGGGATAGAAGAAAAGTATTTTGAAAAGATTTTCCAGATTTTCCAGACACTGAGCAGACGTGATGAGTTTGAAAGCACAGGCGTAGGTCTTTCATTAGTAAAAAAGATTGTCGAAATGTATGATGGTAAAGTTTGGGTAGAATCAAAACCGCGTGAAGGAAGCAAGTTCTTCTTTACATTACCGAAGCAAGAAATTGAAGTTAAAGATGAAAAGCTCGAGGTCAGTATTAGTTGATACTCGGTCTGATATCGACAGATACTGTAAAGGTATCTTAGTTGATAATCATGTGATATGTGGCACAATGGAGAAAAAGTGATATGTTAGATACCGTAGCTGTTCCAGAACAGTTTGAGCCGATTTTCCAGAAGGCTCAAGACTATGTAAAAAGGTATTTCAGTGAGAAAAAAGAAGAGGCGTCGAAGGGCAAGATAGAAATATTTGGCCAACGATATATTCTTGTCAGGGCAGCCTCAATGTCGGTGGATTTCTTCGATACCATAAAGGATATGTTCAAGGACCTGGGGGATGAAAAAGCATCGGAAATAGCAAGGAGCCTTCTTTTTGATGTTGCACATGCCATTGGAAAAATGGATGCCAGGAATTTCCACCAAAAAATGGGCGTGCATGACCCGATAGAGAAACTTTCTGCAGGTCCAATTCATTTCTCTCATACAGGTTGGGCTTTTGTTGATATATTTGCTGAGTCAAGACCAACACCTGACGAAAACTACTATCTTATATATGATCATCCATTTTCGTTTGAGGCCGATGCGTGGGAAAATAGCGGGAAAAAGAGTAGTTTCTGTGTTTGTGCTATGAATGCCGGGTATTCATCCGGATGGTGCGAGGAGAGCTTTGGAGTTCTGCTGGTTGCCTCTGAGATAACGTGTAGAGCTAAGGGTGATAGAACGTGCCGGTTCATTATGGCACACCCTTCTAAGATTGGACAGTACCTTCGAGAGTATTTGCAAAGTCATCCTGATATATCCGACAGTGCGATGCTCTACAGAATAGGCGGATTTCTCCAAGAGCGTAAGCGGGCGGAGAAGCGTCAGGCCCAGCTGCTTGAGAAGCTGGAAAAGACAAATAAAGAACTGAAGGCTTTTGCCTATATAGCGGCTCACGACCTTAAGGCACCATTGCGAGCGATTGGAAACTTGGTGGGAATTATATCGACAGATTATGCCGATAAATTGGATGAGCAGGGCAAAGGGTTGCTAAGAATGCTTGTTGGCAGAACGCAGCGGATGAGCGATCAAATCAGTGGTCTTCTTCGTTATTCTGAGGTGGGGCAGTTTGGAGAAAAAGGCGAAAGGGTGGATTTGAGTTTCATCGTTAGGGAAGTCGTCAACAGCATGGATGTGCCCAAAAATATCGAAATAACGATAGAAAATGAATTGCCTGCGGTAGTCTGTGGGAAAAATCATATTACCCAGGTGTTTCAGCATTTGCTGAGCAATGCGGTGAAATATATGGATAAACCGCAAGGCCAAATCAAAATTGGTTGTGTCGAAGAGAACGGTTTCTGGAAGTTCAGCGTCGCCGATAACGGCCAGGGGATTAAGGAAAAGTATTTTGGAAAGATTTTCCAGATTTTTCAGACACTGAGTAGACGTGATGAGTTTGAAAGCACCGGCGTAGGTCTTTCATTAGTAAAGAAAATCGTTGAAATGTATGATGGTAAAGTTTGGGTAGAATCAAAGCCGGGCGAAGGAAGCACGTTCTTCTTTACACTGTCAAAACAAGAAACGGAGGTA
Organism: uncultured Pirellulales bacterium; assembly: GCA_964387515.1. Lineage (GTDB taxonomy): Bacteria > Planctomycetota > Phycisphaerae > Sedimentisphaerales > Anaerobacaceae > CAVXEF01. Next base: position 865 of record CAYLXD010000015.1, on the reverse strand, counting down.
AAAAATGAGAAACTCCAGGCCAATATTGTTGGTTGAGGACGATGACGTGGATGCAATGACCACTCAACGGGCCCTTGACGAGGTTAAAGTCACAAACAAACTGATTAATAAGGTTGATGGTGAAGATGCGTTGGATTATTTAAAAGATGCGAATAACTTAGAGCCATGTGTTATCCTTCTGGATTTAAATATGCCAAGGATGAATGGTTTTGAGTTCTTAAAAATCGTCAAAGCAGATGCTGTGCTCAGAAAAATCCCTGTGATAGTTTTAACAACCTCGGATGGCGACGAAGGTATAGTCGAAAGCTATGATTTGGGCGTTGCCGGTTATATCGTCAAGCCGGTGAGTTACCAGCGGTTTGTCGAAGCAATGAGAACTGTCGATATGTACTGGACTCTAAGCAGATTGCCAAACGACAGCAAGCAATTGTATTCATCGAGTGTTGCATCTCGGTCAGCGACATAAGTCCTTGCTAACATAAAACTAATGGAGAAGGTGGGCCTGACTACGCTGTCGCTTCGTCGGGTAAAATTCTTTTCCTTAGTGTCGCTTTTCCGGACGACGTCTTTAGGTATTTCTCGAGACGACGTGCTATTCCCTCTGATTTAACTGCAATGTAAGCTTCCAGAACCGCTGGAAGCCCCCGCTTTGTCGAAATTACCCGTCCTCTTGTATGCTTTTCCATTCGCCTCTTAAGGTTGTTCGTTGAGCCAACATAATGTTCCCCATTAGCCATTTTAAGAATATATACATACCACATATTTCAATCTCAAACGGACGTGTCATTCATGGTGCAGTGGGAAGAACGGCCTGCCGTTCGTAGCGCAGCGAAGAACGGAGAGGGCGGGATTCGAACCCGCGGTA
>CAYLXD010000014.1:1619-23154 GCA_964387515.1 uncultured Pirellulales bacterium | reverse complement strand
GTAGTCTTGAACATTTTGTCGGCAAAGTGTGCTCGCAATTCCCCGAGAATTTCTCTGGCCATTTTCGTTCTTATGTCATACATACTGGCGAGGACCCTGACGTTGACGTGGTGATTACATCGTCCGCACAGTACTTTGAGTGTCTCAAGCTGTTTGCTGAGTCCGTGCAGTGAAAAATATCCGGTCTCCACGGGAACGACGGCGTCGGTGGCGGCCCTTAACGCACTAAAAGTCAGCAGGCCGACGGCCGGCGGACAATCGACTACAACAAAGTCGAATTCGTCTTCGAGTCCATCGAGGACATCTTTCAATGAGCACTCATGGTTGGCGACACCGGCCATCTGCTGTTCGAACGCAGCCAAGTCAATACTGGCCGGGGCCAGCTCAAGTCTGTCGCTGATCTGCCAGAGGATTTCCGTGAGCCTAATCGGTTCGTTTCTGCTGGCGCTTATCAGGACGTCATAGACGCTCTGCTCAATCTGCTCTTCGGGCACGGCAAGACCGACGGCGCAATGGGACTGCGGATCCATATCGACCAGCAACGTCCTGTGGCCCAATCCGGCAAGAGCACTCGCCAGGTTTATCGATACCGTTGTTTTGCCACACCCCCCTTTTTGATTGACAACCGCTATGACCCTCATAATCTTTCTCCAGATTCTAAACTACCGGTCCATAACCAATTTTGCCGCAGAAACACCCTCTTTGAGGCTGAGAAACAGTCCAGCTTCCATCTAAATAATAATTCGGCAAAAAAAACAAAAAAACTTTATCTTTTATGGGACGGGCCGATAAAAAACCAACCGAAAGTAAAGGTAAGGGCAAGCAAACATCCAGCAGGCGGCAAAAGAACAGACAAAAATAGCGCAGAAAGCGTATTTTCAAGGTTGGATTTGGCACCTGCAGAGCAGTCGGGCAAAGGCCGCCTTCAGTGTTGCCAACGGCAATTTTGCCGACAAATCCACCCCTTAGGCAAGATTAGACGGGTCTTCGAGCAGCTTTCTTACGAGGTCCAGGAACTGAGCTGCATAGGCACCATTGGTAACTTTGTGGTCGGCAGAAAGCGTCATACTCATTAACTTTCGTACGGCGAAACCATCGTTTTCCGGAACGCAGGCATCGGTTATCCGGCCGATGCCGAGTATGCTGCACTGGCCGGGCACAACTATAGGTATAAAAGAATCGACGCCGAAGGCGCCGAGGTTGCTGACGGTGATACAGCCGCCTTCCAAATCAGCGGGTGAGAGCCTGTTGCTGCGGGCCCTCTCAATCAGAGCTTTGCTGTCACGTGCTATCCCAGCAACATCCTTCTTATTGGCGCTTTTGACGATAGGTACAACCAGACCGTCGGCAACAGAAACTGCCAGTCCGACGCCAATATCATCTGTGAGTGTAATTTTATCGCCAACCAACCGGCCTGTCATAATCGGAAATTTCTCCAGACCAACGGCAACGGCCCGAACAATGAAATCATTGTAAGCAACTTCCACATCGCTGGTTCGATTGAATTTGGTCCTGAATTCGACCAGGTTGGTAACGTCAGCTTTGACGCTCAGATAGAAACACGGTATCTCCTGCTTCGATTTGAGCATCTTTTGAGCGGTAATCTTCTGAAGCCTGTTGAGCGGTATGGTGGCGCCGAGTACAGGCTCTACGGCGCTGGGGGTGCCTGCCGGCTTCGCAACTGCGTGGGGTTCGGCTGCTGCCGGAGCAGACGGCGACGATTCGGCAACCGCAGCAGTATCACCGGCTTTCGGCGAATTGACGAAACTCCGTGGGACTTCTTCATCCTTGTCGCCCAGGATTAAGATAGGCTTACCAACGGGCAGCGTCTGGCCTGTTTCGACAAGAATATGTTTAACAAAACCATCGGCGGGCGATTCCATTTCGAGTGTGGCTTTGTCAACCTCAATCTCAAAAATCACGTCGCCCTTTTTTACTTCGTCGCCGAGTTTGACTTTGCAATCGACGATAGTACCTTCCTCTATTGTCTCGCCGAACCGGGGCAATTTTACTTCCGTTGCCATTTATAACATCCTCAATTTCCCCGTATTGTGTAAAGTGCCGCCGTCCACCTTCGCCATCCTCCTACGCCAAGGCTACGAAGGATTTGGCTACGGCGAACAAGTGCCGACGACGGTTAACTAAAAGAGCTTAAACAATTACCTTGTCAGCTTCAACGATTTTTTCGGCGTTGGGGGTACTTGCCGGCTTCGGCAGCCTCGCCGTTGGTGGAACCGTCGTGCATTAAAAAAAGTGTCACCCTGTCCATCATAACGCGGTGACACCTTTGCACACGAGCGCATTGTGGCTAAACTTATTGTCCTTTAATTTTAATCTTGACCGCCTTTGCCTTCTCCGATTTTGGCATAGTTACAGTCAGCACGCCGTTTTTGCACGAAGCTTCGACCTTGTCGGGGTCCACATCGCCGGGCAGGCTAAACTCTCGTCTGAAGCTGCCGTAGGAACGTTCGAGATGATAGTAACCCTTTTCCTTTTTCTCCTCTTCGGCCTTCTTCTCACCGCTGATGGTCAGGGTATTGCCGTGAACAGAGATGTCGATATCCTCAGCTTTGCAGCCCGGCACCTCGGCCTTTACAACGATTTCGTTCTCACTGTCAGCGATGTCAATGGCCGGCCAGACTCCGCGCTGCGAAAACATAGGCCAATCTCCGAAAAATGCGCCGAACAAATCATCCATATCACGGTGAAGTCTTGCCAAATCGCCCCCACCTCTTTTGTGTACGGGTACAAGTGCCATAGTAACACCTCCTTTCCAATCCCTAAATTACTGCTATTTAATCTTCTTATCAGCCGGATAAATTTAATGTTCCTAAGGTAAGAATTATGCAAAACCCGTGCCAGAATTCAGAGTGCCGCTGATAGCTAAAAAACCGCCCTCCGGCCAAGCTTCCGGCTGAAACTATGTACGGCCGACCTGCCAATTTGGCACTTTTTTCTGTCAAAGTAATTGCCGGTTGTACGCGCCAACCCAAGATGATAGACTAATGCAGCTTAATCGATTCGACTTACGAAATGAAGGAGAATGAGATGGCTGCAAGTAACAATGAACTGAAGCTGGCTCCGCTGCGAAGTGAGATTCGCGAAGCCGTGAGGACTTTTGCGGAGAAACTTACAGAAAAGCTGGGTGAAAATCTAAAAAGTATCACCATCGTCGGCAGCAGTCTGACCGGAGACTTTGTGCCCGGAAAAAGTGACATCAATAGTGTTCTTGTCCTGGCTAAACAGGATTTAGGTTCGCTAAATAACCTCGCTGATATGGCAAGGCCGATGAGAAAGAAAAAGCTCTCCGCCCCCCTTCTTATGACGGAAGCTTACATCGAGCGGTCGCGTGACGTCTTCGGGATTGAGTTTTTAGATTTTCAACTGATTCATCAGACGATTCTCGGCGATGACCCGTTCGCGGAGCTTAGCTTTGCAAAAAAAGACGTTCGGCTTCAGTGTGAACGGGAATTAAAAGCTGCGCTTATTAGATTGAGGCAGGGTTACATCGCCGCCGCAGGTCAAAAGAAATTTGTCCGTGACATTCTCATATCGGCTGTAAGTGGACTTCTGCCGCTGCTGCGAGCGATGCTGTGGTTAAAAGATTCCGACCGGCCAAGCGAGGCGGAGGCGGTCTTCACAAAGGCCGAAGCCGAGCTTTCAGTAAAAACAGACTGCCTGATTAGTGCAAAAAACTGGCGGCACAAAAAGGTGCGACTCAGCAATGATGAAATCCAACGAAACTTCGAGGCCATTTACGCAGCGACCGACCGATTAGCCGTTATCGTTGACGAACTTGAGGAGTGATTATGCGACAACTGCTGCTTCGTTTTACAATAACACTTTTGATAATATCCGCCAACTCCGTCTTCGCCGGAATTGATTTGCCGGCGCCGCGCCATTACGTCGAAGATTACGCCAATGTGATAGATAGTTCCGAAGAACATTCGCTAAACGGGATTCTGCAGGAACTGGAGCAAAAGATATCTGCGCAGTACATCATCCTCACTGTCCAGTCAACGGAAGGTATGCCGATTGAGCAATTCGCAATTGAGCATGCTCAAAAGTGGCAGCTCGGCCAAAAAGGTAAAGACAACGGGTTGCTCTTTGTGCTGGCGGCCGAAGACAGACGCTATCGATTCGAGGTCGGCTACGGTCTGGAGGGATTTATAACCGACCAGTACTGCGGCCGCATTGGCAGAGAAGTGCTGGTACCGTATCTAAAAAAAGGTCAGTACAGCAAGGGCATATACGAAGCTAATTTACAAATCGTCCGGAAGATAGCAGACGAATCCGGCGTCAGCTTAACCGGTATGCCGAAGCTCGCTCCCGTATCGACGCAGCACAGAAGAACAGGGCCGCCGTGCTGTAGTTATCTGCCTCTTTTATTTTTCCTGCTGCTGATTTTCGGCGGCTTGGGACGAGGTATGGGATGGTGGCTTCTCCTGCCGTTTTTGTTCGGCGGACCCGGCGGCTACGGCAGGAGCGGCTCATACGGCGGCGGAAGCTTCGGCGGCGGGTTCGGGGGCTTCGGCGGCGGTATGGGCGGCGGATTCGGGGGCGGCGGTGCGAGCGGAGGCTGGTAGAGGGAAACTAAAAACTTAGAATTTAAAATTCAAAATTAAGGAAGGATAAGAAAAATGAAAGACTTTGGTAACACGTGGGTCGGCTTGGTAATAGCATTGGTGGTTATATTAATAATCGGCCTCGGCATACTCGGCTGGTATATCGGCGGCTACAACAGAGCGGTCAATCTCGAACAGGGTACGGAAAACGCCTGGGCAAACATCGACGCGGCACTACAGCGAAGGCTCGATTTGGTGCCGAACTTAGTGGAGACGGTAAAAGGATACGCATCGCACGAAAAAGAGCTGTTCGAAAATATCGCCAAATCGAGGGAAAAGTATTTTCAGGCCGACAGCCGGGCAGGCAAAATTGAGGCATCCAACGAACTCACCGGCTTTTTGTCCCGGCTTTTAATGCTGCAGGAAAATTACCCCCAGCTAAGAGCCAGTGACAATTTCAGGGACCTTCAGGTCGCCCTGGAAGGCACTGAAAATCGGATAGCCGTTGCTCGCACAAGATACAACGAAGCAGCGAAACTGCTTAACTCATATTCGAAGGAATTCTTCGGCTCGTTTTTCTGCAGGCGGGCCGGCGTTAAGCCGGTAGAGTACTTCGAGGCGACCGAGCAGGCAAAAACCGAAGTGCCAAAAGTAGAATTCTGACAGGATAATAAAAGTTGTTGAGTGCGTATTCCGCAGCTGAATAAGACGCCTGTTTGCTCGAAAATCCTTCGATAAACTCAGGACAAGTTATTCGATATCCTGCTTCTGCAGCAGTTCGATGATTTCTGCTTTTGTGGGCAAGGATTCTATGGCACCGAACTTGGTGCAGGCCAGGGCCCCCGCCGCTGAGGCGAATTTGACTGCGCGCCTTATATCATCACCAACCGCGCATGACGCCGCCAGAGCGCCGGCAAAAGCATCGCCGGTGCAGGTCTGGTCAACAAGCTCTATCTCAAAAGCAGGGATATGGTCGGCGCCGGCCCTGTCAACAACCATACAGCCTCGCTTGCCCATCGTTATGACGGCTGAGCCGACACCACGAGCAACCAGGTCGGAACCGATGAGCTTGGCGGTGTGAATGTTGGCCGCTGAATGCTCGGTGATGTCGGCGGCCTCGTAAAGATTGGGAATCAGGACATCGGCGGAGAAATACTCAAGCGGCACATCGCTGCTGCCTTTACCGGGTTGGTCCAACGGCCTGGCTGGGTTGAGAATGACGGTGGTGCCGTGCAGCTTCGCACAGCGAATGGCGGTTACAATCGCGGCCTGGGGCAATTGTCCGTGAATCAGGCAGACATCAGAATCGCGAATGACCCGCTCAGCAGCGTCAACATCCTGCGGCAGGAAGGCGCCGTTGGCACCGGCGTAAGTGACGCTGGCATTTTCACCTGCAGCATTAACAAGAGTGACGACCGTGCCTGTGTTCTTAGCCTCGGCGGTGTAGAGATAAGCGGTGTCAACATTATACTCAGCCAGGTTTGCCTTTGCCATTTGGCCGAACGGGTCACCGCCCACCTTGCTGATAAGGTGCACCTCACAGCCGCACATCGCTGCTTCGACCGCTTCGTTCGGGCCAGGGCCGGTGATAGCGTACGAAAGGGCAGAGCCGGTAAAACTCTGGCCTGAAGATGGTATCTGGCTGCATCTTATCGCCATATCGACGTAGGTGCCGCCCACTACAACTACCTTAGGAATCCTTCCTGGCATTTTATCTTCAACACTCCATTATAAGTATAGTCGACTAACCGCAAAACGCAAACTTTTTCAGCATAGCATCCTGCCAAAACCAATGTGCTAAAAGCCAGCCACAGGAGATGCTAAGTCCTGTGCTAACCGCTCAATATGTGACTGTTCCGAAAAGGTGTGGTTGGTGATTTTAGCCGCAACTCGTCGTGGCCACACTGGAAAACACAGTAAACAGGAGTTTGAAAATTCTCCGACAACCCCCGAGACGGTTGCCTCATATCCTAAAACCGGTCATTTTAATCCGCACAATCCCTACAAGTTCGCCAATTTAACATATAGATAAGATTTCTTCCGGCTTAGACCGCGTTTCTCAAGTGCCAAGGGGGAAAGTTCTGGGTAAATGTTTGATATTTAGTGAATTTTATAAAAAATTTGAAAAAAATACAATAAAATGCTTGACATTGTTATATGTTTTGTGAAAATGTACTTGATGTTAGATGAATATCAAAATAACTTTATAGAAAAGGCCGTGATGAACAGTAGAGATACCGTATGTTCAGGGAAGGGATGGCCAAGAGCAGGGTTGCCGCAGCCACAGAATTAGCACAACCAGCAGGGACGGCCGGACAGCCATAGAGGTCGGCGGACGTGTATCAGCAACTCCTTTCGAGAAGAACTTAAATTGCGGGCCAAGGTTCAAGCCAAACGGGACAGAGAAACCGGCAGTGAGCAGAATTCACAATAACATTTCACAGAAGAGCCTGGAGGCGAAGAACGAAATTCGCGACAGAATCGACCTTCTGCGGAGCAGGGCAGCGCTGCTTACGGGAAAGGACAAGCTGCTGATGACAATGTACCTGGACAATGCCAATACCTTTCGACAGATGGCACGCCTGGCGGGTGTGAACGAGGCAAATATCGCCAGAAGGATACACAAGATTATCAAGAGACTTATCGACGGCGAATATATAACGTGTCTTCGAAACCGCGAGATATTCAGCAACGCAGAAATGGCTGTCGCAAAGCAGTATTTTCTGCTTGGCTGGTCAATAAAAAAAATCGCAAGCGAACAAGGCTGCAGCTACTACTACGCCCGCAAGAGTCTCAAAAAAATCCAGCGTCTTGTGCGGATAATTGACGCGGATAAGGGAGAAAAAGGCCGCGACAAATCCTTCAACTCCGCTCCCTGCTTCGCCCTAAACAACGGGGCTACGCAGGGCGAGCAAGGAAGGCCGGCGGGACTAAACAAAACAGAACTATGAGTACATACAGAATTTCAAAGACGTTTTCCCGTCAGAGTACAATTAGTGCCAAGGCGGCGGATGTGTGCAGGATGTTTGGTGTAAGCGCCGACCGGCTAAGAGAAGGGGATGTAACGCACCGCTGTTGTGTGGATATTAATGCCGGCGACATTGTATATATAACGGGGCCCTCCGGGGCGGGCAAGACCGTGCTGCTTAGAGAACTGGAAAAATCGATGCCCACTTGCGAGAGGGTGAACATCAGCGAGATAGAGCTGCCGGCTGATAAGGCCGTCATAGACTGCATCGCGGGCGATTTTGTGCAGGGACTGAGGGTGCTGAGCACGGCGGGGCTGAACGATGTTTTCTGTGTTCTCAATACGCCGGCAAATTTAAGTGACGGGCAAAAGTATCGTTTTCGTCTGGCGATGGCAATGGCGGCGGGAAAGAAGTTTGTTTTCGCGGATGAATTCTGCAGCGCTCTCGACCGTGTCACAGCGGCGGTGATTTCGTATCATCTACACAAATTTGCCAAACGTAATAAGGTGACATTTATCTTAGCGTCAAGTCATGAAGATATACTGGCAGATTTATCGCCGGATGTGCTGGTGGTCAAGGAACTGACCGGCGGTACGGAGGTTATCCACAAAAAGAGCAAGAGATAAAGATGCGAGAGTGTTCGGTTACAAGCAGGCTCGATATTGTCACCGGCGGCGTGAGTGATTACGAGAAGCTGGCACACTATCACTATCGTGACAATCGCCTGGGGCCTTTTGCAGCGATTTTTGCGCTGAGGCCGAGAAAAGAATTAGCCAGCCGTCTCGGAACGGACACGGCGGGCGTAATTGTTTATAAAATGCCGAGTCCGGGTCTTGAGCTGCGAAACGCTGCCACCGGCAATATATTTTCCGGCTTTGACAGAGCGACAGGACTCACCCTTGTCAATAAGACTATCCGCTGTATCAGCAGAGTTATTATTGAGCCGCGGTTTCGCGGGCTTGGCCTTGCGAGCACATTAGTGCGGGAAACGATGCCTCGAATGAATGTGCCGATTGTCGAAGCGATGGCGGTGATGGGACTTGTTAATCCGTTCTTTGAAAAGGCAGGGATGAAGGCTTACCGGGCAAAGCCGAGTACCCGATGCATTCAGCTAATCGAGGCCTTTAGTATGGTTGAAATAGAAGAAGCTGAATTAGTCTGGCCGCGAAAAGTACAGCGGAAAATCGAATCGCTGCAACCGAACGAGGCCGAATTCATAGAGCAGCAAATTAAAGCATTTTTACAGAGCTACGGCAAGAGGCGGCAAATGGAGCCGGGTATTGAGCGGACAAGGTATGTATTAAGTAAGCTCACCTTTCGGCCGGTGTATTACATATGGTTTAATTCGAAATTGGTGAATGGTGATTGGTGATTGGTAATTGGTAATTGGTAATTGGTAATGAGTAATAAAAAGGCAAAAGATATGGCAATATCAATTCAGGCAATTTCGTTAGAGAAGCTTATCGCACATCCGGATAATCCGAACAGGATGAGCAAATCGAACCTGGCGAAGTTAGTGCGTAACATTGAGCAAACGGGGCGATATGAGCCGATAATAGTCCGGCCGCATCCGCAAAGGGAAGGCTGTTTCCAAATAATCAACGGCGAGCATCGGTGTAAGGCATTAGCTAAGCTCGGTTACAAAGAGGTCAATTCGATAATCTGGGACGTGGATGATGAACAGGTCGATATTCTACTGGCCACTCTGAACCGGCTGGCCGGGACTGACCAAGTCGACAAAAAGCTGGCGCTTTTGAAACGGCTGAACAAAAAAATAAAGGCTGATGAGCTCGCAAAACTTTTGCCGCAAACAACGAAGCAAATTGAGCGTCTTGTCAATCTAAAAAGGCCAAAGCAGCCGGCAAATATAAATGTGCAGTTGTTTGCAAATCCGATAGTGTTCTTTTTGAACGATAGCCAACTACAGATTATCGAGAATGCGCTCTCTTTGGCTGCCGAACCTGAAAACAAGATGGCAAAAGCCGCGAAGAGGGGGGCAGCGTTGACACGTATAGCTCAATATTATCTTGACAATGCCGGCTCCGTTAAGTGTCAGGCGGGCAACGAATAGATTTTCTATTGAAGGGGTTTTTTCGATAATGGCCAAGCGAAAACAATTGAGTAAAAGACAGCTTGCGATGATAGATGATTTATTCGCGGGCGAGCTTGACGAGCAGGCGGTTCTGGACAAACACAGGGTGAGCAGAAATGTTTATAATAAGTGGCTTGCAGACGAAGAATTTCAGGCTGAGTTCGCCCGTCGGATTGCCGGTGCGCATCTTGCGAGTGAGGCGTTGATTGCCAGATACCGTCTTGTGGCTGCGGCGAAGCTGGTGCAGCTTACCGACTCGGAAAGCCAGGAGACCGCCCGCAAGGCGTGTATTGATATTATATCTTTTCCGAGGGTTGCAGCTAAAAAGGTCGAGCGGATAAGCGAAGAACAAAAGAGCGATGAAGGACAAGGCGAGCAGCTTTCAGCCGAGACTGCAAGCAGAATTTTAGCTGCATTGGCAGAATCAGATGAAAAAGGAGAAGCTACTGAATCAGATATAAATACATAGAAGGCAGTGCATAAAGGGAGACAGCGGCCTCCCTATATTTTAGCTTGCTTTTGGCGGCCCCATCTCCCTTTATTGTAAGAATCCCTGTTTTATTTTTCAGGCCCGACCTCGCGAAGCCAAAAGTTTTTAACTCGCTCTCTATTTAAAATATAACCCAGTTTTGGCGAGGGGACAAAAAAAGTGAGTGAAAAATTTGAAATTTTTTTGTGTCCTGAGGCTATGATAAAAAGCGGTTGAAGCAAGGCCGTTGACGAGTACAATGGCGCGGTAGTGAAAGGAACTATTATGAAGATAGCGATGGCATCGGACCATGCAGGGTTTAGTTACAAAGAGCAGATTAAGACGGTTCTTACCGAACTGGGCCATGAAGTTCACGATTTCGGGACGCACTCGGCCCAAGCCTGTGACTACCCTGATTTTATTCGGCCTGCGGCGGAAGCGGTGGCAGCAGGTGAGTTTGAACGCGGCATCGTATTAGGGGGCAGCGGCAACGGCGAAGCGATGGTCGCCAATAAGGTCAAGGGGATAAGATGCGCTCTGTGCTGGGACCTCCGCTCGGCAAGGCTGTCGCGAGAACACAACGACGCCAATATGCTCGCATTGGGTGAGCGGATGATGTCGATACACGAGGCACTGGAGATTGTGGAACTCTGGCTGCAAACAGCCTTTGAGGGGGGCAGACACACTATAAGACTGGAAAAAATGCATAAACAATAACTGTAGTGTGCTGTCCACGTTGTGCACTTCGAAAACTCGCATTCAAATCAGGGGACAGGGTTATGGCAAAAACAACAGCCGTGAAACTCGAACATAGTGGTAGCAATGACATCGAAAAGGCTGCCGGGGTTTACTCGGCACTCCGGCGGAATCGGCCGAGGACAAAAAAGGACGTCAGAAACTACGTCAAAGTATTCTTAGGTATTGATATTCCCGACAAAAAAATCTGTCCGGAGCATAACAGTCCGATGGAGTATCTCTGGCATTGCTTTTCTGCGGACTTCGCCACCGAGAGTCGAGGTAACGCTGACGCGGTGGTGTGGGCCAATCGCAGCGGCGGTAAGACCAAATTGGCGGCAGTCGCTACGCTTTTAGACTGTGTTTTTAAGCCTAACTGCCAAGTGAGGATATTAGGCGGCTCGGGTGAGCAATCCGGCAGGATGTACGAATACCTGTTAGGATTCTTACAAAAAGGATTTGACGAATTCCTGGCTGGTAGAATTCTCAAGGCAGGATGCAGGTTTGTCAATAATTCGGCAGTTGAAGTTCTGACACAATCGCCGATGAGTGTTCGCGGCCAGCATATTCATAAGCTGCGGTGCGATGAGGTTGAGCTTTTCGATAACGATGTCTTCGCAGCGGCAAAGTTCACAACGCAGAGCACGGATGGGCTGGTGGCGGCTATGGAGACCATAAGCACGATGCACCGGCCTTATGGACTGATGCACAAAATCGTCTCATCAGCAAATCAGTTCGGCACGCCAGTTTTCAAATGGTGTCTATGGGAAGTGATAGAAAAATGCGCCGACAGAAACTGTTCGCGATGTCCCTTGTGGGCGGACTGCCGGGGCAAAGCAAAACGGGCCTGCGGTTATCTGAAGATTGACGACTGCATAACGGCGATGCAACGTGCCAGCAGGGCAGGCTGGGAAGCTGAGATGCTCTGCAAAAGGCCGAGCCTTGAGAATGTTGTGTTTGCCGAGTTTGACCCAGCCATTCATGTTAAACAAATCGATTATGACCCAAATCTGCCGTTGTATCGGGCACTTGACTTTGGTTTTGTCAATCCGTTTGTGTGCTTGTGGATTCAGGTAGATGGAGAGGGGCTCGTTCGAGTGATAGATGAATATGTTCGCAGCAGGGCGACTATCGACGTGCACGCCGAGGAAATCAAGAACAGAACGGCCGGCGGTGAGAGTCGAGTAGTTACTACGTTTTGTGACCCAGCCGGTGCCGGGATAAATGACGTTACCGGCACGAGCGCTATCCGTGAGCTTCGCTCACTCGGGATAGTGGCGCGGTACCGGCGAAGCTCGATTCTGGAAGGCATTGAGCTTATCCGAAGGGCTATAAGAGCCGGCGACGGCAAGAGCAGGCTCATAATCTCGCCGAGATGTGAGAGGCTGATAGAGGCGATGCGGTGCTACCATTATCCGGAGAACTCGGCCGGCCGGGAGGCGGAACTGCCGTTAAAAGACGGGCTATATGACCATCCGATAGACGCTCTGCGGTATTTCTTCGTCAACTACAAACGCAGCAGCAAAGCGAGCACCCGACGTTATTAAATTCTCTGAAATTTGCGAAAAACCCCGAGAAAGGCCCCAAAAACATAGGAAAAAGCAAAAAATTCTGTTTTCCAGAAGAAATTTGCTCTTTCGGCCGAATTATATAGTATAATATTTTGGGATACGGAAAAAGGAGGTGCGAAATGGATATTGGGAACAGACTAGAAAAAGCTCGAAAAGCAATAGGATATACACAGGAAAAGGTTTTTGAACTGACGGGCATCGGTATATCGTCTCTCAGTGCATTCGAAAATAGCGAGAGAGAACCAAAAATTTCACACCTTAGTAAATTGGCTGAGGCCTACAAGAAAAACATCGAGTTCTTCTTGACTGATGAACCAATCATAGAAGACTTAATGCTTTGGCGTGATGAGCCGGACACCAACGAGGAAAAGAAAAAAACGGAGGCCGAATTCCGTCAGCTTTGTGAACAATACCACAGGCTTGAGATGATCACCGATGAAGTAAAAAGCGTTAACCTCCCATACTTAGATGTCAAAACACAAGATTTCGAATATAGTCATGCCAACAGACTTGCCGAAAAGGTACAAAAAGATTTTTTGCTTGGTGACATACCAAGTATGTCTCTTAAACAGACGTTAGAAGAGAAATACTATGTTAAGATATTTCACTTGCCTTTTAATGGAAGTGCAATTTCGATATTTTCACAGGACTTCGGACCAGCAATTCTTCTGAATAAGTCAAATAAGCAATGGCGCAGAAATTTTGACCTTGCTCATGAGTTGTTCCATCTTTTGACATGGAACATTTTCAGAACACCTGATTCAGAAAACGATAAACCGAGTGAACATGAAGAAAAACTTGCGAATGTATTTGCAAGCAGACTTCTTCTTCCTACTGATTTTGTCAAAGCCAAGGTAGAATCCTCCACTAACGAAAAAGGGCAAATCAGCTTTGAAGCTTTAGATGAAATAGCAAGAGAGTTTGGTGTCTCCTTGGAAGCTCTGTTCTGGCGTCTGCCCTATCTCTTCAACAACATATCAGCAAAAACTATTGAATCCTGCATTTCAAAAACAAAAGAAATAAATGTTAGTCGGCCTCCACGAAAGTCTGATGACCCAGACGAATTACCTGAGCGATATTGTAGCTTGGCTATAAGGGCACTAAACGAAGGAAGGCTCTCCTTGATACAATTTGCAAAATATATGCGCATTGGCTACAAAAAAGCCCAGGAGTATCTTACAGAAGATGAGGAATTCACGGATGAAAAAGTTTTCATTTCTGTTGCTCGATACTGGGCCGATTATAAAGCTCTTTGAGTTAGGAATCTGGGATGATTTTATAAAACGCTGTGATGTAACAATATCCCGAACTGTAGCTGAGCAAGCTAAATGGGCAAGCCAAGATTTAGAGGATATCCGCATCGGCCTTGATACCTACGAAAAGACAATCGATTTGGAACGTTCCGTTGTCACAAGATTCCATGATAAATTTGATCCACTGTATAAAAATGAAATCCACGTGGGCGAGAAAGAAACATTAGCATTCCTTCATAACTCCAGTGAGCCGTGGATAGTTTGTTCTGCTGATAAGGCCGTATTTAGAGTACTTGGTCTTCTAGGGCGTGGTGAACAAGGAATTTCTCTTGAAGAACTTACAGATAAAATTGGACTTCAAATCGGAATAAGCTGGGCAAAAGTCAACCCAAGAGATGCCGATTTATGGAAGTTCACAAAGAAATTTCGCGAGAAATACACACGTTTAGGGCAAATCGACCGTATTCAAGGACAGGGGTTGGTATAAATTCCGCACTTTTTACCAAAACACGTACTCAAGCAAAGCCGTGAGCAGGAGGTATTAGCACCACTGCAAGCGAGGATGTTTGCTACTGCTCTCAATCCCGAGGCTCAAACTGGGTCTTCGAAATGATGCCACTGCTACGGATAACTGCGAGGTCTTCCTCGCTGACCTCGCCCTTGATAAACTGCTGAACAATAGGATTAGGATGATTACGAATATACTCAGCATCACCGTCAGCAAGAATCTTTCCTTCGTGAAGCATAACGATGCGGTCCGCTACCTTATAAGCGCTTTTCATATCGTGAGTGACAACAACGCTCGTTACTCCAAGACCCCTTTGCAGCTTCAGGATAAGCTCATTTATGGTGTCGGCGCGGATGGGGTCCAGGCCGGTCGTTGGCTCATCGTATAAAATCACCTCCGGATTCAACGCGATGGCACGTGCCAAGGCGACCCTTTTGCGCTGACCGCCGGAAAGTTTGGCTGGGTAGTAATCCTGAAAGCCATCGAGTCCCACCATTGCGAGCTTGGTCTTGACGAGCTCGTCAATACCACTGCTTGCTGTCACCCGGTAGTGCTGTCTTATCGGAAACAATATATTCTCGGCGGCATTCAGGCTGTCAAACAAAGCGCCGCCCTGGAAGAGGAAGCCGAAATGTGTTCGTATCCGGTTCAACTGTTTTTCTTCAAGATTATCGATTCTCCTGTCCTTGAAATAGACCTCGCCGGAACTCGGGCGAAGCAGAACTATCAAATGCTTTATCAATACTGTCTTACCGCAGCCGCTCGGACCAATCACCACGGTGCACTTGCCCTTTTCCACGCTTAAGGAAATATCATCCAGAACGACATTGTCTCCGAACTTTTTCGTAACATTCCTCAAGGAGAGCACACCGTCTTTGTTAATCTCGCGCGTTTTATCTTTTTGGTCAGCTTCGGTCACTTTTTATCTCTATACCCTAACTTTTCCTCAAACCAAACTTCTAAGTGGCCAAAAGATGGCGTAAATCGCCTTGAAGATTACAGCCAGCGAGAAATCCAGCGCCAATATCGATATGAAGCTGGCGACAAACGCCTCGGTGCAGGCCTGGCCGACGCCGTGTGCACCTTCCCTGCAGGTAAAGCCTTTGTAACAGCTTATAACGGCGATTGCCCCGCCGAAGAAAAATCCCTTTATAACCCCGATGCTCACGTCCCATAGTTCTACGCCTGAAGCGCTGAAATTCCAGTAGGCCCAGCTATTAATCCCGAGGTGAACGACCCCTACGAAAAATCCACCTACAGCACCCATAAGATCGGCGTAAATAATAAGCGCCGGCGTAAGCAGCAGGCACGCCAACACCCGCGGCACAACCAGATGTCGTATGGGGTCTGTGCCCATACTCCTTACCGCATCAATCTGCTCGGTAACCCGCATAGTTCCGAGTTCGGCCGTCAAGGCGCCGCCAACACGACCGGCTAACATTACCGCAGCAAGAACAGGGCCCAGTTCCTTCACCACCGAAATGTTAATCAAAACGCCGAGGTGCTCCTCCAAGCCCATACCCGCCAACTGGTCATAAGCCTGAATAGCCAAAATCATTCCAACAAATGCGCCCGTTACCATTACAATGGGGACACTGCGAACGCCGATAAGATTCATCTGCGCCCATATCAGAGGGTATGTTCCCGTTTTCACACAGCTGCGCACCGATGCCCCCATCGCCTGCCAGAAAAATCGTGAGAATTTTCCTATGTTAGTTATGTCCCTTACGGTATTAGCTCCCAGCGTCGCTATCATAATCTACCTCCGGAAAATCAATGCCAAATGGCCGCCTGCCCAATACACCAACACAATGCGAAGACGCTGGCAATTATCAATAATCGCCGGACGATAGTCAACAACTACTATTGGTAATTAGTTAAATGGTAACTGGTTAAATGACTGCATAGTTACCAATCACCAGTTACTAATCACGAGCCGGCGAGGGCCTGGCGGACCCGGTCGTCCATAGCCTTTTGGTCAACGGTGAAGCTGTTTAAGCCGGCCAAATTCATCAGGCTGTCAAGGCCGATTGATTTATCCGTGAGAACATCCCGCCAGTTATCGAGCTTCGGGATTTTGCCGTCTTGTGTGCTGGTTTGAATCTGCGAATCACTCCAGCGGACCATTACATCGCCGCAGCGGTGCTCGCTGAAGAAATCGACCAAATCGTCCGGCGTGAAACTGTCGAGGTTTTCCTTCTCGAGGGCATCGACGCAGCTAACAAGAGCATCGTCGATGTCCCAAAGCGTGTTCAGTCTAATCGCATCGATGTCCACATCCGAATTTATGCCGGGCTTATAGTCGGCGGCAGTTTTGTCCGAGATTTGGTCAGCAGCAAGACCTAAATCCTGGAACTGGCCCGCAACCTTCGGCGGCATTGTCATCACATCGATACCGGCCAAGTCACGAACCTGCGGGCCCGACCGGAAGCTGGCGCCAATCTGCCGGGAAGGTGAAAGGTTTTGCTGCCGCAGCTTTTTGACCGCGGTCTGGGAGGCAAGTGTTGCCTTTTCACCGATGTAAGCACCATCGCCGAGATTGTTATCCACAACGAAGCTATTAAGACGGCCAAGAAAAACATTTACGTAAGCGGGCTTTCCTATTCTGGCAACTACGTAATTCTGACGGGCTGAAAAACCAAGTGTGTGGTTTACTGGAATTCCATCGGCTGAGATTTTTCTTGTTGCTAAAAGACCTGCCGGCGTGAATGGAATCTTGATAATAAACCGCTGCGGACAGATGGCGTAGAAGCGTTTTGCGTAATCAACAGCCCGCTCAGGGTCGTGGGCAAGAGCGGTGTGTTCTTCAACAGAGACATAAGCATCAAATTTTTCGACGAGCCTCAGGCCATGCCAAGCATTCAGGATAAACGCAATTTCGAGCATTTTTTCTTCCTCGGAGATTTTGCCCGCGGCTGTCAGCATTCGGTCTGCCTCGGTAACGAGTGAATCATACCGGCCCGTCTGGACCTCTTTATTCAGCAGGGTATTGTTAGTGGTCAGCGCTGAGAACTCCTGCGTCCAGAATTTCTGGGCGTCCTCGATGCTGCCGGTATCGAGCCAGAGTTCGCTGCCAAGTTCACGAAGTCGAGACCAAAGAGGGTCGGTCTTGAAGGTTTGCTTTAGCTGGCCGAAATGAGGCTTGAAACCGGCTGTTACAAATTCGTGAATTTCCCGGCTAACATCCGACTCGGTCTTCTTCGTGTTCATATTTTCTCCAACGCTTAGGGTTTCACTAATAAAGGGAGGCATTATAGCAGCTGGATTTTCGGTTTGCAAGAGCAGAAAATCCACGCTATAAATGATGTTTTTAGCAGCTTTGCTGCTTTAAGCGAGGATGCAACAACTCAGGAAATATTAAACAGAATCAGTGATTGATTGCGGGAAAGCAAAAGCCATGACTGATTTACCGCAAAGGCAATGTGCCGTTCAATTAGTAGGGCCTGACGAACTGGTCTTTAATGACTGCAAAAAGGTTATTGCACCCGGGCCGCACCAGATTCTCTGCCGGGTTGAGGTTGTAGGCTTGTGTTTTTCCGACCTCAAACTGCTAAAGCAATTCTCATCTCATGTACGCAAAGGCAAGATAGTTTCGGGTATAGAGCCATCAATCCTCGAAGAAATCCCCAGCTACGTCCCCGAAGAAACACCAACTGTGCCGGGGCACGAAGCGGTGGTAGAAGTGGCGGCGGTTGGCCCAGAAGTAAAAAAATTCAAAACAGGCAAACGTTACCTTGTACAGGCCGACTACCGCTGGCTGAAAACCAAACGCTCCAATAGCGCCTTCGGATACAATTTCGAGGGAGCCCTTCAGGAATATGTCCTGATGGATGAGCGGGCAATTACTTCGCCAGAGGGTGAATCGATGCTGCTGTCCTTTAGTGAGGGCTTGTCCGCCTCGGCGGCGGCACTGGTGGAGCCGTGGGCGTGCGTGGAACATGCATACGCTTCGAAAGAACGTCAGAGCTTAAAGGCCGACGGGCAGATGCTTGTCGTTGCAGATGTAGAGACTGATGGAGACGCTCTTGGCAATTTGTTCGGTCGTTACGGCAGGCCAAGGCAGATAACGTGGATTTCAAAATCCGCGGTTCCGGCGGAATTAAACCTTCCAATTAAACAGGCGACAGATGCTTCGAAGCTCAATGACACCAGCTTCGATGACGTGGTTTACTTTGGTTCAAATGCCGAGACGGTCGAAGCTCTGTTTGGAAAAGTCGCCGCAAAAGGCCTTCTCAATATCGTGCTCTGCGGCGGCAGGTTCGCACGTGAGGTGGCTACGCAGGTGGGTCGGGTGCACTACGGCGGCATTCGCATAGCAGGCACGGGCGGCTGCGACCCCGCTGAGTCGATGGCATATATACCCGAAAGCGGAGAGATTCGTCCCGGTGATAAGATTAATATTATCGGCGCAGGCGGGCCAATGGGTATGATGCACGTGATACGAAATATCTGTCACGGCCCGCCGCGGCGGGTTACTGTCTTTGCTGGTGATGTCGACAACGACAGGCTGGAGACACTTACGAGAATTGCTGAGCCTCTGGCGAAGAAGAACAACGTACGGTACAGGCCTTACAATCCCACCAGAGAAAAGCTCAGTGAAACTTTCGACTATACAACGTTGATGGCACCTGCAGCGGATTTGGCTGCCTCTTCGGTGCGCAGCAGCGCCGAGCGGGGGATAATAAACATCTTTGCAGGCATTGCCGAAACAGTCAGCGGGCAAATTGACCTCAATGCCTATATCGAGAAGAGATTGTATTTTATTGGAACCAGCGGCTCTACTATTGACGAGATGAAAGCGGTACTAACAGAAGTGGAGTCGGGCAGACTCGACACGAATTCTGTCGTTGCGGCTGTATGTGGGCTTGAAGCGGCGATCGAAGGTATTCGGGCAGTTGAAAAACGCTCAATAGCAGGTAAAATTATCATATACCCGGCCTGCAAAGGCCTGAAGCTTGTAGAACTGAAAAAGCTGGGCGAGGAACTTCCGCAGGTAGCTGAAAAATTAGACGAGGGCCTGTGGAATAAAAAGGCAGAAGAAATACTTTTGAAAATGGTTAAATGGTAATTGGTTAAATGGTTAAATAATGGTTCGACAGGCTCACCACCCTGAGCGAAGTCGAAGGGTTACCATTCACCAGTTACCAATTACCAACTAATGGAAAGGACAGTAATATGCCTGATATCAGTGCTGCAAAGGAAGCAAAGAATTTTTACGAAGACGTCCCTATGGAAAAGCGAGGTTTTTTCCTCAAAGGAGCAAGCGCACTTGACTGGGGAATGAAGAACCGGCTTTCAAGGATATTCAATCCCGAGACCGGCCGAACCGTTATGTTTGCCATCGACCATGGTTATTTTCAAGGCCCCACCACCGGTCTTGAGCGCATTGACCTGAAGATTGTCCCTTTGATGCCATACTGCGACGCTATTATGCTCACCCGTGGAATACTTCGCACCTGCGTTCCGCCTACACTGACCAAGCCGGTCGTGCTCAGGTGCAGCGGAGGGCCGAGCATACTGAAGGAACTCTCGGACGAACACTTAGCCGTCGACATCGAGGACGCCATCCGTATGAATGTGGCTGCTGTTACACTCCAGGTATTCATCGGCGGTCAGTTCGAAAGCCGTTCCGTACACAACCTGACGAAGCTGGTGGATATGGGAATGCGATACGGGATTCCAACTATGGCGGTAACAGCGGTCGGTAAAGATATGGTAAGGGACGCCAGGTATTTTCGATTGGCCTGCAGGATATGTGCTGAGCTCGGCGCCAATATCATCAAGACATATTATGTAGCGGAGGGTTTTGAGACGGTTACGGCCTCGTGTCCGGTACCGATTGTAATGGCCGGCGGCAAAAAAATCCCTGAGCTGGACGCCCTGACGATGGCCTACAACGCCATCCAGGAAGGTGCTGCAGGCGTAGATATGGGAAGAAACATATTCCAAAGCGATGCCCCAAAGGCAATGATGAAGACTGTACATAAGGTTGTGCACGAGAATCTAAAACCAAAAGAGGCTTTGGAATTGTATGAAACCCTCAAAGCCGAGGAGTAAAAAGCCAGATAATGAACGATAAGACTCCACCCCGCCGTAAGGCGTCCCCAAGCGGACTGAAAGACAAGGTCGCATTGATAACCGGCGCAGCCGGTGCAATCGGCTACGCAGTTTCGCAGGCACTATTGGAAAACGGTTGTTACTTGGCAGCGAGCGACCTGCCCGGCCAAAGACTCGACGACTTTACAGCGGATTTGAAAAAGTTCGCCGCCGTGCCAGCCGTGCCAGAGACGGCACGTCTCGGCAGGCGACCGCGTCGCAACGGGCAGGCACCCGAGAGGGTAATCGGCATTAAACTCGATGTTACCGATGAAGCATCCGTAACAAACGGCTTTCAGTCGGTCATCGACACCTGGGGCAGGATTAACATCGTAATAATAAACGCCGGCATCGCACTGGTCTCAACTTTAATAGAGATGGATATCGAAGCCTTTCGCAGGCTGGAAAAGGTAAATGTGGAAGGTACGCTCCTGACACTCGCCGAGGCAGGTCGGCGATTCATTAAACAGGCGACAGGAGGAGACATTATCATTATGTCCACTAAGAATGTTCCGTCTCCCAGCGCCGGCTTCGGGGCCTACAGCGCGACCAAAGCCGCCTGTCATCAGTTGGGGCGAATTGCCAGCCTTGAATTTGCTCAATACGATGTTCGCGTGAATATGGTTGCACCTGACGCGGTATTCTCGGAAGGTAAATACAAATCCGGCCTGTGGGAGACTGTTGGAGCCGAGCGAATGAAAGCAAGAGGAATGGACCAGAAGCAACTGCAGGAGTATTATCGCAACCGAAATCTGCTTAAGACAAGCATCACCGGCCGAGACGTAGCAAACGCGGTGCTGTTCTTTGCCACGCGTCAAACACCGACGACCGGCGCGACAATCCCGGTTGACGGCGGCCTGCCCGATGCCACACCCAGATAAAATGGTAATTAGTTAAATGGTTAAATGGTTAAATAATCACCACTCACCAATTACCAGTCACCAAAGATGAATAATGCCTTAAAGGACTTAATAAAGATATCCAATGCGACCGGCAGAGATGTTACGCTGGTTCAGGCCGGCGGTGGCAACACATCGGTTAAAACAGCCGACGGACACCTGCGGAGTCGTCACCGCACGTCTGGGGCCCGATGTCGTTTCGGAAAATATATGTACATAAAAGCCAGCGGCACTGCCCTGAAAGATATGAGCATAAAAAAGGGCTGGCGGAAACTGCGGCTGGACGTAGTCCTGTCGATTATAGAAGATAAATCAATCGCCAGGCTTGACACACAGGCCAGAGAAACTGAGGTGAAGAATCGGCTGCTTCTTGCCTGC
>CAYLXD010000014.1:0-1519 GCA_964387515.1 uncultured Pirellulales bacterium | reverse complement strand
GGCCGTCACTGGAAGCACATTTCCACGCCCTCCTCGATAAATGCGTGGTCCATTTACACCCTCAGGCTGTATTGGCATATACCTGTGCCAAAAACGGACGTGAAAAACTTCAAGAACTATTCAAAAACGAGAAGTTTCCACCGGTGTGGGTACCCTACGTCGGACTTGGGTATATGCTCGCCAAAAAAATTAAAACTATTACCTCCGACTACAAAAATCATTATGGCAGAAATCCGGCGATTATATTTTTGCAAAATCACGGGCTTGCTGTCACAGCAAACAATGCAAATGCATCGCTGCGACTCGTGCGCAGAGTGGTCGGAACCTGCAATAGTAAACTAAAGCAACCCAAGCCCACCAAAGTAAAACCTGTAAGTAACCGAACCATTGTCGATACAAAACTTTGCATTCGCCGGGCATTTTTTGAAGCGACCGGCCGGCATACCTCGATAAGCTATTTCTGTAACGAAACAATCGCAGCTTTTTGGAATCAAAAGGATGCACAGAAGATGTTATCATCGGGCGTTTTGACGCCGGATGAACTTCTGTACGCTAATGGACCGGCAATGTGGGTGGCCAAATGCGATTCGACGGCGATTGCCGCCAGGCTGAGAACGCAAATCAAAAATGGTCTGAATCCTTCCGTGGCGTTTTTGGTTAAGTGCGCCGGACTTTTCGTTGCAGGTTCTAAAAAAATCGCCTCTGCAGTCAATGACATTGTAACCAGCTCACTTTTCATTCGCACCAATGCGTCTCGTCTGGGCGGGATTTGCGGTTTGAATAAGAGGCAGCAGAACTTCATCAATCAGTGGGAAACGGATGCTTTTCGCAGGAAACTGGCCGACGGTTCAAGTAAGAAGCTGTTGTAAGGCCGCATTGCCACCGGCACCGGCAGCAACAGATTATTCCGTCGCTTCGGGAGAGGACATAATATAGTCGATGCAGCCGCTCAGGCTTGCCGTTGCGACAGCGACGGCGCAATCCGCGGCGCCATAGTAAAGGTTAAGCTGATCGGTTTCCTTACTGATGGTAACTCCGGTGGGGAATATAACACCTCCGACCTCACCGAGACGTTCGTAAACCTCGCGCGGTCCTAAAATCCACTCGGCACTTCGCCGACGTACCTTCCAAGGTTCTTCCAAATCCAGAAGTGCCAGGCCGAGCCGGTATATCAACCCGGCGGCTGTTGAGCGGACACCGTGGTAGAATATCATCCAGCCATGCGGAGTTTCTATGGGCTGACACGCCAGACCAACTCTGTGGCAGTCCCAATAAGCGGCCCTTGTTCTAATGAGCAACCTGTGGTCGCCCCAGTGTTTCAGGTCGGGCGAAAAGCTAATCCACATATGCGCTTCACCGCGGACAATAGGCCGATGAATCAAGGCAAATCGTCCCCTGAACCTGCGCGGGAACATACAGGCGTCCTTATCTTCCGGCGGCAAAAGTGCACCAAGTCTGGAAAAAGTTTTGAAATTCTTGGTAATCGCCAGTGATACCACCGGGCCGCTCTCACTGAAAG
>CAYLXD010000013.1:0-23772 GCA_964387515.1 uncultured Pirellulales bacterium | reverse complement strand
ACGATGTTAACGACCGGGCCACCTTCATTGCTCAAAGAATCGATTATGACTACGGCACCGGCGCCGGTGGTATCGTTGCCAGCGGCCCGTCGGAACTTACGTTTTATGCAAACGACATAGCCGGTGCGCCAACCACTGTGCCGGTAACAGTTACCACGCAGGAGAAAGCCACGTTTCTACCGGCTGAAAACCAGGCTGTTTTCGAAGGTGATTGTGTTTGCAGAATGCTTCGGAGTGATTCCGGCGTCGAGCAGGAGTATACGCTGTCGGCTCCGAGGCTGACGGTGAATTTATACAGGGATAAAGAAAGGAGCTCAGCCGGCAGCGTAAACGCCGTCGAGCATTTGACGGCCGACGAGGGCGTCGTTCAGCTTGCGAACGCAAAATGGGAGGCTCGGAAGGCTCGGAAAGCTCCAGCGGGTGATAGAAAACTGCTCGGCTTTGTGAAGTTGAAGTGCCACAGGTTTGATTACGACCCTGCCAACCAGTTTTTTTTGGCCACCGGGCCGGACGGCCTGATTGCCGCCGACCATTCCAAACTATCCCCACAAAAAATCCGAAGAAGAAAAACAGAGAAATTCAGCTTGCGCAAGCCCTGCTACGCGGTTCTGCGGGGCTTCGATACGTTAAAGTACCATTTAGACTCCGACCACCTTGTCGCCGATTCGGAGTCGGGGCAGATGCTTATCGATTATTTCCCCGTCTTTGCAGGCGAAGCTGGTGAACAAATCGAGGCTGGCGCCAGCCACATAGAAGCGGTCCTTTACGAAACTCGCGAGAGAAAACTCGAACTTTCGACACTCAGCGCGGCGGCCGGCATCAGTTACCGTGAAAAAGACAGGCAATTCGCAGGAAGTAAATTGTTCTATGACGCCAGTAGGTCCTTAATGACGATTGTCGGCGACGAGACTCAGCCCTGCCTCTACAACGGCGCACACGTTGACCAGATAGAGTATAATCTGAAAACCGAGAGTGTTAAAACCACGATAGCAGGCCCCGGCCAATTGCAGTAGGTTCGGTTAGCAGCAAAGCTGCTGTAAGTCATTCATACTCAGCTCGTTGAGGTGGTCGACCACTAACTCAGCCGGTTTCAACTGCTGGGTGTCGTATGAATTTGTCACGGCGACCGGATGCATCCCAGCCGCTTCGGCTGCCTCAAGCCCCCAATGTGAATCTTCAATTACGACACACTGGTCTGCCGTAATTGAGGTTTCGCTTTTTTCATTGAGCTTTTGCAAAGTCAGCAATAGTCCGTCCGGAGCGGGTTTGCCTTTTTTTATCTGCTCAGCAGAAACTATAACTTCGAAAAAGTGGTTCAGCTTTGCGCCTTCTAATATCAAATTGATTTCCGGAAGAAGCGCCCCCGAACATATAGCCATTGGTATGTTATTTTGCCTGAGCATCCCCAGAAAGCTGCGCACACCTTCAATAATTCTGCCTTCAGTCATCGCCAGTTTTTCGTACAGTTGTTTTTTCTCTTCGAGGACCTGCTGCATTTGCCGGCTGTCAAGCCGAAGCCGGCCTTTTCGCTCAAGCTCCTTAAAAAAGTCGAGGTCTGAAAGGCCGAGATAATATTGATAGTAATCTTTCTTCGTCATCCTGAAGCCGTATTTAGCAAGCACTTTATTTAACGAGCGAAAGTGCAGTATCTCTGAATCTGTTATCACCCCGTCGAAATCGAGTATGACCGCTCGAAGCATAGCTTTTCCCTCACTCCTGTAGTACCGGTCCAATCAGAATACCGTAATCGGTAAATGTCGATTTATCGCCGGTGCGAATGAGCTCCGTCAGCGCTGCAATTTTTGGGGCGTTTTTGGTGGTGAACCTGCGGGCAATCGCTGCTTTGCGCTGCCTGATGGGAATAAGGCTGTCCTTGCCATTGTCTGAAATCGTCGGCACTTCCATATCGACCTTCGAACTTGCCTGGCCGCAGAATAGATACCCGTTTATCAGAGCAATCGCAATATCCACCAAAGCTCTGCCGTAGAGGTCCATATATTCGTTGCCGTTTTCTTTTACAAAGGCGACGGCGTTTTTTAATTGCTCTGTTCCCGCAGCAAGTTTTTCGAGCAAATCTTTTAGCTGCGGCTCATAATTTTTTTCGGCAAGTTCGGCGATGAACTTCTCAGCGGTGCCGCTGCAAACGCCTCGAACTGCGGCGACGACCTGCAGCTGGCTTGTCCCTTCGTAAATTGTCGTTATCCTCGCGTCGCGTGCGTGACGCTCACAGGCGTAATCCCGCATATAGCCGCTGCCGCCTAAAACCTGAATCGAATCATAAGCGACACTGTTGCACATCTCCGAGCAATAGTATTTGCTCATCGGCGTCAGCATAGAGGCGTATCTTTTATATTTTCGTGACTGGTTCTTTATCTCTTTTGCTTTTGCCTTGTCCTGGGATGAATCGGCCTCAAACCTGGTGAATCCAACCTCCATATCAACCACCTGTGAAGTCTCATACAGAAGCGCCCGGCCCGCCTCGATAGCGGTTTTCATATCAATGAGCATATCGCGCACGGCCAGCAGCTTTTCGATAGCTACGCCGAACTGTTTTCTGCTGGCGGCATAATCACGAGCTATCCTGAAAGCCGCTTCGGCAATGCCGACTGATTGTGCTGCAATTCCGATACGCGCACCGTTCATCAGACTCATAACGTATGTAATCAGGCCTCGCTGACGTTCGCCAATGAGTTTGGCAGGGGCATCATCGAAAAACAATTCGCACGTTGGGCTGCCGTGAATTCCTAATTTATCTTCGAGGCGACGCACCTTAACCCAGGGACCACGGTCAACGAGGAACAAACTCAGGCCGCGTCCATCGGCGATATCCGGCTCGCTTCGGGCCAACACCAACAGCACCTCGCCGCAACCGTTGGTGATAAAACGCTTTACGCCCCGCACGAACCAGTTGCCCTGTGCGTCCTGATAGACTGTGGCGGGCTGTTCCGCCTGCATATCGTGGCCTGAAACTTTGACCGACTGCAAATCGGAACCTGCGTCCGGCTCAGTCAATACCATTGCTCCAGTAACTTTGCCCGCCGAGAACTTCGGCAAATACTCCTGCTTGATTTCTTCTGAAGCGAAGGCGTTAATCGTTTCTGCAATTCCCTGCAGGCCGAATATGTTCATAAGCGATGCATCTGCTCGAGAGACAATCTCAATGGCCATTGAGTAAATCAAGTTCGGAAAATTCAGCCCGCCAAACCGGTGAGGCAAAGTAAAGCCCATAACCTCGGACTTTGCCAGCTTTTCAAGGGACTCGGCAATGCCTTTGGCATACGTTACCGAACCATCTTCGTTTAGAGTGTTACCTTCGCGGTCTACATCTTCAGCGCGCGGTGCAATAAAATCGGCACTTAGCTGGCCGAGACTATCGAGAACCATATCATAATTTTTTATCGCCTCATCTGCGTCAGCCGGCGCATAGTCGAACTCCTTTGCAAATCTAAAATCTTCCTCAGCAATCTGAGCCGATTTTTGAAGGTCTATATGCCTGAACAAAAATTGTATATCGTCATTATCCTTATAGAAATTAGCCATGTTCTACTGTCTTTTCTTCCTTAATACCCTTTTCCTTTATTGCCTTTATCATACGTGGGACTACTTTGTTGAGGTCACCGACAATTTTATAATGTGCAATCTGAAAGATTGGTGCCTCGGGGTCATTATTTACTGCGACAATCTTCTGGCTCTGGCTCATCCCTGCCTGATGCTGGATTGCGCCGCTTATTCCGACCGCTATATACAAGCTGGGGCGAACCGTCGTGCCCGTCTGGCCGACCTGATGGTCACTATCAATGAAGCCCAAGTCAACAGCGGCCCTTGTTGCCGCCGGCGCTGCGCCAAGGCAATTAGCTAAATCCCAGATAAGCTTGAAATTGTCTTTGCTGCCTACGCCGGCGCCGCCAGATACAATTATTCTCGCAGCCTTTAAGTTGACCTTCTTAGGCCGCTTATGCTCAGCTAATATCTCCAGGGCGAGACAATCGCGGCTTAGCTCGACTTTTTCTTTGATTAGCTGGCCCTTACGAGCCGTGTCGGGCTCCGGCATGCGCATAACGCCTTCCCGCACAGTCGCCATCTGGGGCCAACGGTCGTAATTGATAATCGTTGCGATTATATTTCCGCCGAAGGCAGGGCGAATCTGAAACAACAGGTTCTTATGCATCTGTTCGTCGTTCGGAGGCTTATGGTCACCAATCTGTAAATCGGTACAGTCAGCGGTCAGGCCGGCTTTTGTCGCGCTTGCAATCCGAGGTGCAAGGTCGCGCCCCGTGATAGTCGCTCCATAGAGAACAATCTGCGGTTTATACTTGTGAATCAGAGCGCAGATTACTTTCGCATAGCTGTTGGCCTGATAGTTTTGCAAAACCGAATGCTCAACAAGATAGACCTTATCCGCCCCGTAGTATATCAGCTTATCGACTGTATCATTGACATTGTCACCTAAGATAGTCGCTGCCAGTTTTACGCCCAGCGTATCAGCAAGCTTGCGGGCCTTGCCCATCAACTCGATTGGTGTATCTTCCAACTCGCCATTGTGCTGCTCAGCAAAAACCCACACCTCACCTTGTCTATTCACATCTATCATAACTCGTCGCCCGTCGCTCGTGCCTCGTATCTCGTTTCATATTTTATGCTATTATCTTGTCTTCAATCAGCTCGTGTATCATATCTGAAATGCCTTCGTCAGTTGGCTCAATATTCTTACTCTCCTTTGCGGTGAGGACGACGCTTTGGATGCGATGCACTTTTGTTGGTGAGCCGCTTCGGCCACACCAGCTCAGATCGGCCTCGAGAAAATCCAGGTCCCACTGCTTTATCAACAGGCCCTTTTGCTCCAGTTCACTGCATTTGTGCTCAGCCAGCTCCTTAACGCTTTTTTCATCAGCATGCGGGTTCTGGTCTTTGACCCTTTGTTCAACTTCGATTGGCGTCATAGCCTTTTTGTACTTCATCATTTTTTTTGCAGCCGCCGCCCTTGGTTCATTTGCATCGGACGTAACGGTCAAAAGGGCCGGCAGTTTCGTTCGCACCTGCTGCCAGCCATTGCCGATATTTCGCTGAGCTGTTATCGTTTTGCCGTTAAGCTCTAAAAGCTTTTCAACGTAGGTAATCTGCGGAACGCCTAATTTCTCCGCCAGTTGCGGTCCGACCTGCGCGGTATCGCCGTCAATTGCCTGCCTGCCGCAAAGTGCAATGTCGTAATCCAGTTTTTTGACTGCGCAGCTTAGGATGTAACTTGTAGCCAACGTATCACTCGCCGCACATCGCTTGTCGGTGATAAGAATCGCCTCGTTTGCTCCGCGATAGAGCGAATCCCGCAAAATCTCCGCGGCTGCCGGCAGTCCCATCGTGATAACGCTGACTTTGCCGCCGAACTTTTCTTTGATTTCGAGGGCCATCTCGAGTGCATTTAGGTCTTCCGGATTGAAAATCGCCGGCAAAGCACCGCGATTGACGGTGCCGTCATCGTTCATCGCATTGCCGGTAATCCTTTTCGTATCCGGCACTTGCTTAATTAGAACAACACAATTGTAAGCCACTATCTGCTCCTTGGAGACACCCTATCCGCCGCAGGCGGATAAATCTGAAAACATTAACTTCTGGGAAAGCATTAGTTTAGTGAGATTTGGCCCGAAGTCAACCCTAAACCCATTTTACAGGGGTGCTGCGTGTAACGGAGAGTTTTTAGTAGTCCAGAAAAACGATGTCTTCCGGCGTTGCGATGACGTCACGATGGCCGGGACCCAAAAGCTTTTTTATCTCTGTGCTGTGTTTACCGATGAGGGGCCTTAGCTCGGCGCTGCTGAAGTTTGTTACGGCCTTTGCGTTTTCATTGAGCATGACAACTGAGCCGGCTTCGAATGAGCCTTTGACGGACACCACACCGCTCGGCAGGAGGCTTTTTCGGTTTCTAAGTGCCTTCATTGCGCCGTCGTCGATAAATACCGTTCCCGTGGCGGCGCTGTTTAGAATCCACCTTGCGCGGTTGCTGAGTTTTCTCTTTGGCATAAATAAGGTGCCAATCTGCTCGCCTTTAATAGTCCGGCCGATGACATTTTCCAGTCGGCCATCGGCCAGAACCAATCGACAACCTGCGGTAGAGGCGATTTTAGCAGCTTCGAGCTTTGTCTTCATTCCGCCGGTCGCGTGTCTGCTGCCGCTTCTGCCGGCGCTTCGCATTATTTTCTCAGTTATCTCATAGACGACCGGTATCGGCTTAACATTGGCATACCTTCTGGGGTCCTTGTCGTAGAGAGCGTCAATATCACTTAACATAATCAATAAATCGGCGTCGATTTTGCTGGCGACCAGGGCGCTGAGCCTGTCGTTATCGCCGAAAGCTGAGCCGATTTCGTCAGTAGAAACACTGTCGTTTTCATTGAGGATAGGGACGACGCCGAGCTTTAGAAGCGTCTCGACGGAGTTGCGAAGGTTCAGATACGTTCTTCTATTGTTGAGCACGTCGGCGGTCAGCAGTACCTGGGCGACGGTAACGCCAAAGCGGTCAAAAGCCTTTCGATATTCAGTCATTAGCAAAGGCTGGCCGATAGCCGCACAGGCCTGCCGCATCTTTGTATCTTTTATCTTTTCGGAGAGGTTCAGTTGTCCCGCACCCATACCTATGGCGCCGGAGGTGATGATGACAACGTGCTTGTCTTCTTTGCGCAACTCGGCGATTTGACCAGCTATCAGCCGAATGTAATCGGTATCGATTTCGTTAGTGCCCTGCTTAGTGAGTGTATTTGTGCCGATTTTTATGACTATCTTTTTGGCATTTTCAAAATTTCGCATCGTAACTACCCTCGTTGAGCAACTCACCGTAACCACATATTAAGCTATTGTCACAGATTCTTCAACAGTCTTCAAACTTGTTGTTTTTTGCTGATTCCCCGATGTTATTTCGAGCGTGGCGAAGCGCAGTCGAGAAATCTACTCAGAATGGGCATTGCGTGGAGTCCCGACCCATCAGAACATCGGAGGGCTGGGGACGAGGGACGAGTTATTTTTGGTTGGTTCTCAGGTGGTGCTGGGCGTTTTGTAATTTCTGCAGAAAGTTGTTTTTTTTGAACTCGAGGGTCCATTTTCGGAAAGTGAGCCAGCCGACAAAACGAGTCAGGTAGTTGTGCCAGGAGCGGTACCACTTTCTCCAGCCGAGCTGGATGTTGTGGAAGAAGAAAATCAGAGTGGGAAAAGAGAATATATTCAG
Organism: uncultured Pirellulales bacterium; assembly: GCA_964387515.1. Lineage (GTDB taxonomy): Bacteria > Planctomycetota > Phycisphaerae > Sedimentisphaerales > Anaerobacaceae > CAVXEF01. Next base: position 16,559 of record CAYLXD010000013.1, on the reverse strand, counting down.
GGCCACAAGGAACATATACTTGAACTGATAGAAGCGGCCCATGATTTTCTTGGCGGAGCGCTGTATCTGCCCTGCGGTCAACGGCTCATCCGGCTCAAAGATGGGAAAATTGCCGTCGTAGTATTCCCAGCCTATATCCTCAAGAGGGTAAATTCTGTTTTGCTCTTGGAGGCGATGCCTTAGCTGGGTACCGGGCAGAGGGACGGGGAGGAGTATCTGCACGGTGTCGATTTTGGCCTTGTGGATAAAATGTCTGTAGCGATTGGCTCGTTCGGCGGCTGGTATTTGAAAGGTCAGGTCTCCTTTTAGCGGATAGCCAAAGATGAACATGCCGTGCACGAGGAATCCGAATTCGTGAAAGGTTCTGGCGAGGGACACCATATCGTCGCAGTGTACACGCTTTTTCATGGCGTCAAGCTCTTCCTGGATGGGCGATTCGAAGCCGATAGCGACCGTCTTAATGCCAGCTCGCTGCATCGCGGAAAGCAGCTCGGCGTCTTTGGCTTTGTCTAATCTTATCTGAACGGTAATGCTCAGGTTCCTCCGAATGCTCTTTTCGTAGTCGCTGAGTATGTTGCAGAACCTTATGGTTTCCTCTCGCTGTTGGCCAAAAAGGTCATCGACTATGAAGAATTGCTTCGCATTTCTACTCTCGACCAGTGAACTGATATGTTCAAGCAATCGTTCAGGGCTAGCTGGTCGAGGCCTGCCTTTGACCGTGCAGAACTCACAATCCATCCCGCAGCCTCGAATCCTTTCCACGGGATAAATTTTGATTTTGGCATACCGCACGAGCGAAAAGTCGGGCAGCGGCAGCTTGTCAAAATCCGTCGTCGGAGGCCTTTTCCCCGTAAGAAAAACCTCGCCGTTCTTCAAATAAGCTATGCCCCTGACCTCGCTTGGCTCTTTTTGGCCTTCTATCACACCCAGAAGCTCTGTGATTGTCTCTTCTGCTTCGCCGATAACGACATAGTCGATGCCGCAGGACAATGCCTCAGCGATGTTATCTTCAATAAAGTGCTGGCCGCCGGCGATGGTAACAACGCCAAGATTCTTGTAGAAGCGGGCTATTTGGTAGACTCTGGGTATGGTGCTGGTCAGGCCGCCGTAAAAACCGACGACGTCAGCAGGTCTTTTTCTCTGCAGGAATTCGTGGTCGGCCCCACCTGAGCTTGCCCTCGGGCCGAATCGGCGAAGGTTATTTTCGTCGATAACCTCAACGTCCCATTTTCCCATTTTATTGACGGCCGTAGCGACGCAGACAGGCCCAAGAGCCGTAGTTTTCTTGGCGATATGAGAATAGATGTTAAAAGCCGGGTAGGCGGGAATTACGATTCTCAATCTGTATCTTTTTTTGGATAGGTCAAGCATGCCGCAGGCCGAAAAGCATTTTTTTACCAAAGATAAAGCCACGGAACCAAATAACAAAGGGGTTGCCGGTTGTTCTCTCAATATATTACAGTTTTGTGGAACAGAAATCAACGTTCTTGTATTTAGTTTTAAGAATATGCGGTTCCGGCGAATGTTTCAAAGGCAGGGATTAACCGCCCAGTTTAGTACACAAAGCGGTGTCGTCCCAACCTTTTTTTGTCAGGGTATTAGTGCCGATTTTTATGACTATCCGTTTTGCCTTTTCGAAATTCCTCATGCACAGCATAATATAGCATTATCTTACGCTGTTCAATAGCATTCTAGAAACACGATATATGCGCTTGACACCGTATTTGGCAGTGCTATATTGTTAGCATCTGCGATTTCTATTATTGAATTCAAAAGAAACTATAACGTGCAAACCGGTTTCGAGAAAAAATCAACAAAGGAAATCATTGGAACAATTAAAAAAACGATTTGTCTTTAATAAGGGAGTAAGGTAAATGAAATCACGGGTGATCTTAATATCAATTATGCTCGCCTTTATTTTTTCTGTTGCCGTTGCGGAGGAGACTATGCAATCAACACCCGCACAAGGATCTGAGGGGACAATTGTCTATCGTGATTTGCCTTACGTTTCCGGCGGGCATGAGCGGCAAAAGTTGGATTTATATCTTCCGAAAGCAGAAGAAAAGACGCCGCTCATCATCAGGATTCATGGCGGCGCCTGGCTTGCGGGCAGTAAGGAGAGTGAAGGACCGCAGGATTATCTTCGTAATGGCTTCGCAGTGGCAAGCATTAATTATCGCTTGAGCCAGCACGCAGTATTTCCTGCTCAGATTCAGGATTGCAAAGCGGCCGTTCGCTATCTGCGAGCGAATGCACAAAAGTATAACCTGGACCCAAACCGCTTCGGCGTCTGGGGTGCATCGGCGGGAGGGCACCTGGCTGCGATGCTTGGCACAACCGGCGATGTGAACGAATTTGACGTGGGAGAGAATCTTTCAGTATCCAGCAGAGTACAGGCGGTCGTGGATTATTTTGGACCGACGGATTTTCTTCAAATGAACGAGCACCGTCTGCCGAATGGCATGATTCATAATACGGCCGATTCGCCCGAGTCTAAGTTAATTGGCGGCAACATTCAGGACAATCGCGAAAAGGTTGCCAAGGCTAATCCGATTACTTACGTGACCGGAGATGATGCGCCTTTTCTTATTATTCACGGAGATATGGACCCGCTTGTGCCGCACCATCAAAGCGAGCTTCTTGAAGCTGCACTGAAAAAAGCTGGTGTTCCGGTATTATTTTACACCGTCAAGGGTGCCGGACACGGCGGATTCAGAGATCCGAATGTACTGAGATTAACCAAACAGTTCTTCGAAAAGCACCTGAAAACTAAACGGTAGGTTCAGGCGAAAGCAAAATTTAATGAGGGGCTAAAGCCCATCCTACGAAATCTTTTTATGCGTGAATTTTTTTCTACCTTCGGCGTAGTCGGCGACGATTTGGCCTGAGCCGAGAAGTTTCCATTTGTAAATGACAAGGCCCTCGAGGCCGACGGGGCCGCGAGTGTGGATTTTGTTGGTACTTATTCCAACCTCGGCGCCGAGGCCGTATCTATATCCGTCACTAAACCTCGTACTTGCGTTCCAGAACACGTTGGCCGAATCGACAAGGTCCATAAACTTAGCTGCTTTTTGCCTATTGGCGGTAACTATGGTATCGGTATGGCGTGAGCCGTAGCGATTGATATGCTCGATGGCCTCATCCAACCCTGCCACGACCTTTATCGAAAGTATTTTGTCGAGATACTCGGTTGACCAATCCTTCTCGATAGCGGGCTTGACATTTATTATCGAAGCTGTTTTCTTGCAGCCGCGAAGCTCAACGCCGTTTTGCTCAAGTGCAGCTTTTACCTTCGGCAGAAATTTTTCAGCGATTTTTTCATCGACCAGCAGAGTTTCAGCGGCGTTACAAGTAGCGACATACTGACACTTCGAATCGACGCTGATATTAACAGCCATATCCAAATCGGCCTCAGCGTCCACATAAACGTGGCAAATTCCCTCGGAATGGCCGAGCACCGGTATATTCGTATTTTCCATTATGTGGCGGACGAATTCGTTCGAGCCGCGGGGGACAATCAGGTCGATATATTCGTCCAATTTCAGTATTTCCGCGACGTCAGCACGGGTTTCCATCAATCTAAGCCAGCCTTTTGGGATACCGGCCGCTTCTGAGGCCCGGCTGATAAGCTCAGCTAATACTCTATTTGTATTCTGGGCCTCGGAGCCGCCCTTGAGCAGGACGGCGTTGCCGCTTTTCAGGCAAAGCGTCGAGATTTGGATGAGGGCATCCGGCCGGGACTCGAAAATAACGCCTATAACACCGATAGGGCAGCTTACCTTGTAGAGCTGCAGGCCTTTATCAAGCTCGGTGGCTGTGATTGTCCTGCCGACAGGGTCATCGAGCTTAATCAAGCTCTCGATGCCTGCAATACAGTCGGATATTTTGCCTTCGTCGAACTTAAGGCGTTTCAGCAGGGGGGCGGCGAGATTATTACTCTCAGCGGCTGCGAGGTCTTTTTTGTTGGCCGAGATAATCTGCCGGCTGTTGGCCTTTAGGGCTTTGGCTATCTCAGCCAAGGCGTTATTTTTGACATCATTTTTGACCACAGCCAAGGCGACCGAGGCATTTTTAGCTGATTTTGCAACTTCAACGACACCCATCTTAATCCGCCATTTCCTGTTGACGATTTACTATTTTGTGATTACTATCAGGCGTGGATTATCAATAATCAATGGTAAATAGTCAATAATCAATTACAGACGCGGGTGTAGCTTAGTGGTAAAGCACCAGCCTTCCAAGCTGGTCAGGTGGGTTCGATTCCCATCACCCGCTTTGCCATAAGGCAAGTAAATTAAAGTAGTTAGGAAACTTTGTGAGATGCCGCAGGCTGCAGAAAAACCTCTTCTTTAAGATAAAGGTTTGAATTCTGTCGAAAAATAACGTATAATCTGAGGGGGTGTATAATGTCTAAAGAGCAAGAAATACCTCCACCGCTTTTGCTGTCGGCTATTGTGTGCGACAGGGTCATTATGGACAATATGACTCAAACGCCGAGTATTATAAGCATTATTCACACTATTAGTGCTCCACGGTACCCAGCTCGGCATTATCGGCTCACTTTTTTCTGTGAACTGACGAATGGACGCGATAAAATGCAAATAACAATCAGATTAGTGGATGTTCAACAAGAGGATAAGACTATGTTTGAACAGACAGTTGAACAGGAGTTTCGTGATATCAAGCAAGTAGCAGCTTTGACATTCGGTGTTGAAGGTATTATATTTCCGCATCCCGGCGAGTATAGGATGCAAATTTATGCAGGAACACATCTACTCGGTGAGCGTAGGATTATTTGTCGACAGATAGAATTACCTTTAAGAGGCGCAAATAATGAGTCAAAAAATGGGTGAGACAATGATTCGAGGAAGCGGCGTTGAGTCCTGCGAGATTCGTTTTGGGCCTGGTTTTTTTACAAAGCCAGCCTCAGAAACGGTGGAGACGCCGGAGCCTAAATTTGAAGAGGTAAAACCTCTTTACAGCGATAAACCTCTCCGGTTTCATCGTCCCCAGAGGCTATCATAACGATAAGTAGCCGTAAAAAACGCCAGCCTTAAACAAACAAAACGTGCCTTCCAAACGAACATGCGGGTTGCTTTTCGTTTTCAATCTCCGTTTTGTATGCTTCTATTTTTTGCCCGCTGCGTCCAAACACCAAAATCACATATGAGTCTGTAAAAAACATCGTCGCAAAACCCCAAGAAAAATTTATCCCGGCAGGGGGCTGATTTTTTCCCTAAGCGCATTAACTTGCAGGAATTACGGGTTTTCAATCATAGTCCTATAATAAAATTTTTCAAAAATTTTGAAAAAAATGGATTTGTATGTTGACTTGGTGGGAAGAAGTGGTAATATTTCCCATTGTTGATTTTCTCAGTGGGACAAATGCCATGCTTTTATTAACAGGTGAATATCAGCACTTAGTTGACGGCAAAGGCAGAGTTCTAATCTCCAACAAGCTCAGGTCGCAAATCGACTGCGACGAGCACGGCAGCAATTTCTATCTGGTCCTCGGTGCAAACGGGATACTCTGTCTGTATCCGGAGAGGTACTTCGAGCAAATAGTCCTTGCGGTTACTCCAAGCGCCGTTGCCCCGGATGAGGCTGTAGCGTTTGAGCGAATGACCTTCGCCCTGGCTTCGAAGGTGGAGCTTGACGGCCAGGGGCGATTGCTCCTGAACGAAAGGCTGCGAAAAAGGGCGAAACTGAAAGAGAAGATTACACTCGTCGGCGTAAGAGACCATATTGAATTGTGGAATAGCGAGAACTGGGAGCAATATCTCACAGACAATATGGGCCAATACCAGAAACGAATGTCGCAGGCGCGGCAGATTGCGCTGCAAAAGCAGGAAGAGTAACTTTAATTTTTGCTCCACAGGATGCCTTACGGCAGAAGGAGGCAACGTGATTGGAATGGATTCAAATCATTGTCAGGTTGTAAGAGACAGCATTGTCGGTGAAAGAGCGGTTGACGAGCAGACCTTTGCGTCACTTGCGGTTCTTAGCGAGCGTCTGGAACGGCTGAGGAAACTCGACAAAGTTTTTTCCGATGTTGTGTTCTCATCCGCCGTTGAAAAATTAAAATCGCGGAATAACAGGGTGCTCGTTTAGGATACCCGACGGCTGGAGCGTCTGGTGTAGAAGGGTGCGGGCGATATACGCCAAATGCCAAAGGTTATGAATGAGGCGGCGGCAGAACATATACCGGTTCTTGCAAAGACGCTGACCGAACAGATAAACTTACCGCCGGATGCGGTGATGGTCGATGCGACCATAGGACACGGAGGTCATAGTTTCCTGTTCGGTAAAACTTTGGGCCCTGAGGCAGTCATAGTTGGTCTGGATATTGATAAAAAGTCGGTCCACAGGGCCCAATCCAGATTACAAGCCCTTGCGTGCAGGGTTATTCTTATTCATTCGAATTTTTCCAAAATCGCCGAGTGTCTGCACAACGAGGGCATAGATGCGGCTGATTTCATTCTCGCGGACCTGGGCATCTGCTCGGCACAGTTATCCGATGTCGAAATAGGGCTGAGCTTTCAGTCAAATATGCCGCTCGATATGAGATTTGACAAAAGATTAAAGACGACCGCTGCCGATATAGTTAATAAAGCGGATGAAAAGTCATTAGCGGATTTGATTTACAGGTTTGGCCAGGACAGAGCTTCGCGGAGAATCGCGCGTTTTATCGTGCGGCACCGCCGGAGTGAGCAGATAACAACGACGGCTCAGCTGGCCCAGATAGTTTGCAGGGCGCTGGCTCAGCCGGTGCGAAAGCGAAGACCAAGAATTCACCCTGCGACAAGAACTTTTCAGGCCCTGAGAATCGCTGTCAATAACGAGCTGGAAAATCTTGAGATGCTGCTTGCTTCGGCCCCTCAGATTCTGAAAAGAAATGGTTATATAGCAGTTATCAGTTATCACAGCCTGGAAGACAGAATTGTTAAAAACAACTTTAAGCAGAATGAAAAAGAAGGGGTTTACAGCGTTATCACGAAAAAGCCGATTGTTCCCGCATCGGAGGAGATTGCGGAGAATCGGCGGGCCAGAAGTGCAAAATTAAGGGTCGCACGAAAAAAATAATCTCGTTGTGCGTATTGAGTACTGCGTGAGAGCCCATCGCGATACGCAAAAGGAAAGGGAGTTTTCGGCTATGACTTCTGACGCAAAGATCGGATTGCTGTTAGGTCTGGTTTTTATATTTTTGATTGCGTTTGTAATCAACGGGATGCCCGGCTTTAGCAAGGATACGAACAACAATGAGCTGTCTACCAATATGGTGAGTTTCGAGAACACGCCACCCGGACTTGCCGCCAAGGAGCGAAAGGCCCGGCAGGCTTTCGGTCCGGCGGCGTCGGTTGAAAAGGCGCCGGCCGAACTTCAGACCCAGCCGAAAGAAAACAATCTTCGATTCACAGCGGAATTACCAGAACCTACCTTAGCGACGAAAGACCTATCCAAGGATGGGGAAGTTACTTCAGTGCAGCCTTTATCCACTGTGGCAAAAGAAACTTATCGTAAGGTCGAACCGGGCGTGCCGGCTTTGCCAAAAATTTACGTTGTCGCCGACGGGGACAGCCTTGCTGTCGTAGCCAGGAAGGTTTACGGCTGCCAGCACGGCAATAAAAGAGTTAATATTACCCGCATATTCCAGGCCAATCGCAGTATTCTGAAATCACCTGATGAAATTTATGTCGGCCAAAGGCTTGTTATACCGCCGCTGTCTGATTCACAGTCAGGTGAAGGCAAAATCGAGAGACTTTTTTGCCCCGCATCTTTTGAGAATGTAAAATCCATCGGCCAAAGACACGTCGCGGTCGACTCAGACCAGGCAGAAGAAAACAGACGCCACGTTGTGCAGCAGGGTGATAGCTTATGGCGGATAGCGGCCGAGCAGCTCGGCGACGGCACTCGCTACCACGAAATAGCCGAGCTAAACGCCGGCATTTTAGAGGATGAAGGCAAGCTGGTGATAGGAATGTGTTTGAAATTACCCAGTCGCTGAGCAACTGGGTTCGACAGGGGCTTCGACTGAGCTCAGCCGAACGTCCTCACCACGAGTCGAATCATGAGGCCACGATTTCGCTTTGTTTTCGTTGTTTTTTGGGTAACAGCCATTTTGATTTTTACCGTTCATCTGCGTAACGTTAACAACCGGATTTTCTACGGGCTTTGTGTTCGAAGAGCCGAGCAGGCCCTGCTGAAACAGCATCTCTGGCAGAAACAGCTACAGCTGGAGAGCTTGATAAATCCCGCCGCCATCTCGCAACGTCTGGGCCAATAGAAACGAATCTTTCCGACCAAATTAACTTCAAAATTGGATGAAAAGTTGAAAAGCACCCGCATTATTATTGTCCTTTTTGCTCTTCTGATTGCGGCATTTTTGGCGCTGATGGGGCGATGCTTCTATCTGCAGTATTTTGCCGGCGACCATTATCTCGCAGTTTGTACCAACCAGCAGCAAAGTCGCGCCGCCCAGGAGCCCCAGCGCGGTGTGATTCTTGATTGCAGAGGCAGGGTCCTTGCTGCGAGCAATAAAATACAGACCATCTTTGCCGAGCCTCGAATTATAGAAGACCTGTTGCAGGTGTCGTACAGACTCGAACCGGTCCTCGGTATGCCTGCGAACGAAATCCGCAAAATTATCTCGCAGAGCAAAAATCCCGGCTTTGCGAAAATCAAGGTCGATGCTGACTCCGGCCAGTGCGGCGCCGCCACGAAAATCTACGGAATCGGTGTTCAATCGGACTGGCAGCGACATTACCCGGTTGGAGCCTTGACCTGCCACGTTGTTGGCTTTGCCAGCGCCTACAACAAAGGCCTGGAGGGCGTCGAGCTGCGATACGACGAGGAACTGGCCGGCTCTGCCGGCGAAAATGTGTTTCTTGCAGATGCCTTTCGCCGACCCATTCAATTGAAACAACAAAAAAGCATATTGAAGGATGGACTGGGTGTTATTTTGACCATTGATGCCACAATTCAGCAGTTCACACGGGCCGAACTGCTAAAGCAATATGAAAGCTACGAGGCCGAGTCAGCTGTGGCAATAGTGGCCCAGCCGAAGACAGGCGCGATTTTAGCCATGGTGTCACTGCCTGATTTTGACCCCAACAACATCCGTTCAACCGACCCGAATAACTTTTGCAATCGGGCGATAACCAGCCAGTTTGAGCCTGGCAGTATTATTAAACCAATTGTTGCTGCAATAGCACTTGATGCCGGTGCTGTTAGTCGGGACGAAGAAATATTCTGCGAAAACGGCAGCTACCGCGGCAAAGGTTTCGGGCGAATCGGCGAATACTCAAATCACGCATTCGGCAACCTGACCGTGCGGGAAATTCTGGTTAAATCCAGCAATATAGGGATGGCTAAAATTGGGCAAAAACTCGACAAAGACGAACTGTATGAAGGCCTGGAACGTTTCGGGTTCGGCAGAAAAACCGGAATAGATTTACCCGGCGAAGCAGAAGGTCTTTTGTGGCCGGTGGATAAATGGACAGGATACAGCGTAACAAGAATACCATTTGGGCAGGAAATTTCCGTGACCGCGATTCAATTGCTCAGAGCCTTCTGCATCCTCGCCAACGGCGGACATTCCGTTCGTCCATTTGTGGTCTGGGCAATGGTCGACAATACGGGCGTAGTTACAAAGTTGAAGCAGCAACCGCCGCCCGTGGGTTTTGTCGTTAAGCCGGAAGTTGCCAAGTGGATTATTGAAGACGCTTTGGTCGGAGTGGTTAATGAAGGCACCGGACGCAGAGCCAGACTGGGAAAATGGCAGTTGTTCGGCAAAACAGGAACCGCAAATATAGCAAAGAGCGACGAACGAGGCTATTCAGAGGATGACTATATCGCCTCATTTATAGCAGGGGCGCCGGTGGATGGCCCGAAGGTGGTGGTTTTGGTTTCGATTCGAAGGCCGAACAAACAACTCGGCAAAGGTTATACCGGCGGGGCGGTTGCAGCCCCCGTAGCCGCTGCAATAATTGAAAAAACACTGACATATCTCGAAAAGCATCGGCGTTAGTTTATCTTTTTTTAGAGGTTTCGCCAGTTTTGTAAAGGCTGCGTCTCAGGCTGACCTTCAGGCTGAATATCAGAACCGCCGATGCCAAACTCAGCCAGCTCAGGGGTTTGTTCCAACAACTGTCGATATACAAGCGCGCTTGCAACCAAGACCGTTGGATACGTTGCAAATATCCCGACAATCAAACAAAACAGGCCCAGAATGTTTATCAGGCTGCATACGATACCGAAGCCGAACAGCCGCCATTTGACGCCCATCGTTGTTCGGCTGCTTGCCTTGAGTGCCTGGATAGGCCCAAGGCCCTTATCGATGACAAAGTAGTAACACAAGCCAAACTGAATTGTAAATCGCACACCAAAAATAATACCCACTGGAATGATGAGCAGGAGCACCCGAGGAAAATGTATTGCAGCGAGTAATGTGCCTGCCAAACCACATGCAGCAACGATACTCAATATAATAAGGCCGTAAAGGATTGAGACCCCTACATACCGCCAAAAACAATCCCACGCATCAAATAAAGTGGCAAATGGTGGTTTTTGCTCATCGCAAAAGCTAAGGGCTATTTTGATGAGACCTATCGTTACAACAATGTTAATCACCCCTGCCAAAACCTGTAAGAGAATTCCTAATGTGGTTTCTGATGCCTTAGACAAATGAAGATTTTCCACCACAGCCCTGGCGATGATGGGCAAATAGGTAACTATTAGAAAGACAAAACCCAGGCCCACAAAGAACCAAAGATTGGCTTTCATTACCTGCCACCCATAGCTCAACACATCACTGAAGTCAAAATATTTACGTGCCATAATTTCCCTTTCGGAAAATTTCGAAATCACTTCGCTTTGCTATTTTGGCTAACAGCAAAGTTCCGCGATATACTTGCGATAGCTAATAGATTATCGGCCAACATTTGCCAGAATGTTTGGGAAATTTTTCAGATAAAGGTTTGGCGATTTATTCGGTATATATATAGTTCTCGCCTATGTATCCTGCTTCGATGCAGAACTGGATGACGTCACGAGCCAGAGGTGTGGCATCCCTTGGGCCGGACTGGCCGCCTTCAACAACCACCGCAATAGAAATGCTGCGGCCTTTGGTATCTTCGGCAAAGCCTGCGAACCAGGCGCTGTCCGGTTTCTCCGTTGAGCCGGTTTTGCCATAAACCCTCACCCCCTGGTGGTCAAAGCCGCTGTAGGCGAACTGATTGTAAGCTGTTCCGCCAGGCTCATTGACCACAGCGTTCATACCATCGTAGACGACCTGTAAAGTGGACGATGAGATACCGAGGACAATTTCGTCGCTCGTATCATCAGGTGTAAGGAAAAGTCGAGGTGATTTATATACTCCGCCTCGCGCGATTGCGGCAAAGGCATTAGCGACCTGCAAAGCCGTGGCACGCAAATTTCCCTGGCCCATCCCGAAATACCGCCTTTCGCCCCTCGCGAGAGGCGGGAGCTGTTCAAAGCTTGAAATTACGCCATCGGGAACATCCGTTGAGATTTGTCCCTGGGCCTGTCTTAGTTCTCGATGCTCGATGCTCGATGCTCGATGTTCATTGTTCGTTGTTCGTTGTTCATAGTTTGATGTGTGAAACATTGGGCCAAGTGAGATGTTGTGGCCGTAGCCGAATTTGAACAGCCATTGTTGCAGTACCGAGGGGTCAATCCTGTCGGCAAGACGAGAGAAATAAATGTTGCAACTGCCCTTAATGGCGTTGCGTGCACTGTTCGGCCACTCATCATCGTGGCACCGCCAGGGGTATCTATTATACAACCAACAGCTTGGCCAGCCCGGCGGTGCTTTTCGAGCGGGACAGCTGATAATCTCATCAGGAGTGATTTTGCCTTCTTCGAGACCGGCAATAAGAATTACAGGTTTTATGACCGACCCGGGCGGGTAATGCTTATTTATCGTCCGGTTTATCATTGGTGTATTGGGGTCACTGATTATATCACCGTAGTTATATCGCGCATAATTCAAATCGAAAGTCGGCATCGAAACCAGTGCCAGAATATCACCTTTTTCGACATCAATAACAACAACCGCTGTCGGCATTTTGCAATTGTGATTGAGATTGCAGTCGAGAAGGTAATTTTCTATTCTCTGCTGCAGTTCGATATCGAGCGTTAGCGTAACATCTTTGCCGAATTGGGTCTCGGTCTTACTCACAAGGGTGCGGTCGACGTCATAAACTTCTTCGCCGCGTCGGCCTCTAAGGACAGTTTCGCACACATATTCGGCGCCGTCCTCGCGTCCGCACACCTCGTTATCCAGATATCTCGATAACCTGTCGTCTGCAAAGAGCTTTCTATCTTCCTCCTGCGTGGCTGGTCCGACCCAGCCGATTGTCTGAGCGGCAGCGCTGCCGTATGGATAGACCCTTTTTGCTTCGGGGAGAATCTGAACGCCGTCAATGTGCATAAATTCAAACTGTGCGGTAAAGATATCGTCGTCGGTTTTCAGCTCCAGCAGGGGGCCGGCGGCGTCCATTTCCGCAATGTCATCGACCTGATTGATAAGTAAAAGACGTTTCTGCTCGTCCGGGAATCTGCTTTCGAAATCCGCTATCACCTCCGAGAGTGGAATATGACTTATTCTGCCTGCATATTTTTGCATTATATTCGGGTCAGGGCTGTTTCGTCTCCATGCAACAAACGTCCGCAGGTTCCAAATCTCGTCATTTATGCCTTTGATTTTGCCCTCGATATCCGCGTGTTCGAGGCCGAAATATGTACATTTATCGATAATTTGCTGTATATTCTCCAGGCTGGCCTTTATTGCCTGCTTAACTTTAGCCTCGGCGGCAGCGGGGTCCGGTTTTTGCGCCGCTTTGAGCAGCTCGGCTTTTTGAACACGCTGGTCGGCAAAGCGGCTGAGTCGGTAGTTTATGTGCAGTTGGAATCGCGGCTCGTCAACCGCCAGTGGTCTGCCTTTACTGTCGAGTATCCTGCCTCTGATGGTCTTTAGCTGTCGAGACCGGCCGCTACTCAGTTTCAATTGTGCGATATTGCTCTGAACAGATGAGCCGGGCAGCAACTGCATCTGTACGAGGCGCAGCAAAAGAATCAGTAAAAACAGGGCGCTTGCGCCCACAAAGATTTTGATTCGCCTGTTATACATCGTATCTTCCTGACCCGCATTTTATTGAGGCAGTCTGACAATCCACAGGATGCGGGTTTACTGGTGGCTAAAACGATGTGTATTTATATGCATCCACCAGGCTGAGGGCAAGAACAAAAACGGCCCCACTATGGCCGAGTATAACGACGTCCAAAAAATAACGGCTCCGTGGACGCTGTGCACCGCCGAAGTGCCCTTTAGAAATGTAAGAAGATACGCCAAGGTCCCGGCCAAAAGGCAGGTGATGAATATCGCAGCGGACTGATAAGGCATTTTTCTGATGGCAACAGCACGGTGCAGATATGCAAGCAAAGTGCCGAACAGACCAAAGCTGACTGTGTAAGGGCCCATCGCACTGCCAATGATGTCAGCTACAAAACCTATCGCGAAAGAGGTTATAATCGCCTCGGCGGTATTGCAGTAAACCGCAAAGAATACAAGAAGGACCAGTAACAGGTCAGGCTTGATATTCAAACCCGCCAGTACGCTGGCCTGCAAAATGGCAGCAATCAGAATAAAAACACCAAAACGAAGCCACCGCATCTAAATATCCTTTACAGACGCCTTTTTTGCAACAGCAGCCCGGTCAGTTCCGGGCTACTGTTGCGGATTCATTATGACAACAGCCACATCCTCCAGCGTTTCTGTGTTACACGAAGGTTCGACCGTTATATCCCACAGCAGGGGATGTTCTTCGTCGGTTTTGCAGCCAGTTACTTTTCCTATAATTAGCGCTCCATCGAGCAGGCCTGGTTTTTTGCAAGCAAAGACCCTGTCACCTGTCTTTACTCTGTGCTCTTTGGAGAGCAACAGGATCTTCGCTGAGTTATTACCTGCGCCCTGCATAATTCTTTTTATATTCGATTCTGCTATCTTAATTTCAATTTTTGATGTCGGGTCGGTAACCAGCTTGACCTTCGCTGTTCGAGAACCAGTCTCGGATATGGTTCCAATGACATTATTTAGCCCGAGAACATATTGCCCCCTGGCTACACCGTCGTCCTGGCCGCGATTGATAATAAGTTCGCCTTTGGAGTCGTTAACCGTGGCTGTAATCACATCAGCAACCACCAGTTTTGCGCCTTCAAACGCGCGTCTATTGCGCAGCCCCGACAGCTTTTCAACCTTTTGATGTTCCTGCCGGAGCTCTTCTCCAAGATTAGCGATGTAGTTCTGGTACTGTGCTTCTGTCAGTTTGTCTGTAAGCGGCTGCTGCCTGTGCGCCGCCAGCGAAATGCTTCTGCCGAAGCTCAAAGGCCAGCGAAAAACACGAGCAAAACCGAATTGAAGTTTGTTTGTCAGACTGTGAGGGGTAAACAGCAAAATGAGCCCGCCCAACATAAACCAGGTAAACAACATCCGTCGGGAGACTTTAATTTGCTTCCTTGCCATAATTTGCGTGTTGTTGCTTACGTGTCACACATAATAGAAGCAGCTCACTGCCATCCATAATCGCTATGGTCCATCGTGTCCTTCCACAGCTCCAGATTCTGGAGGTAGACACTGGTACCGCGAGCTACGGCGCTAAGAGGGTCCTCGACTCTTTCGACCTTTAATCCCGTTGCGTTGGCCAGTACCACATCCATCCCCCGCAGCAGCGCCCCGCCGCCGCAGATGTGGATACCGTTGTCAATCAAATCGGCAGCGAGTTCGGGTTCAGCCTTTTCGAGTGTTGCCGTAACCGTGTCTATAATCGCGGCTATCGGCTCTCGCAGGGCCTCACGGATTTCCTCGCTTGTTATGACGATTTTCCTCGGCAGCCCCGAGACAGTGTCCCTGCCTGCCACCTCCATTGTCAGTTCCTCTTCCAACGGAGCAGCTGAGCCAATTTGTATCTTGACCTTTTCCGCCCTTGGTTCGCCGATGAGGAGGTTGTACGTTTTCTTAAGGTGATTGATGACCGCCTCGTCCATATCGTCACCGCCGACGCGTATCGATTCACATGTGGCGATGTCAGCGAGGCTCATTATAGCCACTTCTGTGGTTCCGCCGCCGATGTCGACAATCATTGAGGCTGTAGGGTCAGTTATCGGCAGCCCCGCTCCGATTCCAGCTGCCATCGGCTCATCAACGAGATAGACCTTTCTGGCGCCTGCACGTTCAGCGCTATCAATGACCGCCCTGCGTTCCACCGCGGTTATTCCGCTTGGTACTGCAATAACCACTCGAGGCCTGACTAACCCGCCCCTGCCATGCACTTTCTTGATAAAATAGCTCAGCATCTTCTCGGTGATTTCGAAGTCGCTGATTACGCCGTCTTTAAGGGGCCTTATTGCGCTGATTGAGCCGGGCGTTTTGCCGAGCATTTCCCGGGCGACCAGACCTACGGCTTCGCCATTATTAAGCACAATATTGGTCCCTTTGCGGACGGCTACTACGGAGGGCTCGTTGAGAACGATACCTTTGTCACGAACACAGACCAGCGTAGTACAGGTACCCAGGTCGATACCCATATCCACACTAAACCAGCCTAAGATAGTGTCCAGCAGCACCTTCGACTTCCCTTTCGGTTATGACGAAGCGTATTTCGTCTCTCGGTTGCGCTACTCGTTTCGTCTATCGTTTTACGTCTAACGCAACCGATACGAGCCTCGCAACCGCAACCGTTCAACTCCTTTTGCTATGGAATTTTGAAGACTGTATCGTACTGAAAATAGCACTTATAGGTGACGAACACGGCCGTAGCCACCACGACACCGAGTGCTAAGGCAAGAATAACAGTATAAAGATTACTGAGTGCCGTCGTCTTTCCACCATTACCGGGTCCATCAGGACTCATACGTCAACCTCGTGTAGTTCATAGTTCATTGTTCATTGTTTATCGATGAACAACAAGCAATGAACAAATTACAAATTAGTAGAAACATTATCACCAGCCTTGGGCTGTTTACTCACCAGGTCCAGCAAACCGACAGCCTTTTCGGACTCGACGTCATAAATCAAAATATCACAGATGAACTCGTCGCCACGGGTAATGTAAAACTTCATTCCCTCCTTCACGCCGTCCGCCGAGCCGATGGATATTTCAACCAGAGAATTCTCCATATCAACGTCTGTCACCAACCCCTTAAGGCTTATCTGTCTGGTGGTGGGTCCAACAGGGGAAACCTTTATTTTCTCCGGCGTTACCGGTACCGCCTCGGCAACAGCCTCACCGGCGGGCCATAAGAAACTATTTAACTTGGCTTGCAGCTCGGTCCTTTCTTCGAGCAGACGTCTGTTATCTGCCTGCAACTGCTCTACTACGGCCATCTTCTCGACCAGCTGCGCCGTAGTCTCGTTAAGCTCTTTGCGTTGTTTGATTTGTTCAGCCTGAACGCGTTTCAGCTCATCGAGCGTATTATTTAACAGCGTCCCCTGCTTATCGTTGGTTGTGTAGAAGTCCTTCGTTATACTCGTCCAGCTCTCC
>CAYLXD010000012.1:0-24684 GCA_964387515.1 uncultured Pirellulales bacterium | reverse complement strand
AACAATGAACTTCGTTCAATCAAAATTGAACGATTATGCAAAACAAACCCAATTTGCTGAATGCTCAAATAAACGTAAGTTCTGTTTTAACAAAGGATTATAACAACGAACAACAAACAACGAACAATGAACGATTATGCAAAACAAACCCAATCAAACCCAACCTGTAGTGAGCTTGCCTGCACTGAGCTTGTCGAATGTGTCGAACCTATTTCAAAACTGTGGGCACAATATATGGTGTATTGCCCAGCCTTCCCAGATAGACTTTTGCGGGCAGCTTCCGTGTGAAAATGGGGCTTTTGGAAAGCCGATTTTTAGTGCTGATAACCCACTATTTGGGCGGGAATCGACGTAAAGTTAGACTTTTGAAGCAGTTAAGGAAAAAGCGAAGTTTTCTAAAGTTTTCGCGCTGGTTGTGTCGATACCAACATTGTGGAGCACATTAGGGCCCACCAAGGGATTGGGGGGCATACAACATATTGTGGTTGTCAGTTCTCGGACGAAAAAATGGATGATTTCGCCTGCAGCTTGATAAACGGGGTAGTTACGATGCGGGATTTTGATGTAAATGGTTGTTTTGAAGAACAGGACTTCGGGGCAGAGCTTACCGGCCGGAATCTACCTGCCGATGAAGACCTGCTTATGGAGGAAATTCTCGACAACATCAGCACCACGCCTCTTGGCCAGGTGTTAAAAAAGATTGCTTCGCTGCCGGAGGTCCGCAGGGACAAAGTTTTGGAGATTCGGCGGCGTCTTACGAAAGGTCAGTACGACCTTGGTGAACGGTTAGATATCGCGCTCGATAGGGTCCTTGAGGACCTTACCACGTAAAAGCGAGACCAAAGGCCGGACTCAGAAGTTGGGCCGGCTTAAGTTTTCAGACAATCTCAGGAACCTCGTCGTCCGGCTCGTCCATTTCGACCGGCTTGTAGTCGGGTTGTTTTGACCTCTCAAGCTCCTCTTTGAATGCAGCAGTAACCTTTTCCTGGATTTTTTTTCTGCATTCAGCATTAATCGGGTGGGCGATATCGGCGTGCAGCTTCATTCTGCCCTGGGCATCTTTTCTGGCGCGGTTGTCCGCCAATTGCGTCCCACAATTGTTACAGAATTTGGCTCTGAGATGGTTTTTGCCCCCGCATTTCTCGCAGTGGTCGCTCATCTTTCTCGAGGGCATCGCGACAAAGTAACCGTTTGTACCTTCGATAACCTTGATGTCGCGAACTACAAACTCATTGTCCATCGTAATCGAGCAAAAAGCTTTTAGCCTGTCGTCCTTGTTGGTGATAAGTTTGACTCTAACCTCAGTGATTTCCATTTTCTTTGCCTCGCTTAAAAGTTTACCATCTCGTGCTTCTCACGATAATGCTTTTGCACGATATTTCCTTGAGTTTCCGCCGATATTCATCGGCTTTTTTCTTATCCTTTTCCAGAAAACCCCAAAACATACCTGAGCCACTGCCCGTCAGGCATAAAGGCCCTGCACCTAAAGACTCTAACTCCACCTTTAGCTCGGCGAGCTGTTTGTATAAGCTCAAACAACTTTTTTCGAGCATATTTGCGCAGGTTTTAATCACTAAATCAATCCTGTTTTTTTCGACAAGGCCGTTTATTTGGTCGCTGAGTGTCTCATAAAGGGCCGGCTCGTGGGTGTAATTGGCGTAAACCTTTTGTGTGGAAACACTTATATCAGGCAGAACCAAAAGGACCGAAAAGCTAAAATCTTTCCCTATTTTTTTAATTTTTTCGCCTCTTGACGTGCAAAATGCCAGAGGCCCGTCCAAAAAGAAGGCCACATCGCTGCCCAATTTTGCTGCAAAATCGGCAAGCTCAGCTTCGGATAATCCCAGATTCAGGAATTTATTAAGGCCGATAAGCGTTGCCGCTGCGTCACTGCTTGCCGAACCTAATCCTGAACCGGCTGGGATGTTCTTTGTAAGGGTGATTCTTATATCGGGGGATTGGCTACAGCTTTTCAGCAACATATCGGCGGCTTTATAAACTAAATTGTTTTTCCCTTTGGGTGCCCAGAGTGGTCCTTTACAGATAAGTTCAATACCGGTTTTGTTGTTCTTTTCGAGAAGGATTTCGTCGAAGAAATCGACCTTGACCATTATGGTCTCTATCTCGTGGAAGCCATCGGGGCGTTTGCCGGCTATTAAAAGAGACAAGTTTATTTTCGCCGGTGCTCGGACTAATAAGCCATCGTTGATAACTTCAAATTGTTCTTTGCAAGTCATAATCACTCGTATCTCGTTTGAGCTGCATAATTTGCTCGTTGACATTATAACAGGTTATTCTTATTCTGGGCACAAAAATTAGCCACAGATGACAGAGGACAGAAGACGGAAGACAGAGGTAATATCAACAGGGAATAACGAATGTCGAATAGTGAAATAAAAGCGGGGGATGAGACCGTTGCGTGGTGGCACTGGCACAGAAGGTTGTATAACTGGGTGATACACTGGGCGGATACGCGCTTCGGGATGCTGGCGCTTATTATACTTGCGATTACCGAGCCGATTTGCGTGCCGATTCCTGCTGATGTTATGGTTATTGGGCTTTGCTTCGGTAAACCAAAACGCTCGTTGAGATATGGTCTGACCTGTGCATTTTTTTCCGTTCTCGGCGGAACAATCGCTTTTTCTCTTGGTTTAGCAATCGGGCCTGAAAGGGTCGTGAGCTTCTTCGAGCAGATTAGCTTAGGGCCAATCCACTTAGGTGATAGGGCACAGCAGGCCCTGGAGCTTTACCGCAGATTCGACTTCTGGGCAATCGCTATATCAGCTCTTACGCCGGTGCCTTATATGATTTTCAGCTGGGTCGGCGGGATGGCTGAGGTTTCTCTGCTGAAATTTGTTGGTATCAGCTTAGTATTTCGCACTATGAGATTTGGCGGTGAGGCGGTTTTATTTTATTTCCTCGGGCTGCGTGCCCGCCGGTTGATAGAAAAATACTTCAATATCGCGACGGTAGTTGTTATTATATTGTTAATGGCTCTTGCCTATGCAATGAAGCAGTTAGGGCATCTTTTCATGGAGTAGGGATGAACGATACCCAAAAGCAAATTCTGCTTAAAACGGCTTGCGATACGGTTGAGGGTGTTTTAACGGGTGGAACGCCTCCTAAGCCGGAATCTAACGACCCCGAGCTAAACGCTCCGTGCGGCTGCTTTGTAACATTGAAGAACCAGGGGCGGTTGCGTGGCTGTATCGGGCAGTTCACCTCCGATAGACCTTTAATCGAATTGGTTGTCGAAATGGCAGTGTCCTCTGCTACGCGCGACCCGAGGTTTCTTGGCGACCCGATAACTGCTGATGAGTTGGAGCAACTTGATATTGAGATATCGGTTCTTTCGCCTTTGAAAAAGACAGATGACCCATTGAGCCTGCGTCTTGGTACAGACGGCATTTATATAAAAAGGAAAGGTACGTCCGGCTGTTTTCTGCCTCAGGTCGCCACAGAAACCGGCTGGAGCAAGGAAGAATTCCTCTCGTACTGCTGCGCACACAAAGCGGGCCTGCCCGCCGACGCCTGGAAGGACCCCGCCACCGAAGTGTACCTGTTCACAGCCGAAGTATTCGGCTCACCATTCAAAGAAATCCGAGCAGGAAAGATTCAATTATGACAAGAAAACTCGCTTTGATTTGCATACTTGGCATTATCCCTGTCGTCGGTTGTCTCAGAGGTCAGTCTTCGGTTGGTAACTCCAAAGTTCGGCGAGTCGATACCTGCAACGGTATGATTGAGTATTTGCAGAGTCTGAATCTGCCGGCAATGAAATCCGTTGAGGTTTGGGAAAATGATTACGGGCCGGGCCTGAAAATTACTACCGACCATTACGAAATTTTTACCACGCTGCTGGAGCCTCTTATGCTCAGCCAGCTTCCAGGATTTATGGAGTCAGCTTACCGCGGCTACAACGACCAACTGCCCCAGCCGGTTGAAACATCAACCAGGTTCACCGTTTATCTTTTTGCTAAGCGCAAACAGTGGGAAGATTTTACGAGGACCTTTACCGGCCCGCAGGCCCCGTTGTACTGCAAAATAAAGGCCGGTGCCTATTATCTAAACGGCTCGTGCGTCACTTATAATATCGGAAGAGAGCGGACCTTTTCTGTCATCGGCCACGAAGGCTGGCATCAATTCAACAGCAGGCACTTCAAATTCCGCCTGCCGAGCTGGCTCGACGAGGGCGGCGCAATGCTCTTTGAGACCAGCAGGTACGACAGGGGGTTATTCTATTTTGAACCGAGCAGGAATTTTAATCGACTCGGCGCACTGAAGAAAACCCTTATGACCAACAAGATGATACCGCTCAAGCAGTTGGTCGGTATGAATCCCGGTGAAGCACTGACCACGGACCAGGACGCGGTAACCGCTTTTTATGGCCAGTGTTATGCCCTTGTGCGATTTCTGCGGGAAGACAACTACGGGAAAAGACTGGGAAATTATTATAAGCTGATGATGGATGGACTGAAGGGCAAATGGCCGCTCGAAGAAAAGGGCAGAAGAATCGCAGCGGACAGAAACATCCCCCTGACCGTATGGTGGAACCGTGCGGTCGGCACGGAACTGTTCAAATATTACATAGGCGATGATTTTGACCAAATCGAACGAGAGTATTTAATCTTCTGCCGAAAGATAGTTTATCACGTTCACTTCAAGTAGCGATTAGTTCATAGTCTATAGTTATGACTGAACCCTTTGCTGCATCTTTTATTTTGGCTTCCGCTTCGCCCCGGCGAAAGGAGCTGCTGAAAAAAGCAGGCTATAACTTCAAGGTCGTACTGCCCTATATCGATGAATCTGCCTTTCCGGTCGAAGGTATCGAGCCCTGCGAATATGTGAAGAAGATGGCTCTGGCTAAGGCAAAAAGCGTCGCCGCTGAATTTCCCGACTTTCTTGTAATCGGAGCCGATACCGTCGTCGATTTCGAAGGCGAGATAATCGGCAAGCCCTGCGACGCCAAAGAGGCAGAAGAGATTACGCGGAAGCTTTTCAGCAGGCCGCACAAAGTGATAACTGCCGTAGCGATTGTGCGATTAAGTGACGGTGTTGAAATGGTGGAAAGCGACACTACCGTCGTTTATCCAAAGAAGATGACAGAGAAGCAGATAGCCAAACACATTGAAGGTAGCTCCTGGCGGGGAAAGGCCGGCGCTTATGCTATTCAAGAGGGTGGCGATGAGTTTGTTGAAAAAATCGAAGGCAGCTTAACAAACGTGATGGGCCTGCCAATGGAACTTCTGCAGCAAATGTTGAAAAGAATCAGAGTTTACCACCGGAGGTAGCAGGAGTAGTGTCTATAGAATAGGCCTATAGAGCGCATAGCGATTATTGCAAAAAGCTGCACAGCGAGATTTAAGCCCAGCCGGGAAGCAAGTGCCGTAAAAGGTAATTGGTCGTACTGGGCGGTCTGCGTCTCAAGAACAGAAGCGAGAACAAGCAACGCGACGGCTATTAGATAGGGGACCAAGGCCCTAAATATGGGGGCGATAAGATAGTCAGGCCTTAACAACATAGTAAAGTCCTGGCCTACCGCGGCAGTTAATACCGCCATTGGGAAGAGAAACAATCCAAAGATAAATAGAACCTGCAAAAGTAAGTGAAAGCCGGTTTGCGCATCCCACATATTCGCAGGTGTGAGGCCTTTGTCTTTCAGCAGAACAAGCGCAATGATGAACGGAAGTTGCACAGCAAACATCGTGAAGAAGAAGATTGCAAGCGGTTTGATGATATACCACAAGAAAGTAATGCTTGTTCCAAGGTAAATCTCAGGAAGAGTGTCTATTTCAAAGGCGGTTTCGTAAATGATGTTGAGATAAAATCCGAGCAGCCAGCCCCAGGCAATAAGAGATGCCAAGCGGCTACAGCATATCTCGCGAGCAAGGAAGAATTTGAAGCAGACTACCGCAATAACGAACACGAGGGAGGTTGCGTTTTGGGGGTTGATAAAAATTTTCCAGGTGTCGATAAAGACAGCGTGGTAGAAGCCTGGGATGGGGTCGGTTCTTTCCGGTTCAGGTTTAATTTTTTCAGGTATTTCGTCGTCTTTAGAAGGGATTATAAAGATTTGTCCGCAGGTCAGACAGCGTGCGCGTTTTCCGATGTGTTTGCTGTCGAATGCGATAAGAGCATCGCAGTTTGGGCAGTAGAACTTGATTGTCATAGCGAATTTGTCAGTCGCGCTTCATAGCATCGGCGAAGCTGGTGATATTGTTGGCCCATTTCTGGGCCTCGAGCAGGTCGACTTTGTCAGCCTTTACCAGCGATGCGAGGTGCCTTTCCATCGTGGTCATCTTTTCATCGGGCTTGTTCTTTGTTTTTGTCTGGAGCTGGGAATAGATTTGCTCGATTTTTCCGGTACGTATGAGGTTTGCACAGGCATAATTATTGTTCAGGATTTCCATAGCGACGATTCTGCCGGTAGCGTCTTTTTTAGGGATGAGCTTTTGGCTGATGACGTATCTTAAGCCGAGCGAAAGCTGATTTGAGACTTCCGTCTGCCGGCCTTCCGGGAAATAATCAAGGATACGAGTTATTGTGCCGGTCGTGTCTCTTGTGTGTAGTGTTGAAAAGACGAGGTGTCCGGTCTCGGCGGCCATTAGTGTCATCGAGATTGTCTCGGGGTCGCGCATCTCACCGACGAAAATTATGTCGGGGTCCTCGCGCATCATTGAGCGCAGGCCATCGACGAAGCTGTGCACATCCTTTCCAACTTCTCGCTGTGAAATGATGGAGTACCTCTGCTGATAGATGTACTCGATTGGGTCTTCGAGAGTGATGATTCTGCAGGCACGTTTTTCGCTGATGCGGTCGATAAGGGACGCGATTGTTGTCGATTTTCCCGCGCCGGTGATGCCTGTTACAAGTACCAGGCCGTGCTTTCGATTGACGATGTCCTGCCAGATGTCGTTCGGGAATCCGATTTCCTCGACCTTTGGTATGTCGAGGGATAATGCACGGATGGCGGCGGCTATGCCATCGTTTTCCTTGAAAACATTGATTCTAAACTGCAGATTACCGAGCCTGTAAGAGCTGTCGACGCTGTAATCGGTTTGATATTTTTGCAGGTTGTGTTTCGTCAGGAGTGGGTAAATAAGCTGCGTTGCCAGTTCGGCGTCGATGTTTGAGCCTTTTAGTTTTACGAGGTCTCCGTCGATGCGGTATGTCGGCGGGGCGCCGACTTTGATGTGCAGGTCGGAGACCCGCATTGCGCCTTTTTCTATAAAGTAATTGAGCATATCACGGATGCTTAATTTGCCGAGATTCTGGGTGGGGTAGATTTTTGCAGAGGCGGAATATTCTTCGGTCATACGTCAACTCCGATTATGCTGTTGGTTTTGGGCTTTTATGCCAATAGGTATTATACAATCGTGATTGGTGGAAAGCAATTGGTTCTTGAGGTTCCGGTCCATCGGGGGTATAATCAGCCAAAAATGAGAAACTAAAAGAATAAGTGGGTGGAAGATGAACAAAGTCAAATCGTTATCATTTACGGTATGTGTGGTTCTCTGGGTTTTGGGAGGCTGTGCCAAACAGCAACAGTTCGAGACGGTGGAGCAAATCTGTGTGGGAGATTTGGATAAGGCCAGGGCAATGCAGATAGCTGAGGATGTTCTGGGTGGGATGCATTTTAGCATCGAGAAAAGTGACAGCGAGCAGGGGTTGATAAGGACCAGGCCCCTATCCGGAGCACAGTTTTTCGAGTTCTGGCGCAAAGACAACATCGGTGCCTTCAACAAAGCGGAGGCGAACCTGCACAGTATTCGAAGGATTGCGGAAATGGATGTGAGCCAAGAAGAAGGGCGGCTGTGCATCGGCTGCAAGGTGAATGTGCAGAGATTGAACCTGCCTGAGCGTGTGCTGCGCGGCAGGGGGCGAAGCTATGAGATGTTTTCCACGAGCAGCCCAGAGCTGCAGAAGCTAAAGCTCGACAAGGGGCAAAGGAGACTTATGGCGTGGGTGGATTTGGGGCGAGATGGGCTGCTGGAGATAGAGATTCTCAAACGGATTGAAAAAAAGATAGCAAGGCTGCAGAAAGGAAAATGAGTTATGCTGGTGCTGGTCTGTGGCGGTGCGGGTTACATCGGCAGTAATATGACGGCGATGCTGGCGGCGGAAGGTCATAAGCCGATTGTCTTCGATAATCTAAGCAGGGGGCACAGGGCGGCGGTCGGCCAGGCACAGTTCGTCGAGGGGGATTTGGGCGATTTCGAACTGCTCGTTGAGACGCTGAAGCAAAAGAGAATCGATGCCGTAATGCACTTTGCTGCTTTTATCGAGGTCGGTGAATCGGTGCAGGAGCCGCTTAAGTACTACCATAACAATGTCTGCAACACACAGAGCCTGCTGTCGGCGATGGAAGCGGCGGGGGTGGAGAAATTTATATTCAGCAGTACGGCAGCGGTGTATGGAGCACCTGAAAAGGTGCCGGTTACAGAATATTCGCCGAAGAAACCGGTCAATCCTTATGGGGAAACAAAGCTTGCGATTGAGAAGATGTGTCGCTATCAAAGCGAGGCGGGAAAGCTGCGGTATGCAGCTCTTAGATATTTCAATGCGTGCGGTGCGGGCAATGGCTGCAGGCTTGGTGAGGACCATCGGCCGGAATCGCATCTTATCCCGCTGACTATCAAAGCGGCGATGGGCAAATGCAGCGATGTGAAAATCTATGGGACGGATTATCCCACGCCGGACGGCACCTGCATTCGCGATTACATCCATATCGAGGATTTGTGCAGGGCGCATCTGCTGGCGCTGAATAAGCTTCAAGAGGCAACGGAACTTATCTACAACCTGGGTAACGGCAAAGGTTATTCGGTAAGAGAGGTAATCGAGGCCGTCGGGAAGGTTTCAGGCAAAAACTTCAAGGTAACAGAGACGGAGCGTCGGCCGGGCGACCCGCCGGTATTAACATCCGATGCAACAAAGGCAAAAAAAGAGCTTGGCTGGGAAACCAAATTCCCCGAGTTAGAGGAAATCATCTCGACTGCGTGGCAGTGGCACACGCGAAATCCGGACGGATACTCAGATTAGAAAAGACCACCGACGTAAGACTTAAAACCTGAGATAACTATAGCGCGTAGAGTTTGGATTTATGAGTGACATAACACAGAAGTTTTCGGAATTTTTGAAATCCTACGGAATGCACCATAATGATATCGATATGCAGCAGAGCTGCGAGGTTTTCCTCGATGAGATGGAAAAAGGATTGGCGGGGCAGGAAAGCTCGCTGGCGATGATTCCAACTTATATTGATACTGATAAAAAAGTGCCGAGAAACGAACAAGTCATTGTTATAGATGCTGGGGGAACGAATTTCAGGGCTGGGACGGTTTACTTCAATGAGTGTGGCAAGGCTGTAATCGAGAATGTGCGTAAAGGCAAAATGCCCGGCGTTGACAGTCAAGTTGGTAAAGATGAATTTTTTGAGACTTTAGCAGAATACGTTAAGGACATTGTCAACGTCGGCGAGAAAATCGGCTTTTGCTTTTCTTATCCGTGTGATATACAGCCGAGCAGGGACGGTAAACTAACCCATTTTTCAAAGGAAATAAAGGCCCCGGCGGTTGTCGGGCAAATGGTTGGCGAAAACCTCTCTACTGCGATTTCTCGCAAGGCAGGTACAAAAAGAAAAAGGGTGGTTGTTCTAAACGACACGGTTACTACGCTGCTGGCGGGCATGGCCGGCTTTGAAGCGAAAAATTATGGTAGCTATGTAGGCTTTATCCTCGGTACCGGCACCAATACGTGTTATATCGAAAAAAACTCCAATATTACTAAAAGGACTAAACTCGACCCTGCAAAGAGCCAAGTGATAAATGTCGAGTCGGGTGGTTTTTGCAGGGCACCGCGAGGTCGGATTGATGAGCAGTTCGATAGCCGTACCAACAATCCTGGTGTTTACACGTTTGAGAAAATGATATCCGGGGCGTATCTTGGACCTTTGTGTCTGGAAGTGATTCGGACGGCGGTTAATGAGCAGTTATTCTCTTCAGTTGTGGCGGAGAAATTGCGAGGCATTAAACATCTGGATACAAAGCAAATAAGCGACTATCTTGCGGGCCCATCTGCTCAGTGTCATTTGTTGGGAGAGGCTCTGGCTGAGACAAGTAACTATGATAAGGCGATGACCGAGTTGCTGGTTAAGGCAATTGTCGAGCGTGCGGCCAAGCTGACGGCGATTAATCTCTCGGCAGCGGTACTGAAATCCGGTAAAGGCGATAGGCCCGACAGGCCTGTCTGCATCGTAGCTGAGGGCACAACCTTCTATAGCCTCAAAGGGCTGAAGGAGGGGGTTGAAAAATATCTGCAGGAATTTTTAGTGACCGGAAAACAGAGATACTACGAACTCGTCAGTGTGGAAAACGCGACACTTATCGGCGCAGCAATAGCAGGATTGACAAATTAGTTGTTGGTCAATAGCCGGCAGATAGAAATCAATTCAAGGATTTTTTTGCTTTTCTTATTTTTTCTTGCTTTTTCCGGCAATCCTCATAATAATATACGAAACAAAGTGGAAGTTTATTGCATACAGGAACTGATAAATGGACCTGCAAGGTATTCGTGAAGCCCTGCTACACCGGCCATTTCAGTCTTTCAGTATTCGTCTGGCAGATGGCCGGTCGCTGGCTGTACCGCATCCGGAGATGGTGGCTGTTGGTAAACGTCGGATTATCGTGGTTGAACCGGATGACTCCTGGTCGGTTGTCGAGCCGTTGTTGATTGTATCTTTAGACTACGATGGCAAACGCCGTCCAAGGACGAACCGACGCAAATAGGGCCAATACTTAACTATTGATTCGGCACGTAAGAAACTCGTCACTGCAGGCCCTTTACCCATCGCATAACCGTGGAAGGGACTCTCTTGTTTTTTCTTGCTTTTGCCGACAATTCACACAATAATACATGAAACCGGAGCCCTGCAATCTTTGTTTTGCGCCCCGTTAAGAGAAAAACAGGTAGCTGTTCCTAGTTTTTAAGGGGCAGGTTATGGCCTATTATAATCTGTGTTCTACAAATGGCATAAGAAATGGACTGTTTTTTCACGCTGTAACCTTGCTTTTCATCTTTTTTGCGGCATGTGGTTGTGGACGACGAGAAAAACTACTGTCTGTCTACGTCAGCAATGACAATTACACAGTCGCGGTCGGAGATAGAGGTACCATTCTGCATTTCGACGGTTCCACATGGAAGCAAATGCCTAGTCCGACTGTAAAAAACCTCAATGGAGTCGGTGGCAACAGCAGGCGCGATGTTTTCGCGGTCGGTGACGATGGAGTCATACTTCACTACGATGGAACTGCATGGACCCAAATGGACAGTCCTGTGAGCGAAACGTTGATGTCGGTCTCAGGTGATGACACCGGTGGGGCTTTTGCAGTCGGCTTTCGTCCGACAATTCTGTATTTCAATGGCCAGAGGTGGGAGAAGGCCCCAACAGAGGGTCTAAGACCGGAAGTCCGTCCGTTCGTGCTCTTCTCGGTTTGCGCTGTTGACCCCGATAGGGCTTTTGCAGCAGGGACAAAGGGGACATTGCTAGAGTTCGACCGAATGGGGTGGAAGGATACAGTTCAGAAGAAACGCCTCAACCACTCAAACGGTCTCTATACTGCACCTGTCCACTCACTTGAGATGGTGACTTCGATTTGGTCGGATGATGGGGAGAATGCCTTTGCGGTCACATCCGAGCCTGCGATTCTTCGGTACGACGGCATGGAGTGGCAGCGGTGGGGAATTGCCGAATCCTCAGCATTCAGGTCGATCTGGGGTATCAGGTTGACAGATGTGGGCTTACCATTCAGTTCCACTGGTGGTCCTTCATTACCCCTATTCCTGTTTGTTGTGGGTGATAACGGCTTGATTCTGAACTTCGATGGTCGGGGCTGGCGCAGAATGGAGTCTGGAACCAAACAGGATCTATTTTCTGTGTCGGGCACTAATCGCACCAATGTATTTGCAGTTGGCGCTAAGGGCATAATTCTCCATTACGATGGCAGAACCTGGACAAGAATGCGGTAGACCAAACTCGTGGAGAGAATCACTCGCAGTAATTTGTCTCAGGTAAGCAATGACTATCTGGCCAACCAACGCATCCAACCTATGCCGCTATTGTAGGGAGCATGAAGTTGTCTTCATTACGGAAGGGCTGGGGCTTGGGGCAGCATACTGATTTTCTTTTTGACGGGCAGGCAATCCGACCTATCTGTAGGACACTTACAGACTTTTTTGCTTTTCCTCTTCAGATAACGTTTCATTTAGTGAGCCGGTTCGGAAGCCCTGGAGGTCGAGGGTTATGTATTTGAAGCCGAGTGATTTGAGTTTTTTGATAATCTTCGAGCGATTCGGCTCGGCTGAAATTTTTTTGAAATCCTCCGGATGAACCTCGATTCGTGCAATTGTATCGTGGTGGCGGACACGAAATTCAATTAGGCCTAAGCTTTTCAAAAATTCTTCCGCATCTTCGATTTGCTTTAGCCTTTGCTCTGTGATTTCGAGGCCGTAGCTTATTCTGGAAGCGAGGCACGGCGAGGCCGGCAATTCGGCTGTGGGTAAATTAAGCTGGCGGCTTAACCGGCGGATGTCGTTTTTGGTTAATTCGGCCTCCATTAAAGGGCAGCGGACATTGAAGATTTTGGCTGCTCGATTGCCGGGACGGAAATCGTCTTTGTCGTCAAAATTGCAGCCGCAAATAACACGGTTGAAATTTCTCTTTTTGGCAAGTTCGGTGAGGATTGTGTACAGGTGCGATTTGCAGTGGAAACAGCGGTCGGCTTTGTTGGCTGAATAGGATGTGTTGGTCAATTCGGTTTGCCCAATCGTTTGGAGCTCGACGCCGAAGCTTTTGGCCGTTTCGGTTGCCTTTTTGTATTGGCTTTTGGGCAGCGATGGTCCTGCCGCGATGCAGGCGAGGACATTTTCAGGGCCGAGTGTATCGGATGCTATCTTCAACAAAAAGGTGCTGTCAACACCGCCGGAGTAAGCAACAACAATGTTGCCTAACTCCTTCAGGATTTGTTTAAGCGACTCGAATTTGTCATTAAGTACGTTTGCCATAATCGCTAACGTCAACCGAGAACCTCATTCAGAATCTCTGCTGCCGATCTTACAAACTCAGGGCATACCTGTTTAAACAAATCTTTTTTCTTCGCTTCTTCATAACCTTCCAGAGTACTGATATTACAACCTATAAGTTCTGTACAGCCAATAGAACCGTGACGTACCTTAAACTTTTTGGCAAATTCTCTCACCGCCTCGACCGTTTTCATCTTGGCCTCGACATCATTAGTCTTGGTTCTGCCATATTTTAATCCGATGACCATAAACGCGCCTGTTACCGCTCCGCAGGTTTGGTCCAGGTGCATACCGCCGCCGAAGCCGCTGCCGATTTTATATGCCGTTTTCTTATCCAGGCCGAATTGCTTGCAATAAGCCCCTAAAACCGCCTGTGAACATGACAAACCTTCCTTAAAAACCTCAACCGCTTCTTCTACATTGCTCACGTTTCGCCTCATCAGCATAGTGTCTGAAAATTTACCCAAATGAAATGAAATGTATCCACCTTAAAAAATTACACAGCCGATGGTGGGATTCGGACCCACAACCCCGGCTTTACGAAAGCCGTGCTCTACCGTTGAGCTACATCGGCGACGCAGGAATTATCATACAGGTTGGCACAAAGATTGTAAAGGGCAGGTAGAATCAATTTATTCCGCCGGAGGCAGGTCTGCGATATTAACTATTTACTATTTTGTAGCTGCTGGTCGCTGACGCCCCGGCTCTGAGAGATGTTCGAGAACAGGTGGCATCTGTGATATATTGACAATGCGGCGTGCAGTTGTTAATGTTTTCGTTATGAGTCGGTTTTTCCTGAACATAGCTTTCGGGTTCGCGATTGTTTTAGTGGTGGGCTGCGGCGAGGGCAAAAAGGGAAAGCCGGTCTGGGAGGGTATCAGGATTGGCGATTTGGCTCCCGCTGCGAGCAAAGGTCAGGGCGGGGCCCAGTTGCTCAAGACGATAAACTTTAAGGTATATATTCTGGAACTGCCGGCTGAAAACATCAGCGCTTTGGATGCCATTTGGCCGATGCTTTACACAAAGCCGGTGCAGTTTAATGACACCTACGCTTTCAAGGCGAACTCATTTTCGATTGGTGTGGGGCAGGCTGCGATATGGGACAAAATCTCCGAGCAGTTGGATAGCGCCGGCGCAAGGGTGGTAAAGACCGTGGTTCTGCTGCTGACGCCGGGTGAGCCGGATGACCTTGTTGTTGCGGCTCTGATGAAGGAAAAAGACATCTACTATATTTCGGGTAGGGGTTCGCGGGAGGGGTCGACCATCGGACCTGGAATAGTCGCGCTGCGAATCAAGGCAGAAAAGCTCTCAGGGTTGAGAGGGGTTTGCGAGGTCAATGCGGAGCCGGTTTTTTCACCGGCGATATCGCAGCCGGTCCAGCTGCCGGATGACAGGGAAAAATCCAGCGACTTGTTTTTCACGGCTGTCGGCTTCAAACTGGAAATGAGTCCGGGTGATTTTATTCTGTTAGGGCCACAGAAGTATTTGAGGGACGAGACAACACTGGGGGGAGTGTTTTTTAGCGGGGCTGGTCGTGAAGCAGCGGCCAGAACCTATTTGCTGGTTTGCGCAGACATAGTTGATTGAACCGTTAGCTGCTGATGTCAACTGCGAGATACGAAAAGCCAGATATGGAATATTCGACTGTTACACTGACGCGATGCAGCGATTACGACAGAGAAAGAATCGCCGGTTGCTTACAAAGGCATTTTGAGCTTCTCGGCGGTTTGGAAAAGTTCGTAAAACACGGCGACAGTGTTTTGTTGAAGCCGAACTTCATCGCCCCCAAGCCCCGGCGTTGCGCGACTCAGACGGACCCTGCGATTATCATCGAGACAGCAAGACTTTTGAAAGATTTCGGCGCAAAGCCTTTCGTTGCAGATTCGCCGGCGTGGGGAGATGTCTTTAGGTGTGTGAAGACACTTAAGCTGGATGAGGCCCTTAAGAATTTGTCTGTGCCCGTAAAAGAGCTGAACAAGCCAAAAAGTTGTTACCTGAGCGAGCGAAACCCAAAAGTGGGGATAAGTTCTGTGGCGCTGGATGCCGATGTGATTATAAATTTGCCGAAACTCAAATCGCATCAGCAGTTGACGGCCACCTTTGCTGTAAAGAATATGTTCGGGTGTGTCAGCGGAAAGAGAAAAGCGATGTGGCATTTCGCGAGAGGCAAAAGCGCAAATGAGTTCTGCGAATTGCTGCTGGATATATTCAGGTTTGTAAATCCCGTTGTGACAGTTATCGACGCGGTTACGGTAATGGATGGCGGCGGTCCGATAACCGGCAGGGCGCGACCGCTCGGCTATATATTAGCCGGAACCGATGCTGTCGCGTGTGAGATTACCTGCTGCAAGCTGGTTAATATCGAGGCGGACGATGTTGCTATTATCAGAACGGCGCGTCGGATGGGCTTCGGCTGCACCGAGTCGGGAAAGATAAAAATCCTCGGCGATGATTTTACGGCATGCACCGACTTTGGGCTCCCGGAACTGGTTCCGATACGATTTTCGCCGCTACATGTCTGCAAAAGCATTGCTAAGCAGGTGGTGCTGCTCGGAAGCTCCGGAGTAAAAAGGCTGTGTGGACGCTAATCAGCCTATTTTGATTGAAAGGCTTGACAATTGCGCCCAAAGCGGTTATATTTAGCGGTTGTTGCAGGATGTCGGGGCCGTAGCTCAATTGGCTAGAGCGTCGGACTGTCGATCCGAAGGTTGAGGGTTCGAGCCCCTTCGGCCTCGCTTGAAACAAAAAGGCCGCCTTTTTTCCAGCGGTCTTTTTTGTTTTAAAAATAAATTGGCTCGAACCCGAGGGGGTTTGGGGGAGAAGCTCCCCCAAGTCGTCGGGGTGACCGCCGAAGGAGGGCCAGAGGGGCAGCGCCCCTATGGAAATCCGCGAAAGCGGATTTGTTCGAGCCCCTTCGGCCTCGCTTATGGGGAAAAAAGGCTGCTTTTAGAGTAGCCTTTTTTATTGATTTTAACTTTTTAGTTGCCAGTTGTTTTTGATAGAATCTCTCATGCAAAGTCCAAGAAGATTAAATCTCTGAACAGGAAGGAAAAGATGGGAAATAATAAATCGAATTGCCCAAGCAAGCAGAACTATCTCTCCGGAAAGAGGATTCTCCCAAAGCCAATTGACCGGGACACGGATATAGTAAAGCTGATAGACAACCTGGATGCTTATAACGGCGGAAGATTGAGAGCTGCCTGTCACCTGCTCAAAGACAGATACTCACAGGATGATGTTACAATAGGATTAAGCTTAGCGGGTGCATTGACGCCGGCAGGAATGGGACCTTCGACAATAATTCCTTTGATGAATCATGGCTTTGTCGACTGGATAGTTGCAACCGGTGCGAATATGTACCATGATTTGCACTATGCCTTTAATCTACCGATGTTCAGAGGCAGCCATAACGTCGACGACGCGGACTTGAGAGCAAAAGGCATAACAAGAATCTACGACATTCTGTTCGATTATGAAGACGTCCTGATGGAGACCGACAGGAGATTGAGGGGGATACTTGTCAGACCTGAGTTCCAGAAGGAAATGGGCACGCGTGAATTTTATTATCATCTCGGCAAAATAGTTAATGAACTCGAACAGAAAAACAATCTCGGCGAGGTGAGCATTTTAGCAGCAGCATACAGAAACGCAATCCCCGCCTTTACATCCTCGCCGGGTGATTCGACAATCGGAATGAATATAGCCGGCCTTGAGCTTCTGGCAGAAGCGGCAGGAATGCAGGGTTTATTCAAACTGAAAATCAATCCGAGCATTGATGTCAATGATTCGACCGCTATAGTGCTGAACGCCAAGAGATACGAAAACGGCAAAACCGCCGTTATCTTGATAGGCGGCGGCAGTCCCAAAAACTTTATGCTCCAGACAGAGCCACAGATTCAGGAAGTCCTGATGATACCGGAAATGGGACAGGATTATGATATCAACATAACCGATGCCAGGCCGGACACCGGCGGATTATCGGGTGCTTCGCCGAGCGAAGCGGCAAGCTGGGGCAAAATCGACCCCACAAAACTTGAGGAAACTGTTACCGCGTACCTCGACGTCACAGTGGCGCTACCTATGATGGCTGCTTATGTGATACAATCCACTAAACCCAAAAAACAGAAAAGGTTATACGACAGGTCTGATGAGCTGCACAAAAAGCTGATAAAGTCTTATCTTGAGAATAACAAAGAGCTTGAAAAACTTAAAAATCTTATCAAGAAGCTGTCTGCCTGAATAAAAAAGATGAAAAAAGAACTTGTTAAATTGGCTCAGAAGCACGGAACTCCTTTATTTATAATTGACCATAATAAACTAAGGGAAAATTTCCGCACTTTTAGAAAGAATCTGCCGAATGTCCAGGCTTATTACGCGGTGAAGGCAAACTCAAACCAGGAAATAATTAGAACATTGTTTAATGAAGGCTCGAGCTTTGATGTTGCCTCTTACAATGAGTTCATACAGATTTACGAGCAGATAAGAAGTTTCGGAAGGAAAGACAAAGACTTTTTTATCTGGGACAAAATTATCTTCTCCAACACAATCAAAGACAGGCACACTCTAAAAAAGATAAAAAAATATAAACCGCTCGTTACTTACGACAACGCAGACGAGGTTAAAAAAATAAAAGAATATTGCCCGACGGCAGGGTTAATCTTGCGTTTGAAAGTTCCCGATACTGGCTCGCTGGTGGAGTTGGGCTCGAAATTCGGGGCGGAGACGGGCGAAGCGGCTGATTTGATAAAACAGGTTTTCGATTTGGGACTTACCGTTGAAGGTTTGAGCTTTCACGTGGGAAGCCAATGCACCAACCTCGACAATTACAGTTCCGCGCTGCAGATAACATCTGAAATCTTCAACGGTTCGAGGAAAAAAGGCTACGATATGAAAATAGTCGATATAGGCGGCGGATTCCCGGTGCCATACGATTCACAGGTCCCCAGATTTGAGCAGCTTGCGGGAATAATAAATTCCGAATGTAAAAGGCTTTTCCCGCAGGATACGGAGATTATAGCTGAACCGGGAAGATTTATGGTTGCGACAGCGGCTGCATTGGTTTCGGAAATAATAGGAAAGGCACGCAGAGACGGCAAGATTTTCTATCATATAAATGACGGCGTCTATCAAACATTTTCGGGGATTGTTTACGACCGCTGGCTTCCGAATTTTCGCGCGTTTAAGCGCGGCAAACAGGAAGTATGTGCCGTCGTCGGGCCTACGTGCGATAGTTTTGACAAAATCTCTCTGTCGGAACAACTGCCGGCGAATCTTCAAATCGGTGATTTCCTTTACACGGAAAACATAGGGGCTTACAGCATTGTTTCTACAACTAAATTCAATGGTTTTGATGGTGCCACTATTGTACATATTAATAAATAGTTGTGTCCTGTTGTTTTTTTTCGTCGTATCCTTATTATATGGTACCACCTGCCGGAAATTGCAGCCGTAGCTGAGAGGTGGTTTGTCCCCGCCCCAACGTCTTCCTGTCGGAAGACAGGCGTAGGGGCGAGTCGGGGCGGCGGGCAAATTTGATAACTTTTGATATTGTGAATGTAAGGGTATGCCTTATAACATCAGAATAGTCAGTACTTATCCGCCGAGGAGATGCGGCATCGGTACGTTTTCACGAGACCTGGCTAACGCTCTGGAACACTTCACCGGCGAGGTCGGACATATACGCATCGCAGTGATAGATAGTGAAGGCCTGTCGTATAACATTCCCGTTGATTTAATTATCGACCAGTACAACCCTCAATCGTGGAAATATGCCATAAAAGATATTCTGTCCAGGGCCAATGAGAGCCCGAATCCGACGGTTGTATTGTTGCAGCATGAATATGGTCTGGACCCCGACGAAAATGGTAATGAAGGTGAAGGAACTAATTTTGTTGATATGGCAAAGGCGTTTACTTCAAACGGGTTAACAACCCTTGTTTATTTGCATACGGTTCTCGATGAGCCTGACCCCCATCAAAAGAAAACTTTGCAGGAACTTGCCAGACACAGTGACGGACTCGTCGTAACGACGGAAAGTGCAATTCAAATACTCGAGTCTGAAATATATGGGATTGAGCACGAAAAGCTAAAACATATAGACCACGGAATCAGAATGCAGAACCCTTCCCATTATGATAGGCTTGCTATTAAAGAACAATATGGGCTGAACCATCACTTTTTGATAACCACCCTTGGACTTCTTTCGTCAGACAAAGGTATCCAGTATAGCGTCAGAGCTTTTGGCAGGTTTCTAAAAGAATCGTGTACAGAAGGACAAAGAGGGAAAATCATATACTTGATTGCGGGGCAATATCACCCGGGTTTCGTAAAGATTAACGGCGGAAAAGAATACGAAGAATATCAAGCGATGCTGAAAAAAGCTTTAGAAGAATCCGGGCTGAAATGGTGTAAGACAAAAGAGCTCGCCGGGATAGATTATAATCTCTTCGATGTTGTTTTTCTTGACACTTTTCTCGATGAAAGCCTCCTGTTAAAACTTTATGGTGCTACTAACGTTATGCTTTTGCCGTACCTTGACATGCAGCAAATCTCCAGCGGCATACTGGCAGATACAATCGGGGCCGGCAGGGTGGCGGTAACAACAAAATTCAGGTATGCTCTTGAGTTGATTCACTCGAATAAACGTTGTCCCAGTGGTATTGTGGTTGGCAGACACGCTCGTGGCATATTAGTAGACCCTGGCGAGCTCTCGGTTGAACAAATCGCCGAAGCGCTTGATTATCTTGTCTTCAACCAGCATAAGCGCCTTATGATGGAGAGACAAGCTCACCAGAGAGGTTATCAAATGAGATGGTATAACAGCGCCTGGGCGCTATTGCAGCACATCGAATTCATCAGTGAGCAGAAAGAAGTAGTAACCGGAAGAGGAATAAAATTCAAAAGAGAAAAGACGTCCGAACTTCAGGGAGGATTAAGAAAAGCACATCAAGGCAGCGATATGACGATGAAAACACCGCACATATCGGATGGGGATAAGTAAAGATGGATTCTTCGTTGCTTTCCAGCACGGGTCTTTATGCCTGGTTTATTTTGCCGTTGCTTATTTTTGTGGCGAGAATTGCTGATGTGAGCATAGGAACTATCCGGGTGATATTTATCTCAAGGGGTTTAAAGTACCTGGCGCCGGTTGTAGGTTTCTTCGAAATACTTATCTGGCTTCTGGCCATAGGTCAAATTATGAAGAATCTCTCAAATCCAGCTTGCTATATCGCATACGCCGGCGGCTTCGCAATGGGCAATTTTGTGGGCATCTGGATAGCTGAGAAGCTATCTTTGGGAGTAGTTCTTATAAGAGTTATTACAAAGAAGGATGCGTCAGAATTAGTAGAATATCTTAAGTCTGCCGGCTATGGGGTAACCTGTGTTGATGGTCACGGTTCTGACGGGCAGGTGCAGGTGGTTTTCACAATTGTTCTAAGACGGGAGGTCAAGAGCGTGGTTGATTTGATTAAGAATTTCAATCCTAACGCGTTCTATTCGATAGAAGAAGTTAGATTTGTGGAAAAGGGCGTATTTCCCATAAGAAAAACCTGGCGGGATAACGGATTCAAAAGTTTGTTTAAGCCTTTTAGGAAAGGCAAGTAAAAAATTAAGGAGGAGTCTATGCGTAAAAAGAACTTAAGTTATGAGCTTTTCCAAAGATATCCCGATAACCCTATTCTTTCAGTTGAGGACTGGCCATACAGGGCAAATTCGGTTTTTAATGCGGCTGCAGCAGAAGCAGATGGCAAAACGATATTACTTGCCCGTGTTGAAGATTTAAGGGGTATTTCGCATCTGACTGTTGCCCGAAGCGATGATGGGATAGGGAACTGGGAAATCGACAAGGCGCCTTCATTATTTCCTGAGCCGACGCTGCATCCTGAAGAGGTCTGGGGAGTAGAAGACCCGAGGATTACCCGGCTGGAACCACTGGACAAATGGGTTATTTGCTATACAGCATACTCGAAGGGCGGCCCTCTGGTTGCCCTTGCTACGACGGAGAATTTTAAGTCTTTTGAAAAGCTCGGTTCCGTTATGCCGCCCGAAGACAAAGACGCCGCACTTTTCCCGGTTAAATTCAATGGCCTTTGGGCTATGTTGCATCGGCCGGTTCCGAGGTCCTCTTTGCTCGGCGCTCATATATGGTTGTCTTTTTCACCCGACCTTAGACACTGGGGTGGGCACCAGGAAGTGATACACGCCAGGGAAGGGGGGTGGTGGGATGCGAATAAGATTGGTCTCTGTGCGCCGCCTATGCAGACAGAGCAGGGATGGCTTATTCTGTATCACGGCGTGCGAACAACTGCTTCAGGCTCGATTTATCGGTTAGGCCTTGTTCTTTTAGACCTCGAAAATCCTACCAAAGTGGTTCGGCGCACTGATGAATGGATTTTCGGCCCAAGAGCTCCGTATGAACGTGAAGGTGATGTGGACGATGTGGTATTTCCCTGTGGATGGATAAAAAAGGATGAAAAAATCTTTATGTATTATGGTGCTGCTGATTCCCGTATTTGTCTCGCAACAGCCGATTTTGGCGAATTGGTTGATTTTATTCTTAAATGTCCGACTAACATTGATTAATGTGTTTCTTGAAACTGTGCAGAGGCAGCGGTAAAATCACAGTCAAAAAATAAACGACTTACTTGTACGCCTGTGGCGTATAAATGCAGGAAGGAGTAAACAAATGGCATTGTTGTTGGGGTATGACGTCGGAAGCTCGTCTATAAAAGCAACATTGTTGAAGGCCGATACCGGCAGGGTGCTTGCGGCGGTGGTAATGCCGGAGAAAGAGCTGGAAATCATCGCGAAGAAACCAGGCTGGGCGGAACAGCAGCCGCAGACCTGGTGGGAAAATGTGGTAGCCGCGACGCAAAAGATAAAGGCCGAGGTGAACTTTGCCGCGGAGGATGTAAAGGCAGTCGGTATCTCATATCAGATGCATGGGCTGGTAATCGTAGATAAGAACTACGAAGTGCTTCGGCCGGCGATAATATGGTGTGACAGCAGGGCGGTTGAAATCGGCCGAAAGGCGCTCAAAGGTATTGGCGAGCGAAAGTGCCTTGCTCATCTGCTGAATTCGCCGGGAAACTTCACGGCGTCAAAACTGAAATGGGTAAAAGACAACGAGCCAAAGGTGTATGCGAAGATTCACAAAATGATGTTGCCCGGTGATTACATCGCAATGAAAATGACCGGCGAAATCAGGACCACGCCTTCGGGTCTTTCAGAGGGGATAATGTGGGACTTCAAAAAGCAGGAATTAGCCGACCTGGTTCTGGAGCATTACCGGATACCGGGGGAGCTTGTTGCCGAGCTCGTCCCGACATTTTCGGTTCAGGGACAGCTCACTAAAGATGCGGCTAAAGTACTGGGCCTGAAAACCGGAACAGTCGTTTCTTATAGGGCAGGCGACCAGCCGAACAATGCATTGTCGTTGAATGTTTTCAACCCCGGCGAGATAGCGGCTACTGCGGGCACATCAGGCGTTGTTTACGGTATTACAGCTGAAACGAAATATGACACTAAATCAAGGGTCAACACGTTCGTCCACGTCAATCACGCGCCGAAAAAGCCCAGATATGGAGTGC
Organism: uncultured Pirellulales bacterium; assembly: GCA_964387515.1. GTDB lineage: Bacteria > Planctomycetota > Phycisphaerae > Sedimentisphaerales > Anaerobacaceae > CAVXEF01. The sequence goes on along the minus strand of CAYLXD010000012.1, from coordinate 2,017 downwards.
TGTTGTGCCTTAACGGCACGGGTATCCTCAATAGCTGGCTCAGGCACAACACCGGCACAACAGATTACCCCCAAATGGATGCACTGGCGCAAAAAGCTCCCGTTGGTTCGCAAGGCCTTGTGATTCTTCCTTACGGCAACGGTGCGGAACGAACATTAGAGAATCAAAATATCGGTGCTTCGATTCACGGTCTGAACTTCAACATCAATAGCAGGTCTCACTTGTTGCGGGCTGCTCAGGAAGGCGTTGTATTTGCGCTCAACTACGGCCTTGAAATAATGCAAAAAGTGGGCGTCAAAGCCAAGAAGATTCGGGCCGGCCACGCGAATATGTTCTTAAGCCCGCTTTTTGGCGAGGCGTTTGCGACGGTTACAAAGTCGGTCGTTGAGCTTTATAACACCGACGGCTCACAGGGTGCGGCTCGCGGCGCTGGAATCGGCGCAGGTATTTACGAAGGGCCGGAAGATGCTTTTGTAGGCCTGACGCCGGTTAAGACAATCGAGCCAAACAAAAAGCTTTCCTCCGCCTACAGCCAGGCTTTCAAAAGCTGGGAAGCTGTTCTGAAAAAACAACTATAGGGTGGTAGATTTATTATGAAAATTCTGCTGAGCTGGCTTTGTGACTATATCGACACGGGCCTTGGTGCTGCTGAGGTTGCGGACATTTTAAGCGATTTAGGGCTGCCTTATGAGAGAATTGAAACTGTTGATGGCGATGCTGTAATCGATGTTGAGGTAACCAGCAATCGTGGCGATTGTCTCAGCTACATCGGCATTGCCCGCGAGTTGGCAGCGGCGACAGGCAAAGAGCTGAAAATGCCTGCTGTCAAGCTCAAAGAGTTACAAAAAGACGTTACTGACACCTGCGGTGTCGTTTCCGCACGTCTGGAGCCCGATGTCGTTTCGGAATTTGCGAGCGTCGAAATTGCCGAGCCCAATTTGTGCAGCCGATATACCGCTCGTGTCATTGAGTCTGTCAAAGTAGGGCCCTCGCCGAACTGGCTCAAAAAGCGCCTCGAAGCGGTTGGATTACGCAGTGTCAATAATGTCGTTGATGCAACCAATTACGCAATGTTCGAGACCGGCCAGCCGCCGCACGCCTTCGACTACGACAAAATCACTGACGGCAAAATAATAGTTCGAAAGGCACTTGCCGGCGAACGCATTGTCAGTATCGATGGCTCGAAATGCGACCTTGACCCGAATATGCTGATTATTGCCGATACCAAAGGTCCTGTTGCCATAGCAGGTGTTATGGGCGGTCTGGATACTGAGGTCGGCGAAGGCACAAAAACAATTCTGTTGGAGGACGCCTATTTTGACCCCGTCAGCATTCGCAACACCTCCAGGCGGCTCAGCCTGCCTTCGGAGGCAGCCTTTCGTTTCGAACGCATCGTCGATATCGAACAAATCGACTGGGCCTCCAAACGCACCGCCGAGCTGATTACACAGGTCGCCGGCGGCAAAGTTGCCAAAGGCATAATCGATATCTATCCCCGCAGGCCATCGCAGAAGCAGGTAACGCTTCGGCTTTCACGCCTGAATAAACTGCTTGGTATTGAGATACCGCCTAAGGAGGTGACAACGATTCTTTCGAGGCTAAAGTTTAATCCGCAACAGAAGGACGATTCGGTAGTTTGCACGGTACCCTCCTGGCGCAGTGACATTTACCGTGAAGTTGACTTGATAGAGGAGATCTCCCGTGTTCACGGCTACAACAAAATACCGATACAGCGCAAAATCCAAATCGAGGTTGTGCCGGCCGGTGTTCGCCAGAAGCTGACACAGGCCGTCGGAACATATCTTAACGGCTGCGGCTTCTATGAAACAATCAGCGTTGGCTTCATCGACGGCCCTGTTGCTGAGTTTTTTACAGCTTCCGAAACAACATCGGGCAACAGACATCCGGTAATCCGCCGCGGCGGAGAGTTGTCCGGCGTTAAGCGGCATCTGGCGGTAAAGGACGAATCGCGCAAAGGCGCCAATCTGCTTCGCCAGATGCTGATAGGCTCGTTGCT
>CAYLXD010000011.1:6994-25480 GCA_964387515.1 uncultured Pirellulales bacterium | reverse complement strand
CCCGAAGGATTCCAGAGGGCTGAGTTTATGCTCGAACACGGCTTTGTCGATATGATTGTCCACCGAAAAGACCTGCGAAGCGAAATCGCGAGACTTATCGACTACTGCAAAAAATAACATAGTTCGGCCCCAGTTTTTCGCACAAGCCAACCTATCCTCGCCTGAACGAACACGAAAATCACCCTTTCACTTTCGGGCAAATATCCGTATAATCAGCAACAATAGTGTATAAGTCATAAGCGCACAGGGTAAAATAATAATAGATGCTTTGCGCCTGTTCCGGAGCAGAGAATGACTTATTTTCGCCAAAATATTGAAAAGACAGTGGGTTATCAGCCGGGCTTTCAGCCCTCCTTCGCCAAGGCTACGGAGGGCAGGCCTAAGGAAACCGATGTGGTAAAGCTCAATACCAATGAAAATCCCTATCCGCCTTCGCCGGCTGTTATGGAGGCAATCCGCAATATATCCGAAGAACAATTGCGGCGATACCCCGACCCGCTGGGGAACGCATTTCGCAAGGCAGCAGCAGAGGTATTCGACGTCCCCTCAGATTACATTATGTGCTGCAACGGCGGAGATGAACTGCTGAAAATCGCTTTCTGCGCATTTTGCAGTGAAAATCGCCCCGTCGCATACCCAGTTCCTACATACTCGCTTTACCCGGTACTGGCAAATCTGCAAAACTGCAAAACAATCGAAGTTCCGTTCGACAGCGAATTTAATCTGCCGGCCAAATTGGCCTCAGCCGATGCCGCCCTGACAATTGTCTGCAATCCAAACGCACCGACCGGCAGTTTTGTCAGTGTCGATGAAATGAAATCGTTGGCAGATGAACTCTCAGGTGTTTTGCTGATTGATGAGGCATACGTCGATTTCGCAGAAGATAATTGCGCAGCACTCGTTAAAGATTTCGACAATGTAATTATACTTCGCTCAATGAGTAAGGGTTACTGCCTTGCCGGTATTCGGTTCGGATACGCAATTGCTCAGCCGGCTCTGATTGCCGGGCTTATGAAGGTAAAGGACTCATACAATGTCGACGCCGTCGCCATCGCCGCAGCAACCGCCGCTATCCGGGACCAGGCCTATTTCCGGCAAAACGTAAAAAAAGTAAAAGACGAACGAGCCAGACTAACCCAGCAGCTAAGAGACCTCGGCCTTGACGTTCCCGACAGCAGCAGTAACTTTGTCCTGGCGAAATGCAAAAACCACAAAGCATCTGAAATCTATGAAAAGCTGGTTGAGCAAAAAATCTACGTAAGATACTTCGATTACGCCAGCGTAAATGATAAACTTAGAATCACCGTTGGAACAAGCGAACAAAATGATAAACTGCTTTTAGCCTTGAAAGAAATCTTATCAGAATTTGGTTAAATGGTGATTGGTTAAATGGTTAAATAACCACCAGTTACCCAATGAGGATATTGTTATGGAACAAAGGACTGCCAAAATTCAGAGAAAAACCAAGGAAACCGACATAAGCTTAGAGCTTAATCTTGACGGACTCGGCAAATATGAAATCGACAGCGGCATCGGCTTTTTAGACCATATGCTTACACACCTCAGCAAGCACAGCAAAATTGACCTGAAAGTAAAAGCCAAAGGCGACCTCAAGACAGATGCACATCATACCGTTGAAGATATAGCGATATGCCTCGGCCAAGCCTTAGTCGAAGCGCTCGGCGATAAAAAAGGCATCGCCAGGTACGGGCACAGCTCCGTCCCGATGGAAGAGACAATCGCAAATGTTTCAGTAGACTTATCCGGCCGGCCGAGCTGTATATACAACGTCGAGTACCGCACCGACAAAATCGGAGATTTCGACGTCCAGTGCCTCGAAGAGATGCTGCGCAGCTTCTCCAATACGGGCAAGTTTAATCTGCATATAAACGTCCCATACGGCACAAACAGTCATCATATAGCCGAGGCGATTTTCAAAGGTCTCGGCCAGGCACTCGGCGCAGCGGTAAAAATCGTCGGCACCGACATTCCGAGTACAAAGGGTACATTGTGATTGAAGAGCACGACCACGAGTATCGAACGGGTATCGGCACTGATATCCACACTGTTGTTGAAGGCAGAAAGCTGATGTTAGGCGGAATCCACATACCCAACGCCGACGGCCTGGCCGGCCACAGCGACGGCGATGCCGCCCTGCACGCAGTCATCGACGCCCTGCTCGGCGCAGCGGCTATGGGCGATATAGGCTCATTATTCCCCGATACCGACCCGAAGTTCAAAAATACCGACAGCAAAGAACTTCTACTTGACGTAAAGCAGCGCCTCGAAGAACAGCGCTGGGAGATTGTCAACATCGACCTTACAATACACGCTGAGGAGCCGAAACTGGGGTCTCTCAAGGCACAAATGAAAAGGACTGTTGCCAGTCTTTTGGGAATCGATTTTAACGCCGTCAACGTCAAGGCGAAAACAAACGAGGGCATCGGCGAAATAGGCGCTGGCGAAGCAATCGCCGCCACGGCAATAGCATTGATAAGGAGAAAATACAAAAGAAAACTGTGAAAGTACGAAATTATTGAAGGTGTTTTTTGATGGAACTAAAGCTTTATAACAGTCTGACGAGAAAACAAGAAGAGTTCAAACCCCTCAAAAAAGGCAAGGTTGGAATCTACGTCTGTGGGCCGACTGTGTACGGCCACGCACATTTAGGCCATGCCAAAAGCTATGTCAGCTTTGACATCCTCGTTCGATACCTTCGCTACCTCGGCCAAAGTGTCACCTACGTGCAGAACATAACCGATGTGGGTCATCTGACCGACAACGCCGATGAAGGCGAAGATAAAATTGCCGAGGCGGCGAAAAAGGAAAAGAAACATCCAATGGCCCTGGCAGAATTTTACACCCGCAGCTACTTCAAGGACATGGACGCATTGAACTGTGTTCGGCCGGATATAAGCCCGAGAGCAACCGGACACATTGTCGAGCAGATAGAGCTCGTAAAAAAACTTTTAGAAAAAGGCTACGCTTATGAGGTCAACGGCTCGGTCTATTTCGACGTTTCCAAATTCAAAAACTACGGGAAACTTTCAGGCAGAAACATTGAAGAGATGCAGGCAGGCGCCCGCGTCGAGGTCTCACCCGACAAAAAGAACCCTGCCGATTTCGCGCTCTGGAAAAAAGCCCAGGCCAATCACATTATGCAGTGGCCGAGCCCGTGGGGTATGGGCTTTCCGGGCTGGCATCTCGAATGTTCCGTAATGGCAATGAAATATCTCGGCAACACAATCGACATCCACGGCGGCGGTCTGGAAAATCAGTTCCCCCATCACGAATGCGAAATCGCCCAAGCTGAAGCAGCAAACGGCACGAAATTCGTTCGGTACTGGCTGCACAACAATATGGTTACCGTCGACGGCCAAAAGATGGGAAAGAGCCTGAATAATTTCATAACCCTAAAGCAGGCCTTTTCCGGCACGCATGAAAGACTGACACGCAGCTACGACCCGCCGGCGATACGGCAGTTGATTTTGAACAGTCATTACAGAAGCCCGCTGGATTTTTCAGATGCCGCTTTGTTCGCGGCCCAGAGCGGCTACGAAAAAATAACCCAGACAGTAAAAACTGTGCGAAAAAAAGCGGCCGAAGCACCACAAGGGACAGCCGATGAAGAAATCACAAAGCAGCTCGGGCAGCTAAAGGAAAAATTCGAGGCGGCAATGAACGACGATTTGAATACATCCATAGCTTTGTCGGTTGTTTTTGAATTGGTACGCCTGGCAAACGACCTGTTTGAAAAGCCCGACACAACCGCTGAAACCCTGAATGCCGTCGACAATTCGTTCACAAAACTGGGCGGCGATTGCTTAGGCATCGTAAAAAACGAATACCCGCAAACCAGCCGAGCAGACGATATGATTGAAAAGCTGGTCGAAAGTCTGATTGAACGGCGCAGCGACGCCCGCAACCGCAAGGACTTCGCGGCAGCCGACACCATTCGCGACAAATTAAACCAAATCGGAATCGTTCTGGAAGACAAACCCGACACAACTACCTGGAGATTCAAATGAGGATACTCGGTATTGACCCGGGTCTGCAGAGATGCGGATACGCCTGTCTGAACACAAGCGGCAGCGGCTGCGAGCTCATCGAAGCAGGCATCTTTCAAACCGACCCCGGCCTGTCAATGCAGGCTCGATTAAACCAGATTGCCGAGGACACCGAATCGCTCTTAAAAAAACTTTTCCCCGAGGTCGTGGCAGTTGAGCAGCTGTACTCCCACTACGCACATCCGAAGACCGCGATATTGATGGGACACGCAAGAGGTGTTATATTACAAAAGTGTGCACAGGCCGGCATCGAAGTTAAAAGCTTCAGTGCAACACGGATAAAAAAATCTCTTACCGGCAACGGCAGAGCGTCAAAACACCAGGTGCAAAGGACCGTTCAAACCGTCCTGTCTTTGTCATGCGTCCCGGAGCCGGACGATGTCGCCGACGCGATGGCCGCCGCTCTGTGCTGCGCAAACTCTGCAACGGTGGAAGCAGTTAGTTAAGGTCAAAAACCCCCAGCGTAAAGCTGGGGACTAAACGTATGATTGCGAAGATAGAAGGAAAACTCGTTAAGCTCGATTCCGATACGGCGCTGGTGCAGGTAGGTAACATCTGCTATGAGGTAATGCTGCCGAGCTATTGCGTAAATGCACTGGCGGATAAAATCGGCTCGGACGTCGTTCTCTGCACAATGGAATATTACGAAGGCACACCCGTCGGTGGAAACCTCGTGCCTCGAATGGTAGGCTTCTTAACCCCTGCCGAGAGAGACTTTTTCACGAAATTTACCAGCGTAAAAGGTATCGGCATAAGAAAGGCCCTGCGGTCACTCGGCATCCCGATTGCGACAATAGCCGCAGCCATCGAAAATGCCGACGAAAAAATACTTATGTCCCTCGATGGCGTGGGCAAGCGAATGGCTCAGCAGATTATCGCCGAGCTAAAGGGAAAGCTAAAGACCTTCGCCGCCGGAGCGGAAGTGGCTACGCCCGCCCAACTGCTTTCCAGGCCCTTCCAGGCTGAGACACTTGAGATTCTCATCGCCTGGGGTGAAAGAAGAACCGAAGCTATCGAGCTTATCGAGCTTGCCTGCCGAAGACACCCGGACGTAAACTCAGCCGAGCAACTCGTGCCGTTAGTCTATAGATTAAAACAAGGAATAGAAGTGTAAAAGCGTGAAATTTAAAGTGTAAAATGCAGAGTTATTTAAATCAAGTTTATAATTTCTACTTTTAACTTTCGCCGTGGCAATAGACAGAATCATAACCAGAGAATCCTTAAACCAGCAGGAGCAGGAGTTCAATATCTCGCTGCGTCCGAAGTTCCTCGACGAATGTGTCGGCCAGACCAACGTCAGAGAAAAAATCGCAATCGCCATAGCCGCTGCCAAGCAAAGGTCTGAGCCCCTCGAACACATTTTATTTCACGGACCACCCGGCTTAGGCAAAACGACACTGGCCAACGTGGTCGCAAACGAAATGGGCGCTACGATACGCTGTTCATCAGGCCCGGCCTTGGTAAAAGCCGGCGACGTTATGGGCCTTTTGAGCAATATCAATACCGGCGATGTGCTCTTTATCGACGAAATTCACCGGCTAAGCACGCCGGTCGAAGAATTTATCTATCCCGCTATGGAGGAGTTCAGGGTCGACTTCACCGTCGATAGCGGCCTGCACGCAAAGACAATCAATTTCCCACTCAAACGCTTCACTTTAATCGGCGCAACGACGCGTGCCGGCCTGTTAAGCGCGCCACTTCGCGGAAGATTCGGAATGCTCTACCATCTGGATTTTTACAATCCCGATGAGCTTACTGCAATCCTCAAACGCTCCGCCAGCCTTCTGCAACTGCGGTGCGCTGACGGCACTCTCGAACTGATTGCAGACCGCTGCCGCAGAACACCGCGAGTAGCAAATCGACTCTTAAAGCGTGTCCGCGACTACGCACAGGTAAAAGGCACCGGCACCCTTAATACAGAAATTGTCGAAAACGCCCTGAAGATGGAACAGATTGATTCACTCGGCTTAGACGAGCTGGATAGAGCCTTCCTGCGGGCCCTGGCCAACGTTTACGACGGCGGCCCGGCAGGTATCGACGCTCTTGCCGCCACACTCGGTGAAGAAAGGGACACGCTCGAAGATGTCGTCGAGCCGTATCTTTTGCAAAGAGGCTTTGTCAGGCGAACAAAACGAGGTCGGGAAATCACAAAAGCCGCCTGCCAACATCTCAACCTAAAACTTCCCCGGAAAAAACCTGCGCTACCGGCAGACGAGCCGGAACTTTTCCAATAAAAAGTGGGAGAGCCTTTTGTGCTCTCCCAAGAATTCTGTGGCTCTTTCCTTTACCTTATTAGCTATTTCCTGCTATGCCTGGATTTCGCTCTGACCTGTGTGTAGTTTTGAGAAATCGGCAATTACAAGGTCAAACTAATCATAGCCGTATTGGCCATTTTCCAGAGCCACCTGATTTTCTACCTGCTATCAAGCACATCGGCGCTCGCTCTGAAAAATCTTGAATTTTTTGCGGCCGCCGGACCAAGGAAACTACGCCGAAGTTCAGCGGACTTAATAGCTTGCGCACCTTAAAAATCTTTTCCATTTCTTATCGAAACTCCCCAGGTTATCACGGGTATATACGGAAGATACTATTGATTATCAAGTGCCGATAGCGTATAGTGCGCCGGAAGGAAATTAAAAGGCACTGTAGGCATTTTGAGGTTTGCAGATGAATGTACTATTAATAGGCAACGGCGGCAGAGAACACGCGATAGCGTGGAAACTGGAGCAATCGAAAAACTTAGACAAACTTTATATCGCGCCGGGTAACGCCGGCACAGCAAACTGCGGAGAAAATATACCTATCGGTGCTAATGATACGGACAAGTTAGTGAAGTTTGCCAAAGACAATAAAGTGGAGCTTGCGATAGTGGGGCCTGAAGAGCCACTCGCGGCAGGAATAGTTGACGCGTTTGAGAACCATGGGATAAAGGCATTCGGGCCAAGCAGCGGAGCGGCACAATTAGAAGCAAATAAGGCATTTGCGAAACAACTGATGCGGTCGGTTTCGATATCCACTGCAGAGGGCAGAATTTTCGACAGATTCAGCGACGCTAAGGCGTATATCGCAAGCAGAGATGAAGCCGTTGTGATAAAGGCGGCCGGCCTTGCGAAGGGTAAAGGCGTCTACGTGTGTGACGACCCAGCGGACGGGATTCTGGCTGCCGAGAAGATAATGTGCGATAAGATATTCGGCCCTGCAGGAGAAAAAATCATTGTCGAAGATAAGCTGCTTGGTGAGGAGGCCTCGATACTGGCGTTTGTGGACGGCCGAAATATCTATGTGATGGAATCTTCGCAGGACCACAAACCCATAGGCGACGGCGACACAGGACCCAACACAGGTGGAATGGGTGCTTACAGCCCTGCGCCGGTGGTTACCGATGAGCTGATGAATCAGATAACGCGTGAAATTCTTGTGCCGGTAGTTGACGGAATGAATCGCAACGGCACAGCCTATAAGGGTATTTTGTATGCCGGGCTTATGATTACGGCCGGCGGGCCGAGAGTGCTGGAATTCAACGTGCGGTTTGGCGACCCGGAGACACAGCCGATTCTGATGCGGCTGAAAAGCGACCTGCTCGAAGCTTGTCTTGCGGTGTGCGAGGGTAAGCTCGATGAGGTTACGCTCGAATGGGACGAGCGGCCGGCTGTTTGCGTGGTGGTGGCATCGGGCGGTTATCCGGGCGATTATGAAAAGGGCAAAAAGATAACGGGTCTGGACGAAGCGGGTCGGCTTGACGATGTTGTGGTATTTCACGCCGGTACTGCCAACAGCAACGGAAATATAGTAACCAACGGCGGCAGAGTGCTTGGGGTGACGGCGCTGGGACAAACCATCAGTGAGGCGAAATCGAGGGCGTACGAAGCCGTTGACAAGATAAAGTTCGAGGGTGCTTATTTCCGTCGTGATATTGCCGACAAGGCGATAAGAAAACTTAAAAATAAAAACCTGAAGGTGCGGGGCGTTCAGGAACATACCAACCCGGGCCGGAGCATCAGATAGATGCTTAGAAACCAGCGTGAATCTGTCAGAGGTGCAGCGGAACGGAAAGTTTTTCTCAGCCGACTGCTGGAATTCGCGATTCTTGGCGTGCTGCTACTTTTGTTTTTTACCCTCGGCGGTCGAGCTCTGAAACGCATAGCGATTGCGCAGATTGCCGAGCTGACGAATACAAAAATCAGGACCCGGTCGGTTGATTTCGGCATTAACGGTTCCGTTGTTATCGAGGGGCTTGAGGTCCGTCCCGACCGCAAGTTCGAATATGATGACACAATTCTCAAAGCCAAAACGGTGTACGCGCGTTTTGGGGTAGGCAGTCTGCTGCTGCTGCGGCCTCAGTTGAAAAAGATAAGCGTTAAGGACTTTGTCTTTAACGCACAGCACAACCTGGACAGCGATGAATGGAATTTGGCAGGTATGAAAATCAAGCCTCCAAAAGGCGGCTCCGGGAGGATACCTCTGATTCGTCTCAAGAGGGGTATAGTAAAATACAGCAAAATCTCCGGCGGAGAAGAGAAAGTGGTCGCAGCGGTCCCGCTTGATGTCAAACTCGGGCCCACAAAAAAAGAAGGTGCAGATTACAGCTTTGAGATAAAAACGGCTGAGTGGGCCCATATGTACAAAAGCAGGCTTGAGGGGACATGGAAGCCCGGCAGAATTACAATTGCCGGCGGGGTTTCGTCGGCGGATGTTCCCGGATTTGAGAGGGTTTGGTCCGTATACTTGTTAGCGGCTGATTTGCACTACGACCGCAACAATGACTATTCAATGACGCTTCGGATAAAAGACCTGGTAGGCGAGCAAAGAGTCAGCGGCGAGACGCCTGTGTCCGACAGCAATGAGTTTCTGCAAAAGCTCGGGCCTTTCGCCGACCTGCAAAGGTTTTTTGACAGATACAGGCCCCGCGGTCGGGTCGATATTGAGTTTGAGGCGCAGGGCAATCTTGGGCGTTTAAGTGAGAGCCGATTGGCAGGACAGATTTACTGTCAAGACGTCTCGGTTAGCAATCGCAAATTCCCATATCTTATTGAGCATCTGCAAGGCCGAATAGATTTTACCGAAGACAGCGTCTTGCTGAACGACCTGAGGGGCCGGCACGGAGACGTTGAGCTGGCTATTGACGGCCGACGCAGCGGTTTTGGGCCCGAGTCGCAATATCAGATACATATTACGAGTAACAATATCCGATTGGACGATGATTTGTACAACGCGCTGAGCGCACAACGAAAGAAGTTCTGGTCGGCTTTTTCTCCAAGCGGTACTGCGGCGATAAACTACAGTCTGTGGCGGCAGCCGGGGACAGAGACCAGACGCACCCTCACAGTCAAGCCGCTTGATGTGGAAGCTACATACCAGCACTTTCCTTATACTTTAAGAAATCTTACAGGTGAACTTTTGTTCGAGCATAACAGTGTTGCGGTTTCGGGGCTGGTTTCTGAAGTCAACGATTGCAAAATAAGCATAGCAGGCAGGGTTACGGCCTGTGATACAAACCAGCCCTTGTATAATATCTCAGTAGAGGCGGAGAATGTCCCGCTGGATTCGGCTCTGGTGGAGGCGCTGCCGGCGAGGCAGAAGCAATTCTGCCGTCAGTTTAAGACAGAGGGGCTGGTAGATGGTGAGATTAAGATTTCCACCGGTGAAAGCGGCTCGGCCGACTTCAGGGCTGATGTATTTTTCAAAAAAGCAGCTTTGAGCATTCCGGTTTCAGAGGCACAGTCCGGCATCGAGCGGACGAGAACGGCTGTCAATGCACTGGTTGTTCGCGACATATCCGGAGACGCGGTTTTTACGCGGGACCTGATAGAGATTAAAGATTTCAGGGGGCGGTATAAAGGGGGCCAGGTCTCGCTGACAGGCCGAGTTTGGCCTGGAGAAACGGCTGGACAGACGCGATTACAGTTGTCACTGGGTGCCGAGAAGACACAGATAGGCGAAGATTTGTTCGGCCTGTTTCCCTGGCCGATACGAAAAGTCATGAGCGAACTACAGCCGCAGGGACAGGTAAGTTACACCGTTGAGATAGAAAATACCGACAGCGAGGACCAATCCGCTTACAGGGTAAGCGTAGATTTTCTGGGCGGAAATGTAAATTTTGAGCCGTTCCCGTATCCCGTAAGAGACGTGACGGGCAAACTAATAGTAAGAAAAGACCGCGATACAATCAGAATCACTCTGCAGGATATCGCAGCGGTTGGCGCCGACAATGTGCAGGTAACACCAAGCGCATCAGCTATAAAGATAAACGGGCAGGTGGATTTTGTAGATAATGCCTTCAGCAGTGGGTGGTTTGCTATTCTGGCCAATGACGTTTTCCTGGACGAGCGACTGAAGGCGGCGCTTCCCGAGGAAATCCGGCAGTTTTACTCGGAGTTATCGCCTACCGGCCGATTCGACCTGGAGGCGGAGAACATAAACGTTTTCAACGCCGATGACGGCGAAAAATATCTTGATTTTGCGGGAACAATCAGACTCAAGGATTGCAGCTTCGGGAGTTCCGGTACCATAATGGGACTGGATGGGGTGGTAACAGCAAAAGGTTTGTACAAAAGCAGCGAAGGCTTCTGTGAGGGGCAGGCTTTTATGGCGGCAGAAAAACTGAAAATTAAAGGTAAATCTTTAAGCCGACTGCGGACGGATATCAGTTACGACCACAACCGGCACAGCTGGTCAACGAAAAATCTGATCGCCGATTGTTATGATGGCAGATTGGCAGGCAAGTGCGAAATGAGCCAGCGGGACGACAGGGCCTTGGAGTATATGCTGGAAATAGGTTTCGACGACATTGACCTGCGACAATTTCTTCTGCCCCCACATCCCCACGTCTTCCTGTCGGAAGACAGGCGTAGGGACAAGCGTGAAGGTGAAGATGCAGAGAATTCAGATAGTAGTGGCACTACGACGGGAATAATGGACGGAGCGCTGAGCGTCAGTGGACAGGTTGGTGACAGCAGCCAGCGCGTAGGCAGATGTACACTTCGAATAACCGATACGAAAGTGGGCAAAGTCTCACTGCTGGCGAAACTGCTGGATGTGCTGAAGCTGACCGACCCGAAAGATTTTGTTTTTGAGCAAATGCTGATTGATTCGTATATCAAGCACAACCGGCTGTTCTTTGAGCAGGTTGATTTATCCGGCCGGTCAGTTGCTTTTAACGGCTCAGGCTGGATGGACCTGCACGACCAAAGTCTGGATCTGACTCTCACGGCCCGAGGCCGACGGCTCGCCGGTGCTGAGCCTTCGGTTCTGCAATCACTGACCGAAGGGCTTGGCAGTGCCGTTGTACGCATGGAGGTTAAGGGCAATGTTCACGACCCCGTAGTAACGACACGGACACTTCCGGTCATAGAAGATACGCTGGAAATTCTCGGCACAAAGCCATAAAGAAACTTAAAACCTAAAACTTGGAATTGCGAGTCAAACTAAAATCTGGTTAAATGGTGATTGGTTAAATGGTTAAATAATTACCAGTCACCAATGGATTGGACCCACAAATGAAAAATACAATGCTTGCAAAAGCCAAGAGAACACTTTCCTCGGTGCTGCCTGTTTCGAGTGATAGACGAGGAGAGTGTATCGATTGCGGCGAGTGTTGTAAACTGCCGACGAAATGCCCTTTCCTAAGACACAGGGCGGACGGCAGCAGTTATTGCCGGGTCTACAGGTTTCGTCCTCTGAATTGCAGGAAATATCCGCGAGCGAAATCAGAATTTCTAACGGCAGATACGTGCGGGTTCAGATTTGAAAAGCAACCAGAGCCATCCGCCAGGAAGGGACGTGGGCAGAGGCAGTGATTCAAGGCGGAGGCAATCTTGTTAATGTTGTTGTCTTAACCAGGCGGTGAATTTTTTCAGGCCAGCCTGGATAGTTGTCGATGGACTGTAGCCGAGGTCTTTGATGGCTTTTGTTACGTCGGCGTAGGTGCGCTCGACATCGCCGGGCTGAGGAGGCAGGTATTCCCTGACAGCTTTTTTTCCAAGTGCGTTTTCGATTTCAATGACCAAATCGTTGACACTTACAGGTCTCGACTCGCCGAGGTTATAGATATTAAAGCCGGTGCATTTTCCCATTGCTGCGAGTGTGCCGTCGATTATGTCATCAATATATGTGAAGTCCCGCATCATAGTGCCGTCGCCGTAAATCGGTATGGATTTGCCCTGCTCGATGAGCTTAGCGAATTTGTGAATGGCCAAGTCGGGCCTCTGGCGTGGGCCGTAAACAGTAAAGAACCGCAGGCACATTATCGAGATTCCATAAAGGTGATGGTATGTATGGCAGATAAGTTCGCCAGCCTTTTTGGTAGCGGCATAAGGTGAGATGGGGAAATCGACATTGTCATCCTCGGAAAAGGGCACTTTTTTATTGTTGCCGTAGATACTTGAACTTGAGCCGAAGATAAACCTGTTGATTTTGTGCTTTTTAGCGGCCTCAAGCAAAACCATTGTTCCATTTACATTGACGTCGGCATAGAGCGCAGGTTGGGCAATAGAAGGTCTTACACCGGCCCTGGCAGCGAGGTGTACAACTATCTCAATGCCATCGTTGAACACTCTGTCCATAGCCTGGGCGTCACGAATGTCGGCCTCGACGAGTTGGAAATTTTTGTTTTTGAGGCAGCTTTTTATATTGCGGCGCTTGATTTGCGGGTCGTAGAAGTCGTCGAAATTATCCACGCCGACCACGGTCCAGCCGTCATCGAGGAGTCGCTCACTTAAATGCGAACCAATGAAACCGGCGGCGCCTGTTACCAATACTTTCATATAACCTATGTTTACGCTGAATAAATAATGATTGCTCCGAGGGCCAAACCGACTACAGCCATAACTCGGAGAAGCACAAGCGGTTGTTTTTGCCACCAGTTAATATAGGATTTAACCTTTTCAAGCCCAAGTATGAATATCAACAACCCTGATATTATGAAAAGAATCCCAAAGGCAAATATTACCCAGAACTTGCTGCACTTGTGTGCAGCAAGTAAAAAAACAATCGCCAGCACAAATCTTATCAGTGCTGCAAAATACATACGCCTGCCCTGCTTGAAGAATTCCATTAAGCGTTTCATAATATCGGGCTTAAAAAAATACACGATTGTCATAAAAACGAAAACTATCCCTATAATTCTAATAACGATGTCCATAATATTGCCCCTTTATTTTCTTCCGATACTGTAATATTCGAATCCTGCCTTACTGACCACATCCGGGTCATACAGATTCCTTCCGTCGAAGATAACGGGGTTTTTCAGCCTTGTTTTAATAACTTCAAAGTCTGGGTTTCTGAATTCCTGCCAATCAGTCAGGATAACAAGGGCATCGGCGCCGGTAAGCGCATCGTATCCGTTTTGGAAGGTCTCAATTTTACCATCCAGAACCGCCATTGCCGCTGAAGCCGCTGCGGGGTCATAGGCCTGTATCTTCATTCGGCATTCGAGAAATTTCTTTACGCAGTAAACAGCCGGCGATTCTCTGACGTCGTCGGTTTTCGCCTTAAAGGCGAGTCCCCAGACAGCCAACGTGGTTTTTTCTTGCCGGGGTGCGAAATAATCCGTAACACGCTTTGCAAATCGCTGCTGCTGTTTTATATTCACCTGCTGCACCGATTCAGCTATGGTCATTTCAATCCCGTGCTCGTCGCCGGTGTGAATCAGTGCCCGAATATCTTTCGGGAGACAACTTCCGCCGAAGCCGACGCCCGGAAAGAGAAACGCCCTGCCGATGCGTGAGTCACTTCCGAGGCCTTGCCTGATTAGCTCGACGTCTGCACCGAGTTTCTCACAGAGTGCTGAAATTTCATTCATAAATGAGATTCTCGTTGCGAGCATAACATTTGCTGCATATTTGGTCATTTCGGCAGAGATGGGGTCCATAAATAATATGCGGCTGCCCTTTCGCATAAAGGGGCTGCAAAGCTGCTCCATTGTTGCTCTGACCTGCGGATTATTCGTGCCGATGATTATTCTGTCGGGGCGCATAAAGTCCTCGACGGCGGCACCTTCTTTCAGGAACTCAGGGTTGGAACAATAGTCGAAAGGCACCCGCGTTTTGGATTTTATGATATCGGTTATCTTTTTGGATGTGCCGACAGGAACGGTACTCTTTGTTACAATAATTCGATAGTCCTTAAGATAACCGGCGATATCCGCAGCCACCGAAAGAATCGCTGATATATCGGCTGAGCCATCGGGTACCGAGGGGGTACCGACTGTGAGAAATATGATGAGTGAGTTGTCGACGCCGAATTTCAGGTCGGTTGTAAAGTGGAGCCGTCCGAGCTTTTCATTGTGTTTGACCACCTCGGCCAGGCCCGGCTCATAGATTGGTATACGGCCGTTTTTAAGTCCTGTGATTTTGTCGGCGTCGTTATCGACACAAACGACGTTGTTGCCGGCCTCAGCCAGGCAGGCCGAAGTTACCAGTCCAACATAGCCAATTCCAACAACACAAATTTTCATCCTTCGACTCCTTCCAGCCGCTCAGGATGACCGGTTCGGCTGAGCTCACCGTCGAAGCCCTGAGCGAAGTCGAACGGGCCATTCCAACATCTCCCGTTACTCAAGTGGTAACTGGTAATTGGTTAAACAGTAACTAATTACCATTCACCAGTCACCGATTTACTCAATAGGTTCAATCAAATCAGTATCTATCTCGACGCTTGCGGCCTGCCCGAGCATATCTATCTGCAAGACCAGTCGTGCACCGGTTTTTGTTTTCAGCACAACACCCTGCAGGTCCGCCAATGGTCCAGCCAGAACTCTGCACCGCTGGCCTGCTTTTATGTACTTATGCGGCGTCAGCACAGCTCCGGCTCGGAGGGCCTGTTCAATATCCAGAAGCTCACCAAGCAGTTTTTCCTGGTCTTTGACTTCGATGAGGTTTGCGACACGATTGGTCCGCAGCACTTCCAATCGCTGATTTTCGTTACCGCAAAAAAACAGATAGCCGCTAAAAAGCGGCAGAAGTGAGCGTATTTTTCTGCCCGTCCGGCATGTAACCCTCCAGCTCATCGGCAAAAAGTAGCTGATACCCCTGTTGATAAGGGCGTGAGCAAGGGCTTTTTCGTTTCTGCTTTTTGTGTGCGCAACCCACCACAGGCCTGTAAAATCGGCGATTGATTTCTCGTCGGGCCAGGTAATCGGCGGATTTTCGCTTACCTTCAACAACCCCATCTCTCCCGTTAAATACCAAAGTAATCAGTCAAAACTTTGCAAAAACCTCGGCTTTGAGGCCGGCCCAGGCCTGCCAATGGCTGTTAAAGCAACAGGTGTTTGTAGCCGATTAGTCAAGTCCAGGCGATTAGTTTAGAAGCATACGGCCTAAAAGTCAAAGGAATTGACAATTAACAAATTGACTATTTTAAGGCGACGAACGAAAATAGATGGGAGATTATTGATACGAGAAGGTTAGCAATGGCTAAATCAGTATCCGCCAGCACGAGCCGTTTGAGTGTTTTATTCACCTGTATCGGGCGAAGGGTTTCTCTGCTCAAAAGCTTTCGGAGAGCCGGCAGGCAGTTGAAAATAAATCTTTCACTGCTCGGCACCGATACCAGTGCGTTAAGCTCCGCACTCCAATTGTGCGATAAGAGCTTTTTGGTCAAGCCGACAGAACACGCCGATTATATCAAGCAGCTATTATCGATAGTCAAGGCCAACCGGGTAAAACTGCTGGTGCCGACAGTCGATTTGGACCTGAAGGTTCTGGCGCAGAACAAGGCGAAATTTGCCGCGTTGGACTGCCGAGCGCTCGTCTCAACTCCGGAGGTGGTTGATATTTGCCAGGACAAGAGAAAAACATATCGTTTTCTCGTTAAAAACGGCTTTGATACACCGGCTACGATGAGTATCAGCTCCGCACTATTGAACAACAGACTCAACTGGCCGTGCTTCCTTAAACCCTGGGACGGCTATGCCAGCAGGGGCAACGCCGTGGTGAACAACCGCAGGGAACTGCTGCTGCTTGGAAAAAGAATACCGAATGCCATTTGTCAGGAGCTTGTTAAAGGAATCGAGCATACCTGCGACGTATATGTCGGCTTTGATATGAAAGTGCGATGCGTTGTTCCGCGAAAGCGGATTGAGGTAAGAGCAGGCGAGGTGAGCAAGGGACAGATAGTAAAGAACCATCACATAATAAGCGATAGCACAAGACTTGTCGAGGTGCTTGGAGCGGGGCCGGGCGTTATAACTTTGCAATTGTTTTTAGCCGATGACGGTAAGATAAAATTCATCGAGATAAATCCACGATTCGGAGGCGGTGTGCCGCTTTCAATCAAGGCAGGTGCAAACTTCCCTAAATGGATATTACAGGAGTCCCTCGGGGAAAAACCGAGGATTAAACTCGACGGTTTCAAAGACAAGTTGATTATGCTTCGCTACGACGGCGAGGTTTGGCTGGAAGGTGGTTGATAACAAGAGGATCGAGAAATGATATTCGATAATATAATTGGGCCGAGCAGGCCGATTACGTGGATATTGCGTTTTTGGCCTGTGCTGGCGGCTTCCTTTGTCAGCTCCCTGGCAGCCACCGCACTGTGCAAAAAAATCGCCATAAAATTCGGAATTGTCGACCGGCCCGACGACCTTGTCAAGACGCATAAAAAGCCTATAGCGTATCTGGGTGGTATCGGTATGCTCACCGGCGTAACGGTCGGCATACTGGCGAGTATCGGGCGTCTGCAAGGTGAAGAATCCTCCGGCTTGGCACTGAGATGGCTGCTGGGGATATTGGGCGGTGGGGCAATAGCGTGTTTTGTCGGACTTGCCGACGACCTGTTCGACATAAAACCAAGACAGAAAATCCTCGGTCAGGTTCTCGCCGCCGCTGTTTTGCTATTGGTGGGTGTGGCACCGAACCTGTACCATATTACCAATCTCTTAAATTTGTCACTGTCCCAGAATGTTGAGACCTTGCTGGAAGTTGCGATTGTGATATTTTTCGTACTCGGCGCGACAAATTCATTGAATCTGCTTGACGGACTTGACGGGCTTTGTGCAGGGGTAACGGCAATTATTACCATTGCCATGCTGGTTCTGTCGATACATCTTGCGACGTGGGGATTTAGCAAAGTGGGTGACCCTGTCCGGATTATAATTTGTCTTGCACTGGTGGGTGGGGCGTGCGGTTTTTTACCTTTCAACCGTTACCCTGCCAAGATATTTATGGGTGACGCCGGCAGTATGCTTCTGGGCTTTATGATGGCTGCGCTTATGATTTTGTTTGCCGAGCACATTCCCCGGTGGTGGATGGCATCGATTGTTGTCTTTGGGCTGCCAATTCTTGACACGGCGGTGGCGCTGGTTCGCCGAGTGCTTAACCATAGGCCCCTGTTCGTTTCGGACCGGGGCCATATCTATGACCAGATGATTGACAGAGGAATTCCTTTGAAAAAAACGGTGGCGATTAGTTACTTGCTTGCCGGTGTTTACGCAGTGATTGGTGTGATGATGAGCCAGATAAGAACGAGATATGCTGCGGTTGTGTACATTATCGTTTTTGCAGTCTCGGGTTTGGTTGTGTGGAGAAAAGGCTATCTGAAGATGGAGGGACTGCGGGGGGCTGTTCACAAATAATTGACTATCCGTTATCGATGACAGACTAAACAGTCACTGTCAGGTACTGTGTATCGTCAGCGAAGCACATTGCTCCTTCATATTCAGCAGGGATGAGTAAGCAATCGCCCGCTTTAAATTCGACTTTCACTTCATCAGGCGCGAGGATTGTTCCACCGCCGGTCAAAATAATCAAAGTCTTCATTTGACCGGGCGAAAGGAGCAGCTCGCAATCTTTAGCCTGGTGTCCTTTATCAACCTTGAAGTATTCACAGTCTGCCAGCCGACCGACCGTCGTCACCGAAAGATTGTCGCCGGATGCATCGAAGTGAATGCTCTCCAGTGCCTGCCGTATGTGCAGCGGTCTGGGTTTGCCGCTCTGGTCGACCCTGTTGAAGTCGAAGACACGATAGGTGGTATCGGAGGGCGTTTGAATCTCGGCAATCAGCAGACCCGCTCCGATGCTGTGGGCGGTGCCGCCGGGAAGGAAATGACACTGACCTGCCTCGACAGCTACCTTCGCCAGGAGCTCAGCTACGGTGCCTTTTTTTATCGCCTCGGCAAATTTCTCCTTTGTTACGCCTTTTTTCAGCCCTTTATAAATCACGGCACCAGGCGCAGCCGATATGATATACCAGCATTCGGCCTTAGGTGTGCCTTCACCCAGCCGACGACAGGTCTGCTCGTCGGGGTGGACCTGGACACTCAGGATGTCCTCAGCATCGAGAAATTTAATCAGCAGCGGAAAAGGTCCACAGAATTTTTTATCACCCGTTATTTCTTTTGGATATTTTTTGATTGCCGAGTTAAGAGTCTGGCCAGCCAGTTCACCATTCGCGATTACGGATTTATCATCCGGTAAATCGGCCA
>CAYLXD010000011.1:0-6894 GCA_964387515.1 uncultured Pirellulales bacterium | reverse complement strand
TGGCCAGCCAGTTCACCATTCGCGATTACGGATTTATCATCCGGTAAATCGGCCAGCTCCCAGCTTTCACCGATTTTTTCAAACGGCGGTATATCCTTGTTGAACACTTCTCGAAGCTTCTGTCCGCCCCATATTCGCTTTTTGTAAATCGGTTCAAATTTCAGTGGGTATGGTTTCATACCTTGAGAATTTCGGACCTTATATCGACGTCTGAATAATTTTTTTGGCAGGGACATAAAGATTGCGACTAACCCAGCAAGAAATCCGACTGAAGCTGGGCCGCCCATACAGCCCGGCCGGCCACAGAACGGGCAGACACCCCCTGTTGTTCCACCCAAAGCAACAAACACACCGCCCCACCAAGCGAAGAAACGTAGAACCCCCACCAGTAGCTTTCTAAGTAGCTTCCTGCCCTTCATACTATGATATATTTCCTTACTTCCTTTTTTGTGTTCACTAACCGTCTATGGATTCGAACTAATTCGGTCCAATCTTTGCCAAATCAGCAAAGTCTGCCCTGTATTAATTCGCCGTTTGCGATTACGGATTTATCATCCGGTAAATCGGCCAACTCCCAGCTTTCACCAATTCTTTCAAACGGCGGTATATCCTTGTCGAAGACATCGCGCAGCTTCTGGCTGCCCCATATTCGCTGCTTGAATATCGGCTCAAATTTCAGGGGATATAGTTTCACGGTTTTATTCTAACGACGCAGAAAGCATCTTTCAAGCACAGGATGGGCAAATGCCTTCAAGGCGGATTTGCTGACGCTGAAGTATGAAACCTTTGCCCAGGCCCCTGACAAGCGGAGCGGAAACGCCAACCAGACACCTTGTGGCCCCGCATTTTAGGCAGGTAAAATGTGGATGGCACCGGCTTTGCGTGCAGTTGTGTGCCAGCTCAAAGTGCCAAGCTCTTTCCATCAGGAATGCTTTATGGATAAGTCCTGTCTCGAGGAAGCATTCGAGCACTCGATACACCGTTACTTTGTTCACGCCCCCCTTTTTCATCGCTGTCATAATCTCATCGACCGTTTGTGGCCTTCTCGCACTCAGCAAAACCTCAAGAACCTTTCTTCTCGGGCCCGTTCGCTTTAATTTCACCGAACCTAACAGATTGTCGATGCTCTCTTTTACTTTTAACTTCATCTTCTTTCCTCCCGATACTAACGTGCGTGATTACGATGCCCACCGCCGCAAAAAATACATTGCTCACCATCAGTTTTTACAAGCAGCATTGGGAAAATTATGTCGCTGAAACAACACGGTAGCCATACAGCTATAAAAAGAACAATGAAACAGCCCAGCATCAGCACCGCCGTCAAGGGGTGGGGCGTGTTCATCATAATATGTGCCGACGACGCCCACGTGCTTATCAAAATATGAAAGGCGTGTGGCAGCTTCGACCTCGGCAAAAAATACGCAATCAGTACCCCCAACAAAGCCGCAGGATTTACTATGTACCATTCTTCAATGAATCCGAGATGCAACTCCTTCTCGTTGTGCTCCTCGTGTTTCTCGTGCTCCTCGCCAGCCTGAACTTCGTGCATGTGAGAATGAACCGCCGACTCCATCGGAACCACTACTCCGAGTATCTCCTCGCCAAAAAACGGGAGTATCGAATCGCTCAAGGTCGCTATGCCTATCGACCCGAAATACCCCACAATCAGCACGACTAAAAACCCTTTCGTCTTCTCGTGCAGTCGAAACAATGAAGCTGTAACCATCGCGCTAAGCACAACATGTACCGGGTGAAAAATATAAAACAGCCGGTAGCTTGCCTGATGACTTATGTTTCTAAACAGCAGCATCAACACTATCCCTGTAAATGCACCGAACAAGGTAAATGGTGAGTGGGCTTTCAGCTCGATAAGGACCTGTTTTATTCTGCCTGATACTGACATCTTTATAGCACCTCAATTTCTCAATATTTGCCCGCAAAATCTTTTCCGAGACGACATCGGGCTCCAGACTCCGCTTGGGGACACCTGACGGCGGTGCGGGAAACGACACCACAGGTGTCTGACCTCGCCGGTAATTATATCTAAATGCAACTAAGTTGCAAATAGCTTTTGGCTGTTTTTTCACTTTCATCAGCAACCCGCCGCCTGTTACACAGACTGAGAAAAGCGTAAATTGCTGTCCCACAGATGAGAAAGCCGTTGCAGATTCAGGCCTAAACGGGTAAATTGATGCTTCACTTTGCCGCCAGGGACTAAATTATTGCGGGCCGGGTAAGATAGGTATAGGATAAATGCAAATTATAAGAACAGAAACAGACCTCGAGAAAATCAAAGCAGGGCCTGTGCTTACCATCGGCAATTTCGATGGCGTTCACATCGGGCATCAGGCGATTCTATCTGCCGCCAAACGCATCGCAGAACAAAAACAAACAGAATTGATTGTGATGACGTTTCAGCCACATCCGCTTAGTGTCCTGAATCCGGAAAAAGCACACGGTGCCCTTACACCGCCTGTGTTGAAAGAGCGTCTTCTCGCTGAGCTTGGCGCAGGGATACTGTTCGTAGTGAAAAGCGAGCCGGGGCTTCTGAATCTCAAAGCAGAGGATTTTGCAGAACGGTTCATTGTCAGAGGAATTCGGCCAAGCGTTGTTGTTGAGGGTGAGGATTTTAACTTCGGCTACGGACGAACAGGTTCCGTGCATACACTACAAAAGCTCACAGAGGCAAAAGGCATCGAGGTAATTATAGTCGGGCCAAAAAAGGCCAAACTGGCTGGCGGCCAAACAGTTGAGGTATCGAGCACGGTGGTTCGCGATATGGTGACAAAAGGTAAAGTAGCGGACGCGGCTGTTTTGTTAGGCAGACCCTATCGACTTATCGGCAGTATCGTGCCCGGCCGAGGTAAAGGAAAACGATTAGGCTTTCCGACACTGAATTTGGAAAAGCCGCAGCAGATTGTCCCTGCGGAAGGTGTTTACGCCGGCACCGTCGAAGTTGCAGAAAGTATCGAAGAGGTTTGCAGCGCAAAAGAAAGATTGCCTGCTGTTTTCAGTATCGGCCGGGCAACTACCCATGGAGCGGGTCAACCCTTACTTATAGAAGCACACCTGCTGGTTGATAATGCCGAGCGGTTTACCGGCCGATGGATGGCTATGGACTTTATTGAAAGAATCCGCAGCCAGCAAAGGTTCGAGACCGAGAAGAAGCTTTCTGAACAAATCGCAAAAGACTGCGAAAAAGCAAATGAAATTTTAGCCACAAAAAAGGAATAATTATGGATTTTCAAAAAGCGGTTGAGTTGATAAATAAATCCAGTGATGTTTTGCTGACGACGCATACACGGCCGGACGGCGATGCGTGCGGATGTATGGCGGCGATTCGTGAGGTGCTGACCAGCCTCGGTAAAAACGTGAGGATATTACTACTGTCGGAATTGCCGACGTGGTACGAGTTTTTATTCGAGCAAAAGCCGGAAATCTTCAGCGAAAAAACAAAAATAAATTCCGATTTAATCGTTATAGTTGATACCAATACTTACAACCAACTGCCGAAATTCGACAAATATCTAAAACAGTCGGACAAATCGGTTCTGGTAATAGACCATCACGTAACCCCCGAGTCTTCTGTCGAAGACAGAATCGAGGGCGATGTTTCGCTTGTTGACAGTTCTGCTGCGGCCACAGCACTGATTGTTTTTGATTTGTTGAAATACGCCGACTGGCCCATTACGAAAAAGACAGCAGAAGCGCTTTTCGTAGGGGTCGCCACCGATACGGGCTGGTTTCAGTTTGATAATACCGACAGCAGAGCGGTCAGAGTTTGTCCCGAGCTGATTGAAGCCGGTGTAAACCCTTCACGAATGTATCGCGATTTATATCAAAACTTCTCACCGCAGCGATTCAAGCTGATGGTCGCGATGCTCAATACGCTCGAACTGCATCTTGATGGACGTTTTGCAGTGCAGCATTTAACACAGGCCGATTTCAAGCAGGCCGGTGCCAAACATAGTGATACGGAAAATTTAATCGATGAGTGCCGGCGGATAAGCAGTGTGGAGGCAGCGGCTTTGTTTGTGGAATTGGCTGACGGGCAAATAAAAGTTTCGCTGCGGAGCAGAGGTGCCATCGACGTTCGCAAAATCGCCGAGAGGTTCGGCGGCGGCGGCCACAAAATGGCCGCAGGCGCCCACCTGCCCGGGCCAATTGAAAACGCAAAAAAGCTTATTTTCGATGCCGTGGCGGAACAGTTCGAGCAGACCACCTAAACCAGCTTCCGGCACAGAGACTTAATCTATTGTTCGCCCGTCTCGCCTTCGGCTTGCCGAGGCGGGTCCGCCTTTAGGCGAGACCTCGCTAAAGGGGGGCAGGTTTTTGCCCAATGAAGTGCCAGGGCCTTCAGGTCAGCCAAATCGACGGTGCCGTTGCTGGTAACGTCGCCTTTAAGAGGGCCCTGCTGCAAATATCCCTGCGCCCATAAACAATAGTCTTTGAAGTCGATTTTGCCGTCGGTGTAAATATCAACCTCACTACAGTCATAGCAAGTCTTAAGCCACCGGCCGCAAAAGGCAGCCAGGTCACGCTGGTCGATTTTGTTATCGTCAACTAAATCCGTCTTTAGTGGATTTTGGTCTTTGAGCCATTCTTCAGCTAAGATGCAATAATCGCCGAAATTGACAATCCAATCGCCGGTAAAGTCGGCGCAGGGCATTGCCGGGCCGATGTCGGCAAAGATGCCGTAGCCTGAGCCGTCCTGTCCGCAGCTCTGCCAGGCCGCGACAAACTCACCGGTTTCTTCTATCGCTACAACAGGGTACTCCTGGTCACCAACCACATAGGTATTAACCTGGAACTCATCGCCAATCGGATTGCTGGAACTGTCAAACCGCCGGCCGAGTATGTTTCCTTCACCGCTGCCCGGCGTGTTACTATCCCAGACAATTACAAACTGACGTTTACTGTTGATTGCAGCCTTTGGATATCGCTGCATACCGGCAGTGGTGACATTAACACGAAACTGCTCGCAGAGCGGCAAGCCGTTAAAGTGGTAACGGCGGGCATGAATGTCGTTTAGCTCGGCTGAGGAAGGGGCAGCTTCCCAGGTTACTATGAAGTGTCCGGTGCCGTCCATTGCGATAGATGGATGTGAAATCGTATAAAACTCACCTGTGCTTACCTCGAAGGGGTTGGCCTTAGGAGTGCCATCGGCATTATATTGGCGGGCCATTATAAGGTTATAGCTGTGCCAAGAATCGTCCTGCGTCCAGACGATTGCAAAATTGCCGTATCCATCCATCGCCACATCGGGATAACGGCACTGATACACCAAATTAGCTGTAAACTCGCTTCCAACAGGAAAGCCATTGCAATCGTAAAGCCGGCCGCAAATATCCCAGGCATCAAATGGGGCGAAAAACTCATAATGCTCCCAGACGATAACGAATGCGCCGGTTTTGCTCACAGCTACTCTTGGGTGAAGTTGCCTTCCGGCGGTGTTTGTGTTGACGAGAAACTCAGCGCCGAGTGGCTGGCCGTTTGGTTCGAACCGGCGGGCAAAAATGTCCTCTTCAGTTATCCCCGGTCCCTGCCAGGCAACCACAAAATTTCCCGCTGCATCGGCAGCCACGGAGGGCTCTTCCTGGCTGCCCAGTTGTGTAGTGTTAATCCGGAATTCGTCCCCTATAGGACTGGCGTTCGAATCGAAGAGTCGGCCGACGATGTCGTTCGAGTTGCCGTCTTTGAAGTGGCTGATCCAGACCGCCACAAAATCGCCGTTTGCATCCATTGCGATGTCAGGGGAAGTCTGGTCATAGACTGAGCGGGTATTGACTTGAAATTCCTTCGCCGAAGCCGTTGAAAGAAGCGATATTAGCAGCAGATACGGCAGAAGCCTCCGCTTCATATAAATCGCCCTCCGAGTCGCTCTCCCAGCTTAGCAACGTGCGAATTAAGCGTTCCCGGCTGTGACTTGCGACGCTGATTATATCGAATTTGGCGTATTTGGCCAGGAAAATGCCAGGGATTTGAGTTTAGGGGGTGGTTTTTGAACAATTTATCGAAATCAGCCGTAAATAGCACAGAAAGATTGCAGAAAATCGAAAAAATCGCTAAAAATATCTTGACTGGATGTCGATACCAATATAGATTATATATAAGTGCGGGCTGTATAACTTTGCAGCCGGCGGAAAGGTTCAGGATTAGGGTTTTGAATAAAATCTTGATTACGTGTAGGTTTTTGCTTTAGACTGCCGTACGGTATAACGGCCGGGTAATAGAAACCGCTGGCAGTTTGAGCAGCGGTTTTTTTGTTGCTCTTTTTTAAGTTTATAGTTATAACAGGCGACCGCGGATTTTCGGTTTATAACTGCCAAACTTCGATTTGCAACTGAAAATCGGCAATGCTATTGGGCTCGTAGCTCAGCTGGTTAGAGCGCACGCCTGATAAGCGTGAGGTCGGCTGTTCGAGTCAGCCCGGGCCCATTTTTTTATTTTTGATTTATTATTTATGATTTACTATTTTTGCCAAACGGCCGATGCGGAGTAGTAAATAGAAAATAATAAATAGAAAATTATAAATGGGTTCCCGGGGACGTAGCTCAACAGGGAGAGCGCCGGCTTTGCAAGCCGGAGGTTGTCGGTTCGAGCCCGATCGTCTCCATTGTTAGTTCGTAGTTATGAGTTCATAGTTCATTGACCGACAATGAACAACGAACTGTGAACTAATTTGTTCTTTTACAAGTTAATATGCAGATGCGCGGGAAAGTTTCTCGAGGTTTTTCGAGAAACTCATCTCACATGAGCGCAAACTTAGGAGAACGTACGGCCCAATTCAATCAAAGATTGATATGGTCAAGTTACTAAGGGTGTATGGGGGATGTCTTGGCGTCGAGAGGCGAAGAAGGACGTGGCTGGCTGCGATAAGCCCGGGGCAGGTGT
>CAYLXD010000010.1:0-26253 GCA_964387515.1 uncultured Pirellulales bacterium | reverse complement strand
AAGAAATGAGGGAGAATTTCTATCAGTTTGCATTTGACCCAAAGGAAGTTATTAGTAATTTGAAAAATAAGGGATTCAAATTGATCGATGTAAAACCTTGCGACGGGGTCAAAGGTTTGAAAGATGAGATTTTGATGTTAAAACCCTTGTTGCAGCCCCTCTATGATGCGGGCTCTTTTCCTGTCATTGCTCTGAAGAAAGTGCTGGATTTTATGCTGAGGAGTTTTGCTAATCATATGAACTTGTTCATAATGTGCAAAGTTGAGGTAAGTTGGAGTTGATAAAAGAGACGGTTCCAGATGTTGCCGGAGCTTTCGAGGTGATAAAACCGGAGAACTTTGTATGTTCGCCTGTGGTTTCAGTTGTGATGTCTGTCTATAACGGCGAAAAATATCTGCACGAGTCGGTTGACTCAATTCTGAATCAAACCTACAAGAATTTCGAGTTTATCGTCATAAATGATGGCTCAGAAGATAATAGTCTGGACGTGCTTCTTAAATACCAAACCATGGATAACCGGCTCTTAATAGTAAACCAAAGCAATATTGGGCTGACACGTTCGCTGAACAGAGGGATAAAATTAGCTGCCGGCAGGTACATAGCCCGTCAGGACACGGATGACAAAAGTCTGCCCGAACGCCTGAAAAAACAGCTTCGGTTTCTTGAGGCTAACAGCGATTATTTTCTCGTGGGAACAGCTTACAAAGTCATTGACCAAAAAGGAAATATAGTTGGAGATTCCAGCGTACCCTTTTTTACCGATGATGATAAATTACAGGCTGTGATGAATAGGTTTAACCCTTTCTTTCATTCTTCTGTGATGTTTCGTAACGATGTTGGTTGCTTAGGCTGTTTTTACGACCCCAGTTATGAATACGCCCAGGATTATGAGCTCTGGACGAGAATCTCGAAGCTTTACAAGGTATGTAATTTGCCGGAGGTTCTGGCACTAAGTAGACATTGGCCGGAGATGATAAGTGTAAAAAAGTCAAAAAGACAACGCCGCTACATCTTGAGGGCAAAAAGGCAGGCTATCCTCAACTCGTTTGCTGATATAGGCTTCTGGTATTATTTGCTGAAGGATTTGTCGGTTGTGTATCTACCCACATCGGTTAAACGGCTTTACAATCAATTCGGTCGTAGAAGCAAATTATGAAAGTTCTCATTCTAAATGACTTCAGGAGAAAAGGCGGAGCGGAGCTCGTTGCGTATAATACCTTTTTGGCTTTGCAGGATGTCAATAACCTGGACGTAAGCTTTGCTTCTATAGAGAACGTCGACAAAAACTTTTTCAGGAGAAGCAATTTTATTAACGCACTTTTTTATGTTTTTAACCCAGTAGTATATGAAAATTTTAAAAAATTGCTAATAAATAAAAGGCCGGATGTAATTCATCTGCACAACTTTTACCATGCCTTTTCACCGTCGATACTTTCGGCAATTAAAGCTTATAAAAAGCGCTGCAAAGCAAAAATCATAATGACAGCCCACGACTGCCACTTGCTTTGTCCGAATAGCGGCTTTGCAAGATATTCCTCAAAAGGTGATTTTGAATATTGTACTAAGTGCATCGATAGAAGGTTTTACAGAGTGCTCTTCTACAATTGCGATAGAAGGGGACTTGTCTATTCTGCCCTGAAAGGTATAAGACACACGCTCTGCTACAGTTTTCTCGGCTTACACAGCGTCATAGATATTTTCATCTCACCAAGCCGCTTCTTGAAAGATAAATTATTATCGGCATACCCAAACTTAACCGTAGAAATTATTAACAATCCCGTCTTTGAATTAGAAAAGAATTTTGACACAATAACAAAAAAAGCTGAGCATTGCCCGCGCTTTGAGCTGGTTTTCATAGGACGATTGTCAAGAGAAAAAGGATTGGAGGAATTTATAAAAAACGATTTTGCCGGGTTAAGACCACAGTCCTTCGGCATAATCGGCGAAGGAGACCAAAAAGATAGGTTGGTTAAGCTCGCAGCTGAAATGCAGCTCGGCGATAAAATAAAATTCCTGGGAAGGAAATCTCATATCGAATCTCTGGCTATTCTGCATAATGCCGAAAAATTAGTGCTGCCCTCTACAGGGTATGAAAACCAGCCTCTGGTCTTGCTGGAGGCACTTGCCCTGGGTAAGGAAGTAATCGTTAGTCCGGTCGGCGGCATGAAAGAAATCAGTGAAAACCAGAGTTTCTTTAAGAACGCCTGGCGGGAAAAACTATACACTGAAAAACTGCTTGAGCTGTACTACAACTAACATTGTTTGTTATGCAGAGGATCGGGACGAATTGAAGCTAATAAGAGAAACACCTTCAAGCAAGAACGGACGTAGCGAGTTCATAAAATCCAAAGATGTCATTAATGCTCCTGTAATTTCCGTCGTGATGTCGGTTTATAACGGCGAAAAGTACTTACGCGAATCAATTGAATCGATTCTGGGTCAGACCTATAAGAATTTTGAGTTTATCATAATTAACGACGGTTCCATCGATTCATCCAGAGAGATAGTTTTGTCCTACGATGACCCAAGAATTAGTCTGATTGATAATGAAGAAAATATGGGCCTGACGCAGTCACTGAACAGGGCGATAGAGTTATCCAGGTGTGAGTACATAGCCCGGCAGGATGCTGATGATATTTCCGCCCACAGCAGGCTCGAAAAACAGCTCAATTATCTGGAAAATCATCCGGAGGTTGCTGTAATTGGCTGTTGTGGAGACATATTCAACGTCAACGGTGTTCTTCGAATAGGCAGACCCCATAGGTACTCTCGGGAGGGAATAAAGCGACACTTAGCAAGTAAAAATCTGTTCATGCACGGCTCAGCAATGATGAGAAAATCATGCTTGGCAAAAGTCGGTTTCTATCGCGAATTTTTTCGCCACTCGCAGGATTATGACTTATGGTTGAGATTATCAGAGCATTTTGACCTTGCCATTTTGCCTGAGTTTCTTTATCGGTACAGGATTAGTCCCGATGCTATAAGCGTTTCTCGATTTCTGGTTCAAAAGCAATATGCCGATATTGCACGCCGGCTCTATGAAGAGCGACTCACAACGGGCAGAGATTCGTATGATACGTTAGTCCGGTCCTATCCGGCAGGGTTGCCTGTTCGCGATGAGGCGGCGGGTAAATGTGAGTACCATCTTTTTTTAGCCAGAGGTTTCATCTGCAGTAATAACCTTGGACGGGCACGTCAGGAACTGCATTTGACTTGGAAGCTGGGCTGTCGACGGCCGGAGGTATTTGTTCTGTTACTGAAGACCCTGCTCGGCGTCAGATCATTAAGTATACTTCGGAAACTCAAAAATTTTGGATTTCGAGGTTGACGTCTGAGTCAGCTCGGGCGAAACTAATGGCGTTGAACCCGGCATATATGTAGGATTAGTCTGGTAATTGACTCGTATCTGTGGTGTTTTTACGGTGTAAATATGGCTGAGACTAAGAACAAGCCAACCATCAGCATCGTCATCCCGACTTATAATCGAAGGCAGTTGATAACTCGTTCTATTGAGAGCGTGTTGAATCAGACTTATCGGGATTTCGAGCTTATTATTGTTGATGATGGTTCAACCGATGGCACCAGAGAGGTTGTGGCTGGCTTTAATGACGAGAGGATTCGATATGTTCGGCGGGAGGAAAACAGAGGCGAAGCAGCGGCTAGAAATATGGGCATAAAGGTTGCCAGATGTGACTACGTAGCATACCAGGATAGTGACGATGAATGGCTCCCTGAAAAACTGGCCCGCCAGATGAAGCTTTTGGAAGACGCCTCGCCACAGGTTGGTGTTATATATACGGGCTTCTGGAAGGCTGAGAACCGCAGGAAAACCTATATACCGTTTTCGTGGGTGAATCAAAAGAACGGCGATATACACAAAGAGCTTTTGAAAGGCAATTTCATAGGAAGCCCGGTTGTTCTTGTAAAGAAGGAATGTTTCGACAACGTGGGGTTGTTTGACGAGAGGCTCCACAATCTCGTGGACTGGGAAATGTGGCTTAGAATATCGAGGCGATATCATTTCAGGTGCGTCGATGAGCCGCTGGCGATTGCGCACTATGACTCGGATAATGTTTCTGATAATTCCGACAGCCTTATTGACGCGCTGAAGCTGGTTCTGGAGAAAAACTACGACGAATTCAAAAAGGAGAAAAGCTTTCTGGCGAGACACTGGATAAACATCGGTAATTTGCTGGTCGCAAAAGGTGAGACCAAAAGGGGCCGTCGCTATATAGTCGATGCTCTTAGGTTATATCCATTCAGTATGCAATTGCTATTGGCGGCTTCTCTGGCGTTTTTCGGCCTTTATGATAAATTTGTTTCTACACTTCGCAGCATAATGTGTAGTAGAGCGAAGGAGTAAAGTGGCTCAATCTGTATGGCAACACGTCAAAAAATGAAAATTACCCTTATTTATCCTGGAATTACCGACTGTGGCTTTAACTCGCTCAAAGGCAATGAGGGCTCATGGATCAATCATGGTCTGGCAATTCTTTCTTCGGCACTTAAGAACAAAGGACATCGAGTGGATCTCATAGACCTTCGGCGTCTTAAGGGGTGGGAGCACTATCGCCAGGTGCTTATAGATAAGAGAAGTGAGGTTTTTGGAATTACAATGATGAGTGTTGACTACAACGCTTCTGTCAAGAGCGCAGATATCATCAGGGAACTTGAACCTGCAGCCAAAGTTTTTGTGGGAGGCCCTCATCCCTCAATTTGCCCTGAGGACATAGAAAATCTAAAGTGTATTGACCACATAGTCAAAGGTGAGGGAGAAATCACTTTTCCAAAATTGGTTCGGGACATATTCAATGGGGAAAAAGTACCGAAGACAATCCAGGGTGAACCGCCGGAAAACCTGGATGACTCGCCATGGGCGGATCGCGACCTGTTCGACTGTCCAGAAGAACCATTTGTACCCTTTCTTAAGCCCCCTTTTGTAACCATTATTGCTGGTAGAGGATGCAGATACAACTGTAATTATTGCCAGCCGGCCGAAAGATTAATATTCGGCCCGAAAGTGCGTCGTCGGTCCTTTGACAACGTTATACAGGAATTGAAATATTTGTATAAACGTTATCGTTTCAATTCTTTTATGCTCCACGACGATTGTCTCACGGAAGACCGGGATTGGGTAATAGGTTTTTGCAGGCAGCTTAAGGCTGAAGGATTAAACAAACCTTTTGTCGCACAGTCAAGAGCGGACATAATTTGTAAAAACCGTGACATGGTTGAGATACTGCGTGACACGGGCCTAAAACTACTTATTATCGGCTTTGAAAGTGGTTCAGACCGTGTTCTAAAGTTTCTTCGCAAGGGTTGTACACGCCAGCAAAATCTTAAAGCGGCCCACATTTGCAAGGAACTCGGCATAAAGATATGGGCAAATTATATGCTTGGCTTGCCCACGGAAACCAGAGAAGAAGTGCTCGAAACGTTATCTATGCTCAAAGAGATAAAGCCCTATCATTGTTCGCCGGCTTTTTATACACCCCATCCTGGTAGCGACCTCTTCGAAATGGGCAAAAAAATGGGAATACATTTGATAGCTTCGCACGATTCCTACAGACGCAATACCTATGAGCCGAAGATTAAAGGGCCTGACTATAAGTTTCTCACAAATATTCTTTCTAAATCCATGGCATTAGCAGAATACCAGGGTATGCCACTTTCATTGAAACTAAAGAAAAAATGCCAGGCAATAATCGCCAGATGGCCAACATTGTACCGATTTCTAAAATCTATCAGGAGAACACTCTTTCACTAAAAGAAAATTTGTTGGATGCTTAACGCCACATAATTAAAGGCTTTACATTTTCTCAAAGGTTTATTTATAACGGTTTTCAAATTCGGCAATGAGTTATAAACCAAGTATTGATATTTTGTTAGCAACCTATAATGGGCAGAAATATTTAGCAGAACAAATAGATTCTATTCTTGCCCAGTCCACTCAGGATTGGCAACTTCTAATACGTGACGATGGGTCAATCGATA
Organism: uncultured Pirellulales bacterium; assembly: GCA_964387515.1. GTDB lineage: Bacteria > Planctomycetota > Phycisphaerae > Sedimentisphaerales > Anaerobacaceae > CAVXEF01. The sequence goes on along the minus strand of CAYLXD010000010.1, from coordinate 20,259 downwards.
ATACCGTAAACATCGTAGAAGACTACGCAGGCCGCCTGCCGGGCAAAATCAAGTTAGTTATGGATGATGGAAATCATTTGGGGGCAAATTTGAATTTTGGAAAATTACTGGAGTATGCTGATACCGAGTACATTATGTTCAGCGACCAGGATGACGTTTGGCTGCCGAACAAAATTGAGCTGACACTGAATGCGATGAAAGCTGCGGAGCAGATTTATCCGGACAAACCCATATTGATACACACGGACCTGCAGGTTATGGATTCCCAGTTGAACACTATTGCAAATTCGATGTGGAATTATCAGAAGCTTTTTCCTGAGGCAGGCGATGATTTAAGCAAGATTATGGCCCAAAATGTTGTAACAGGCTGCACAGTGATGATAAACAAAAGGGCCAAGGCTGTATCCATTCCTGTTCCGGGTGAAGCTATAATGTACGATTGGTGGCTCGCCCTTAATGTGTGTAGGCACGGCAAAGTTATTTATGTGTCGATTCCGTCCGTCCTCTATCGGCAGCATTCCAGAAACCAGATAGGCGCACAGGAGGCACGGAGGATAAATATCATTCATTTTTTGAAAAAGTTGTGCCGCATAAAAAAGCTGCTGTCGGCACACTATCGAATGCTGAAAAGATTTGACCCTCATGCCAGTTTTTGGCTGCTGCTGTTAAACAAAACCTTGGTAAAAACTGCCCAGCGATTCAGATAAACGCATTAGGGTACATGTTGGCCCAAAAATGATTACCATAATTATTCCCACATATAACGCGTTGGATTACCTGCCGTCTTTGTTGACGAGACTCGAATCCCAGACGTTCGATGACTACGAGTTAATAGTGGTTGATTCCTCGTCGCAGGATAACACTACCCAAATCGCACGGTCTCATCAGGCCAAAGTTATAACAATCCCTAAACAGGAATTTGACCACGGCGATACCAGGACACTGGCAGCGAAGCAGGCAAAAGGTGATACAATACTTTACTTGACTCAGGATGCTTTGCCTTACGACGAGTATGCTGTTGAAAATATTGTTAAGCCTTTTGCAACTGACGAAAAAATCGCAGCTGTCTTCGGAAGGCAGCTGCCCTACCCTCAGGCGTCGGTTTTTGCGGAACACCTGAGGGCGTTTAATTACCCTGACACTTCATACACAAGAGTCTTGGACGATAAAGAAAAGTATGGCATCAAAACAGCTTTCTTGTCCAATTCTTTCGCAGCCTATAGAAGGTCTGTGTTGAAGGAAATCGGATATTTTAAAAGCGGTTTACCTTTTGGAGAAGACGCTTGCGCCGGAGCCAAGATACTTTTGAAAGGCTATAAAATAGCCTATGTCGCCGAAGCAATGGTGCTTCATTCCCACAATTACACCGTCGGGCAAGACCTTAGACGGTATTTTGATATGGGAATATTCCATAGGGCGGAAAATTGGCTTTTAAGAGAATTTGGAAAAGCCGAGGATGAAGCAATTAAGTACGCAAAATCGGAGTTCAGGTTTTTGCTGAAAAAAAGAAAGCCCTACTTGTTTCCCGAATTCATATTGAGAACCTTTATGAAATATTTGGGATATAAGTTGGGAGTAGGTTATGAACGCATAAGGTCGTGGGTCACAAAGACCGAGCCTGTTATAGCATCTTCGCTTCCAGCGGAAGCAACAACGCATCGCAAGGAACGATTCAAAATGGCTTTTATCTGTGACTGGTTGACTGCTATGCGGGGTGGAGAACGCTGTTTGGAAGCCATATGCGGGATTTATCCGGATGCTGACATCTTTACGTTAGTACACTTTCCAGGCTCCGTATCCCAAATAATAGAGTCGCACAGAATATACACTTCATATATCCAGCAACTGCCGGGCAATATAAAAAATTTCAGACAATATCTGCCTCTTTTCCCATACACAATAAAGCAATTCGATTTGAGCGGCTACGACTTTGTCCTGAGTTTTAGTCATTGTGTTGCCAAAGGTGTTAAAGTTCCGGAAGGTGTTCCACATGTATGTTATTGCCATACTCCGATGCGCTATGCTTGGCATATGCGGGACGAATATTTGAGTAAATTCAAGGGGCCTAAAAAATGGGGTGCTGAAATCTTGCTTGATTACCTCAAAAACTGGGACAGAAAGGCCTCTTCCGGCGTAACACACTTTATAGCTAACAGCAAAAATGTTCAAAATCGAATAAAACAAACCTACGGTAGGAGTTCAGTAGTGATTTATCCTCCGGTTGAATGTGATAGATTTGCCATTTCCAGTGATGATGATGGCTATTACCTTATTGTTTCTGCACTGGTGCCTTACAAACGAATAGACGTCGCGGTTGAAGCCTTTGGCGGAATTGACCGAAGGCTTACAATTGTAGGAGACGGGCCTGAGTTGCCCAGTCTCAGGCGTATGGCACCAGCTAATGTCTCCTTTGTCGATGATGCCGATGACAATGAGGTTGTTGAATATATGAAAAAATGCAGGGCCTTGGTATTCCCCGGAGAAGAAGACTTTGGTATTGTACCGCTCGAAGCACAAGCCTGCGGCAAGCCGGTCATAGCTTTGGGCAAAGGCGGAGCATTAGAAACGGTAATAGGATTGGACCACACTAAAGCTACAGAAGCAAATGCGACGGGAATATTCTTCTTTGAACAAAGCCCCGAAGCACTGCAAAAAAGCATTTCTCTATTTGAGGAAAGAAGAGCGGAATTTGACGCCTGTAAATGTCGTGATAATGTACTTAGATTTGACCGTCTCGTCTACCAACAATCGATGCAAAACTATATTCAATCTGTCATGGCTGAAACTGCTCATCTCGCCAGACAAATTTAGGCTAATGTGTTTGCCTGTATATAATAACTTTAGAGTTCTTATTACTCCCCTCGATAGAAAAAACCTCTTTTGTTTGTAGCATCTCTGCCTCAGTTGGCATATCCTTTTCATCTTCGAATACTTTTACCACATACTGGGCTTCTTCGGGAATCGCCTGACCAGTATATTGGACACTTCTACGGCCGGAATAAAAACCGATACGCATATCAGAAACTGCTATGATATCTTCCTCGTCAGTATTCTTTACAAGCCATTGGGTAGCATCCCGATAGCTTTGTTTTTCTATACGTATAGGTCTTAGTAATTTCGGAATACATATAGAAATACCAACTACCAATAAAACCAAAAACCAAAAGTTCGTATTGGCCTGGATAGTAAATAACCGTTCCGTTGTCTTGGAGAACCTCTCATTGAACCAGGGGGCTAAAGCCCGCAAACCGACAGGAACATAAAAAATTGTAAACACTACTAATGGCAAAGTATGTCTTCTGCTCATATAGCCGTATTTACAATATAGCAATATCATTAAAAGTATGTTAAAAACAACAAGGACGGCTATAAAAAACTTCTCTGGCTCGTACCAATTCCACCTTCTAAAATACTTATAAACTCCTATTAACAAAACTGGAACGAAAAACCACATCAGCGTCTCGCCAACTCTTTGCACCAGCTTACCCAAAGCCCTCGCAATATCTGACGACACAAAGCCTGTCGTATATATTGTACTTGGGTAGATTTGGATTTCCTGTTCATAAGTTTCAGAGGTCTGTGTATTGGGTACGAACTGAACTAACTGCTTTTTAGGAAATACCGCTCCTTTCAGTTTCATATACGGCCCGGCTATAACCAAAAAACCAGTAAACAGCAACGCTAACGCAAACACCGCTTTATGTCTGCCCATAGTACGTTGTGACCAAAACAGCTGCAGTCCCAGCCACAAAGTACCAAACACAACCACTTGAGCGCACTCAGGCCGAACAAGATAGCCTATTCCAGCAGCCAGTCCCGCGAAACCAAACAGCCACCATTTCCTGCTTACTGCTCCCCATATCAGCAGCGAAAAGCCGGCTGACAAAAAGAAAATATGCGGCCAATCACTGAGGGCATCACTTCCAAGCTGCGCAGGATCAGGAAGCAAAATAAGAATCAAGATAGCCCAGAATCCAAATCTTGGTCCTACAATTCTTTTGCCCAAAAAATAAAGCACTGCTACCGCAAGTAATCTGAATATCAGTGCCACAGCTTGAGCAGAATAAATCCAACCCCACTGCGATGAGCCCTCAGATGCTATTTTCGCAATTTGATGTGCTGCGAGAATCAGGAATGAATAACCTGGGTGCTGACGTTCATTCACCATCGTTTCGATGGGGTCAACCTCAAGTTGCTTGGCATATTCTATGAAAGTTACCCCATCTTTTGAAATGAGAACTGTCGTGCTGATAAGATATATGCCGACGCAAAGCGCAGTCGCCAGCAGGATTGAGGTGTAAATAATATCCTTACTTTTACCGGTTCGTTCGTCCGTTATTTTAATAGGCATTTTTGCTCTTTATGGCGCGCCAGGAAGTTAACAACAGTATTCTAAGGTCAAGCCCAAACGACCAGTTTCTGATATAATATAAATCATATTGCAACCTCTTTTTTAGTGAGGTATCACCTCGAAACCCGCATACCTGGGCCCATCCGGTCATCCCTGCCTTGAACTTGTGCCTGAACGTATACTTTTTGTATTCTGCTGAGAACTGTTTTACAAAATGAGGCCGTTCAGGCCTCGGTCCCACCAGACTCATTTCTCCTTTTATCACATTTATAAGCTGAGGCAGCTCGTCCAGACTTTTACTGCGAAGCCACCTGCCGATTGGCGTACGCCTTGGGTCATCCGGCTTAGCCCATTGTGGACCGTTTTCTTCTTCCGCATCGACCGTCATTGTGCGAAACTTAAAAATCCTGAATTCTTTTTGGTCCAGTCCCACCCTCGTCTGTTTGTAAAAAACCGGCCCCTTACTGGTTAGCTTAATCAGCACAGCAATTATTGCCATAGGAATGGCGAATACGGCGAGCAGTATCAGCCCCATCACGCGATCAAAAATTTCCTTGAGGACGATACTGTGGCTGCTCAGCGGTGATTCTGCCGCCGAAAACAGCAACTGCGAACCGATAGGAACGGCACTTGCCTCGCTTATGGATATGAGATTGCCCCAGTCTGGAATGATGCGGATGGTTACCCCGGCACGCTGAAGGGATTCAAGGATAGGATATACCTGCTGAGCCTCGTTTCCGCTGAGGGTAAGATAGACCTCGTCTACCCCTTTGGCTTTCGTTAATTCGGTTAGTTTTTCGATGGTGCCGTATACACGAACACCCATCAGTTCCTTACCAATGCGGGTGGGATTGTCATCAACAAAGAACGCGCATTTCAATCCCAGCCATCCCATTTGCTCAATATCTCGCACCAGCATTTGCCCCTTTTTGCCGGCGCCTATAACCGCATAGTATCGCAGGTTATATCCTTTTTTGCGAAGGAAGCGCAAAATCGTCGTTACCAGCAGATGCGAGAAACACAAACCTGCAAACAGCATGACCATAAAAAGTACCAGCAGCTTTCTTGAATAAGGCATGTCTTGGAGGTAATAGAGAAATGCCAGCACCAGCAAACCGCTCAAGAAACTTGCCTTTAGGATGTCACCGAACTGCTTAAACATATTCTGGATACGTTTAGATTTGTATAGACCTGACCATAAACAGCCCAGGTAGCAGATGCACGTTATCGGCAGCATCAGTTTCAGGTGCTCTCCAAGGTCTGGTATTCCCTTCGGAGCGGCGAATACACCCAGAGAGAATCGAACATGGTAGACCGCGAGCCAGGTAACACCGATTATTACGATATCCGCAATTGAGCGGACCAGTGCGAAAAATGCTGCGTGTCTTTTGAGCATATTATTCTTCCAAACTCGCAATCAGGCCCAAAATAATATGGCCACAGAAAACATCAGATAACTTTTTTATAAACTACCAGCTTAGAATTTTTTTTCAAGACTACAGTATGCACCCGCTGCCAGTTTTCCTGCGGTTTTTTGTCCTCGTCCTCAGCATTCTTGACTATGCGCACAGCGTAATTTGCCTTGTCCTGCTGCGATTCCGCAACTGCCTGCCTTTGAGCGTAAAAGGTTATGCGGGAGTCAGTTACAGCAATAAGGTCTTCCGGGGAGGTGTTGTCGTTTAACCACTTTGCGACGTCTCTATATCCCTGTTTTTCGATGCGTATAGGCTTGAGCAGGTGATGCAGACACACAACCACGCCAACCGTCAAAAGAACAATAAAAAGCTGTGAGTTTTTATTGGCCTGAGGCTGGCCTTTGAAAAACCCTCTCCTGAACCAGTCGAGCCAGTCAGCCAAAACGCCCAGACCGACAGGCACATAGAATATTGTTAACGCAACAAGCGGCAGGCAGTGTCTCCTGCTTATATATCCGTAGTTGCGATAAAGCAAAATCATCATGGTAATATTGACAACTATAAAAGCGGCAATGAAAAATTTTTCTGCCCTTGTTGTCAGGGGTGGTTTGCGAAAGCGATAGTAAATCCCGACCAGCAGAGCAGGTGTAAAAAAGTGCATCAGATTCTCACTAATTCTGTCAATAAACAATTTGCCAAATGCCCTGGATGTGTTGCCGGAGAAAACTGAGACCGTCTGCGTTTGAGTGTCGCTATTGCGATTGTACTGTCGGCTTTCGTCTGGTTGTGACTGAGATGGACTGAGCAATTCTTTCACCTTTGTTGGCAGAATTTTTCCCCTGGTTTTCACATACGGTGCCACGGGTACAATGAAACCAGCCATAAGAATGACCAAGGCGCAGACGAGCTTGGGCCTGGTCATACTTCGGTTTGGCAGAAGCAGTCCAATCATCAGCCAGGCAGCGCCGTATATGATCAGTTGTGCGCACTCGGGCCGAATCATATATCCGAGTCCCGCAGCCACCCCGGCCGGCCCGAACATCCACCATTTGCTTTGCTTTGCAGCCAGCAGCAGAAACAGAAAACCCACCGCCAAAAACAGAACATACGGCCACTCCCGGAGTATGTCGCTGCCGAACTCGGCCGGATAAGGCAGTACAATGAGGACAAGGACGGCCCAGAAGCTTTGGCTGCCGCCGATTAAAAGCCTGCCTATGTAATACAGCGCAATCAGCGCACCCAATCTGCACAGTAGACTTACGGCCTGGGCGGAGTACATCCACCCGTAAGACGATGTGCTGCCGCCAAACATCACGACGAGCTTATGAGCTATGTAAATAAGGAATGGGTATCCGGACGACTCACCTCTGAAAGGTTCACCCCTGACCGCGCTGATTGTGTCGGTTGAAAACTGTTGAGCCTGGGCGATGTACCGCGTACCATCTTCGGCAATAAGAACAGTGGTGGCGATTAGATATATGCCTATGCCGGCAGAGATTGCTAAAAGTATTGTGATGTGTGTTACATCGCTTTTTTTGGTGGCCAAGTCTGCTTTTTTATCAAGAACCATTAGGATTCACCAATTATTTAAAAAAACACCCGGCCGGGCAAAGACTACTGCATAACAGCCGTTCTGCCGCGACTTAAGTTTTATATGTCTTTTGTGGGTCGTAGACTTTTTCTGCAATGAATTTTAACTTCCCCTTTGTTTTTTTGTCCAGGGAACGGTAGAAACAGGACTGATACCCTACGTGGCACTGGCCTGCATCGACGCTCACTTTAAGCACAAGGCAGTCCTGGTCGCAGTCGACGAGTATCTGCTGCACCCTTTGGATGTGCCCGCTTTGCTCGCCTTTTTTCCATAGTTTTTGTCGGCTCCTGCTAAAGTACGTCGCATAGCCGGTTTGAATGGTCAAATCAAGCGATTGGCGGTTCATATAGCCGACCATCAAGACTTGCCCGGTCTCTGCATCCTGAGCCACAGCCGTAATCAGGCCGTCCTCGTCGAATTTTGGGTTGAACTCAAGGCCCTGTTCGGTATCCTGCATTGCAGCCACTTTTGAGCCTCCTAAATTCTTATTGTTGGCTTGCAAGTGAATGTTTTACACGTTATTATCTGCGAAAACAAGTTTTTTTAAGGCAAATTAGTTTAATGGCCAATGCCAAAACCAAGAAAAGTAAATGCATATTTCTGTCTCTGCGTATTGCGGTAGTTATGTGCGGAATAGCCTGGGGGATATATTGGATTTCCAGAGGGCAAAGATGGGCTAATCTAAAACAAATTTTCGCACAAATGAATTTGTGGATTTTCGCAGCTGCTCTCGGCATTTTTATTTTAGGCCAGATATTAATAGGCTTACGCTGGTGGTTACTGCTGAGGACTCAATCCATCTTTATAAGGTTCTGGGCAGCCGTCAGACTGCATTTCTTAGGACTTTTTTATAATAATTTCATGCCGAGTTCTGTGGGAGGTGATTTAGTTCGTGCTTGGTATGTTACGAGGCACACAGATAAAAGGTTCGAAGCAGCTTTGAGTGTATTTGTTGACAGGATGATAGGGCTATTAAGCACGCTGATAATCGCTGCTCTTTTCTATTCGCTTTTCTTACGAGGTCAGGGAGCGATAATACTTTCAGGTAATCGGGGCGGTTTTCTCAACTCTATCGCTAAGCACAAGGGGATTATTCTCTGGGTGGCGGTAGCAGCGTTAGTGGCTTTTTGCGTTTTGTTGTTACACAGGCGAGGCAGAGCGATACTGATAAGGCTCTGGTCATCTATTCGTGTGCACGGCATAAGAATAATCAACAGACTGAAAAATGCGATTTTTATCTACTGCAGCAAGCCCCTGACAATACTTGCGGTGTTTGGGTTAACGGCTTTTCTGCAGATTATGGTAATTACGGGCTTCTGGTTTCTCGGCGTAAATCTTGGCGCTGACGTCAGCATCAAATATTACTATGTTTTCTTTACACTGACGTGGGTACTGGGTGCGGTGCCGGTAAGCATTGGCGGTGTCGTGGTGGTGGAAGTCCTGCTTGCTTCGCTGTTTATTAAGTTTGCCGGGGTTGGTGAGGAAGTGGCCTCCGCGCTGGCATTGTGTCAGCGGATTATATGGATGCTCGCTTCACTGCCCGGAGCGGCTATCCATTTGTTCGGAGCCCATCTGCCAAAAGACTTTTCTATTGACTACGACAAACCCATAAATTAAGCTTTATTTAGCTGCCAAAATGGGTTTTTGCGGCTCTGCAGCCAGTGTAGGGCGAATATACGAAAGTCCCGTTAGGGACACTGTGTTTTGCCGGCAGCAAAGGATTGTTGTTTAAAAATATGGCAATAACAGGACGCTTCAAAAGCTATTTTCTGCGGGGTTTGGCGGTTCTGCTGCCGACCATCCTGACGATATGGATATTTATCTGGGGCTACAGGTTCATCCAGGAAAATATCAGTGTTCATATAAACCGCGGCTTGGTTCGACTGATAATGTTGGCTCAGGGCATAGACTGGCAGAACCCCGATGTCAGAAAGCCGTTGGTCGATTTTTGGGTATATGGGTGGGGCTCGATAGCCGGCTTTCTTGTGGCCCTTATTATTGTCTTCGTGGTTGGTGCGTTGCTGGCCAGTGTCGTCGGAAGGACACTGTGGCGAATGGTTGAAAAGTTCATAATGAATACACCGTTTTTGAGGCAGGTCTATCCTTACGTGAAACAGGTTACGGATTTGTTATTGGCACGGCAGGAGCAGGAAAGGGTTTTTTTGAGGGCTGTTGCGGTCGAGTATCCACGTGAAGGTATATGGTCGATGGGCCTGGTCACAGGCTCTGCCTTTAAGAAGTTAACAGACCAGAAGAAAAAAGAGTTTCTTACTGTTCTGATACCGACTTCACCGACCCCCTTTACGGGGTTTGTGATAATGGTTCCGAAGGAGCAAACTATAGATTTGGATATAACGGTGGAAGAGGCTATAAGGTTTATCGTCAGTGCGGGAGTGATAACGCCGCTGCGGCAGCAGGTGGCTTTGCCGCAGGACAGTTCGGCACGTAGCGAATAAAAAAAATTTGATAACAATGGCAGGCAGGGAGGACTATATTGCTTTTTACAATTAGTGGTAAGCATATCGAAATAACCGAGGCTATCAAAAGCTATGCACAAGAGAAGACTTCCAGGCTTCCGAGGTACTACAATGGTGTCAATCAGATCGAAGTAGTTGTCGACAGCAGCAAAGGCGGAAAAACAAGTATTGAGATAATTGCAAGGGGAGAGCACCGCAAAGTTTTTGTCGGCACCGAAAGCGGCGAAGACGCGTATAGGTGCATTGACTTAGCCGTTCACAAACTCGAAAAACAGCTTAGAAGGAAGAAAACAAAAGAACGTAATAATAAACATACCGTCGGTACTCGACGGTCAAAATAGCCTGTGTTTGTCGACCACGCTCTTCGCGTGATTATGTTCTGGCTGCGCAGGCCGGGCCAAAAGGGTGGTTTTTAAGGAGACAAGGTTGAAATTTGCTGATTTTGTCTGTTTTGAGGCGATAATTCCAAAGCTCAAAGCTACAGACCGTGACGGCGTGGTAGCCGAGCTTGTTGCGGCACTGGCTGGCGCAGGCAGGCTTGCCAACGCCGATTGCAGCAAAGTTCTCAAGGCCGTGATAGAACGGGAAAAAGAGGCAAGCACCGGAATGGGCAAGGGAGTGGCTGTGCCTCATGTCAAACACACCGCCGTTACAGATGTAATCGCCGCCGTTGGACGAAGCGATACCGGCGTCGATTTCTCATCTCTCGACAAGCAGCCGGTTTATTCAGTGATACTTTTAATCAGCCCGGCGGACAACCCTGATAAACACCTGCAGGCAATGGAGAGCATCTTTAAGCATTTGCAGAAGGATAAGTTCCGAAAGTTCCTCAGACAATCACAGACTGCTGAGCAGATAGAAGACCTTCTCAGGGAGGCTGATGAAGAGCCGTCTTTATAAAGTACGAATTCACGATTGCAATGCAGAGGTATACGTCTGAACATGCAGACTGAAGAAAACACATCTGAAGGAGTAGTTTGTGAAACAGTGGTTGAAATTAAAAACGCCGACGGGCTGCATATGCGACCCGCGATGCAGTTTGTTGACGCTGCGAGTCAGTTTGATTGTGATATTACCGTCAGCAATGCCGAAAACAGCGTCGACGGCAAGAGTATTATGCAGATGAGTATGCTCGCTGCCACTTGTGGCACTACCCTGACAATCAAAGCCGAAGGTGCAGACGCACAGCAGGCGATTGATGCGTTGCGGGAGCTCGTGGAAGTTAAAATGTTCGGCGAGCCGCCGCCCAAAGACCGAAGTAGGAATTAAAATTTCGTAGAAATGCGATGGAAATAAAAAAAGGAATAGCTGTTTCGCCGGGCATCTCTATTGCAAAGTCGCTGATTATTGACTCCGAAGATTATCGAATCCCTCGGCGTTCAATAGAACCTTCGCAGCGAATGGCGGAGGCCCAAAGGGCAAGAAATGCCTTTAGAGAGGCGATCGACGAACTAACCAGGCTGGAAAAGGGACGAGAAGTAGCAGAACAACGCAAGATAAAGGATATCTTTGCCGTTCATCTGCGATACCTGCGGGACCGAAGCCTGAGAAAGAAAGTAACCGACTTAATTTATTCGGAATTGGTAACTGCTGAATACGCCGTCTCGCACACCTTGCGGGAAATCGCATCCCATTTTACCAAGGTAAAAGACGCTTACATCAGCGAACGAGCGGCTGATATTTACGACATCGAACGACGATTGCTCAGACGGCTTCTCGGCAAAAAAAGAGAGAGCATCGAGAACCTGACCGAAGAAGTTGTAATTGTCGCCCGCGAATTGAGCCCGACTCAGACAGCCGGATTTAATAAGGAATTCGTCAAGGGAATCGCCAGCGACGCCGGTGGACGAACTTCGCACGCCGCCATTGTTGCAAGGTCTTTAGGAATACCTGCGGTTGTGGCGCTGGAAGATTTTACTGAGATTGTCGGAGGAGGAGACACCGTCATTGTTGATGGCAATCGCGGCATTGTCATCGTAAATCCCGACGACCAGACGCTCCGCCAGTACGAGGAATATTTGCGGGAATTTGCGGCCCTTGAGCATAAACTTGATGAAATAAGGCAAAAGCTGGCGGTAACACGCGACGGCGTGAAAATCACGCTATTGGGCAATATTGAGTTCCCGGACGAGGCGGAGATGGTTCTGCAAAAGGGGGGAGAGGGAATAGGCCTGTACCGGACGGAGTTTTTATATCTTAATAGACCCACTGAGCCTACCGAACAGGAGCATTACCAGGCTTATGCCGAAACCGTCGACGTTTTCAGGCATCGGCCCGTGATAATAAGGACGATGGACCTCGGCGCCGACAAATATACCCAGAGCAAGCGTTTTGCACCTGAGCCGAATCCGTTTCTGGGACTTCGCTCCATCAGATTTTGTCTGCAGAACATTATGATGTTCAAGGCCCAGTTACGAGCGATTCTGCGAGCCTCGGTCCTTGGTGAGGTCAAAATAATGTTTCCACTGATAACCAACTTGCAGGAGTTGATGCAGACTAAGATGATTCTGCGCGACGTTATGGAAGACCTTGACGAAGAATCTGTTAGTTATAACAGGGACATTAAAATAGGCATTATGATTGAAACGCCCTCGGCGGCCCTGACCGCCTACACCCTGGCCAGAGATGCGGATTTCTTCAGCATCGGAACAAACGACCTGACCCAGTATACACTCGCTGTCGACAGAGGCAACGAACAGGTTTCAACTTTATACTCGGATGTGGACCCGGCTGTGCTTAGGCTTGTCCGAACCGTTATTCAGGATGCGCACAAGGCGCGGATAGATGTTAGTGTCTGTGGAGAAATGGCTTCTAACCCCGAATCTGTTATGCTGCTTTTGGGAATGGGTGTCAGGACAATTTCAATTGCTCCGCCGATGATACCGGAGATAAAACAGATTATCCGCTCGGTTACCATTGAGAGCTGCAACAACATAGCCAGGAAGATACTCGGAATGAACTCGGAAAGGCAGGTTTCAAGTTATCTGCGGGACGCGGCCAGAAAAGTTTTGCCTGAGGTTTTCTGACGATTGATTTTTCGGATAACCTCAGCATATAAAATCACCGCAAAGTAACCCTGCGTTTGTTCATCTTGAGAGATTTGCATTGCCCCTGAACCAAAAAACTGTTATAAAATTGTTTTCTAATGTCTTTTCGGGGTGTGCCGTCGTGATGTAGGTCTATGAAATTAAAACACTTATGGTTGTTATTCGATGGGGAGTTGACGAAGTATGAATCGTAGAATGGTTACAATTGATGGCAATACGGCGGCGGCGTATGTCGCCCACGCCACGAACGAGGTAATTGCAATCTATCCTATTACGCCGAGTTCTCCTATGGGTGAGATTGCTGATGACAGGACGGCCGCCGGCCAGCCTAATATCTGGGGCACTGTTCCTTCGGTTACGGAGATGCAGTCCGAAGCCGGCGCCGCTGGCGCCGTCCACGGTGCGCTGGTCAGCGGCGCATTGACGACAACCTTCACAGCTTCGCAGGGCCTTTTGCTGATGATTCCGAATATGTACAAGATTGCCGGCGAATTGCTGCCGACGGTATTTCATATATCAGCGCGTTCGTTGGCCTGTCAGGCGCTTTCAATCTTTGGCGACCATTCGGACGTAATGGCTTGTCGTCAGATAGGCTTTGCTATGCTCGCTTCGTGTAACGTTCAGGAGGTTATGGATTTTGCACTCATCGCCCAGCAGGCAGCTTTGGCTTCGAGGGTGCCGTTCCTGCATTTCTTCGATGGCTTTAGAACCAGCCATGAAATCCAGAAAGTCGAGGAGCTGACTCTCGATGATATGAGGGCGATGATTGATGATAAACTTGTCACTCAGCATAAAGCCGGAGCCTTATCGCCCGACAGACCCTGCATTAGCGGAACCGCGCAGAACCCGGACGTCTATTTTCAGGCAAGAGAAACTGTTAATAAATTTTATTTGGCTGTGCCTGAGATTGTTCAGCAGACGATGGACAAATTTGAAAAGCTGACCGGCCGAAGTTACCACCTCTTTGATTATGTCGGCGCAAAAGATGCGGAAAAAGTCATCGTGATTATGGGCTCCGGTGTTGATACCGCCCACGAGACCACTGAGTTCCTGAGTTCCAAAGGAGAAAAAGTCGGCGTAGTCAAGGTCCGTCTCTTCAGGCCGTTTAGTACAAAGGACTTTATCAATTGCCTGCCGAAAACCGTAAAGAAAATCGCCGTCCTCGACAGAACGAAGGAACCTGGCTCGCTCGGAGAACCCTTGTATCTGGACGTTCGAACCGCCATTGGTGAGGCGATGGCCAAAAAGCAGACGGCTTTTGAAAAGTATCCTGTAATCGTCGGCGGCCGATACGGACTCGGCTCAAAGGATTTCACCCCCGCTATGGTCAAGGCCGTCTTCGATAATCTCGATGCCGCTGAGCCTAAAAAAAGTTTTACCGTTGGAATTATCGACGACCTGACCAATAACAGTCTGAACGTGGATGAGTCGTTTGTCCTGCCGTCGGAGTGGATTTATACCGCGATGTTCTACGGACTGGGTTCGGATGGCACCGTCGGCGCCAACCATAATTCAATTCAGATTATCGGCGAGAAAACCGACAACAACGTTCAGGGCTATTTTGTTTACGATTCGAAAAAGGCGGGTGCAATAACAATATCACATCTGCGCTTCGGCAAAAAACCGATACGAAGGCCATATCTTATAACCAGGGCGGATTTTGTTGCCTGTCACAATCCCAGCTTCCTCGAAAAGTATGATATGCTCGCCTCTGCAAAGGATGGTGCGACGTTTTTACTGACCAGTATGCACGGACCCGAAAAGGTCTGGGATACGCTGCCGAAAGAGGTGCAAAAGCAGATAATTGACAAAAAGCTGAAGTTCTACGTCATCGATGCAATGTCGCTTGCGCAGGAAATTGGACTCGGTGCAAGAATCAATACGATTATGCAGGTGGCGTTCTTCAAGATAAGCAGCATCATTCCTATCGAAAAGGCCGTCGAGGCAATCAAGGCTGCCATCCAGAAAAGTTATGGCAAAAAGGGCGAAAAGGTCGTTGCGATGAATAATGCTGCCGTCGATGGTGCATTGGAGCGTATTTATGAGGTCAAAGTGCCGGCTATAGTTACAAGCAAAATAACTATGCCGCCCGTTGTGCCGGATGATGCACCTGAGTTTGTTAAGAGTGTTACGGCTGAGATTATGGCGCTTCGCGGCGACAAGCTGCCCACCAGCAAGCTGCCCCCGGATGGCAAATGGCCCAGCGGAACTACTCAGTACGAGAAACGCAACATCGCTGTAAACATACCCGCCTGGGAGACTGATATTTGTATTCAGTGTGGCCAGTGCTCCCTGGTTTGTCCGCACGCCGCAATAAGAATAAAGGCTTATGACCAAAAGTACCTAAAAGACGCTCCAAAAACATTCAAAAGCGCCGATGCGAAAGGCAAAGAGTTTGCCGGTATGAAATTCACCGTTCAGGTTGCCCCGGAGGATTGTACCGGCTGCGGAGTCTGCGTTGCCAACTGCCCTGCCGCCGAAAAGAACGAAAATAAGCAACCAACCGGCCGAAAGGCTATCAATATGACCCTCCAGCAGCCGGTTCGAGATTCCGAGCGTGAAAACTATAAATATTTCCTGTCAATCCCGGATACCGACCCTAAGCTTTTCAAAAGCGGCACTGTAAAGGGCAGCCAGTTGATTACCCCTTTGTTTGAATATTCCGGCGCCTGTGCCGGCTGTGGCGAAACCGCTTATGTGAAACTGCTTACCCAGCTCTTTGGCGACAGGGCGATGATTGGAAATGCGACAGGCTGCTCCTCGATTTATGGCGGCAACCTGCCGACAACGCCTTACACGAAGAACGCAGATGGACGTGGCCCTATCTGGAGCAACAGTTTGTTTGAAGATTGTGCTGAATTCGCTATGGGAATGCGGCTGACGGTCGACAAATTCAAACAGTATGCCCTCGAGCTGCTGGCTAAGGTAACCTCCAAAGGTTGTGTCGATAGCAAGCTGGCTGAGGAAATCAAAACAGCAACACTGGCTGATGACCCTGCGCAGGAAGCTATTGAACAGCAGCGGCTTCGGGTCGATAAACTTAAATTGCAGTGTGCAAAGAGCAAATGCCCTGATTGCGAAGCGTTGACGGCCGTTGCCGATTATCTCGTCCGAAAGTCCATTTGGGCCCTCGGCGGCGATGGCTGGGCTTATGATATCGGTTATGGTGGCCTCGACCACGTCCTTGCAAGCAGTGCCAATGTCAATGTCCTTGTCCTCGACACCGAGGTCTATTCGAACACCGGCGGGCAGATGTCCAAGTCCACACCGAGGGCCGCTGTTGCCAAATTTGCCGCTGCGGGAAAACCCTCGCCGAAGAAGGACCTCGGGCTTTTGGCTATGGTCTATGGAAATATCTATGTCGCAAAGGTCGCGGCCGGTGCAAATCCTAATCAGACGGTAAAGGCCTTCGTCGAGGCTGAAAGCTACCCAGGACCTTCTCTTATAATTGCCTACTCCCACTGCATCGCTCACGGAATCGATATGACCCAGGGCTATCAGGAGCAGAAAAAGGCTGTCGCCTGTGGACACTGGCCTTTGTACAGATTTGACCCTCGACTCAAGCAGCAGGGTAAAAATCCCTTGCAGCTTGATTCGAAACCTCCTACACTTGACCTCGAAGAGTATATTTACGGCGAGAACCGCTACCGTTCCCTGAAAAACTCGAATCCACAGGCCGCAGCGGAATTGTTAAAACTTGCCAAAAGCGATGCCGCTCATAGATATGCCTTGATGGAACAGCTTGCAAAATTATCTTGTAGCTCTGATAATACCGCCGACAGGTTAAAGGTCGCCGACGCTACATAGCTTTGGCGACGGAGCGCGGATTAATGTAATTGATATCTGGGAGGACAAAAAATGTTCAATCACAGTATCATTTGGGGGCTGGTCCTGCTCATAACCTTTGTCGTTACAGGCTGTCAGGAGCAGCAAAAGCCGCCGGCCGGGGACCCTTTAGCTTACGGACCGCCCGTCAAAGAAATTGTTGTTACTGATGCCTTCATCTCGAAGGCAATCACGGCTACAGGCGGCAGCAAAGCGTGGGCAAACGCCAAAAAGCTCGAGCTTGATTGTGTCGTTACTTGTTATAACAAAGACGGAAGTTCCTATTTTACCCAGCAGCACCACGATATTTATCCATGGTCGAATGCTATCAGAATCTCATCGGTTGAGCCGAGGGGCAAGTTTGTTTGGCTCTTGTCGAAGGATAGCTTCAGTGCTGAATTGCCTGAGAAGGCATATATTCAATACGATATACGCAATACGATGTACGCAATACGATATATAACGACGGCATCGGTTCGTTTGTTAGACAAGTCGGTCGGGCTTGCCAAAGAAAATAAGCCGGTCAAAATAGAAGGCTTATGGCATTATCCAATCCGTTGCTCGACGCTCAGCTCGCAGGCTACAGGCAATGAGCCGCGGCGAGTGGTCTTCTACCAGAGCAAAGACACCTATTTGATTGACACAGTGCGATTTGTCAGCGCCGCCGGAATGAAACCCATAATGGTCCGAGGCTACGATTATCACCAGGTCGGGGAAACCGGTGTCCTTCTGCCGGCAAGAATAGAAGTATTCAAAACCAGCTCACTCGGCGTCGTCCAGAAACGCCTGCTCGAAGTAGACTATCACAGCCCTTGCTCCACCGCAGGCCCTACCGAAAGCGAGTGATATTGGTTGGATTGTTCACTTGGTTTATGCTGTTTCATCCTTCGCAGTAGCAGTAGCAAGCCTGCTACGGAGAGCGGAAAGAAACCCTCTATGACAAGCGAACAATGGGAAAAATTGTTGCAGGTAATTGCCGGCGAGCTTTTCGAGCCGCCGCCGGTGGCGTTCATTATCGACAGTCCCTGGCTGCCCAACTGGGCGCAGATGTCGATAATGGATTATTTTTCGAGCCAGCAAAAGTGGTTTGATGCGAACTTAAAGGCCATCAAGGAATTCCCGGATATTATTTTTATTCCGGGTTTCTGGGCCGAGTATGGAATGTGCACCGAGCCCTCGGCTTTCGGCACAAAGTGTGTCTGGGGTGAGAACGCATTTCCCTCGCCTGTGAAGCTCACCTCTGACGCTAAGCAGATAGCCTCTGCGGGTAAACCCAATCCACAGACCGATGGCTTGTGTCCATTTGTCTTGAAAAGACTCACCCACTTCCGCGACCGCATAGAATCGAACGGCCACCGTATTAAATTTGCAGTCTCGCGCGGACCTTTTAACCTCGCCAGCTTCCTTATGGGTACGACCGAGTTTCTTACGGCTCTGAAAATCCAGCCGGCCGATATCAATAGCTTGCTTTCGATGGTAACGGACTTTATTGTGGACTGGCTCAAATTACAAAAGAGCACGTTCAACTCAATTGAAGGGATTTTTCTGCTCGATGATATTATCGGATTTGTTGGCCCCGACGATTTCAAAGCAATGGCTAAGCCCTATCTGGCGCGCGCCTTCGAGGCCTTTGATGCCAAGGTAAAGTTCTTTCACAATGACTCAGCCGGCCTCGTCTGCGCGCCGCACCTTGCTGATATCGGCGTCAATATCTTTAACTTCAGCCACAACCATTCGATTCCCGATATGCGCAAGCTCACTGGCCCCGATGTGGTGCTCTTGGGCAACATTCCGCCTCGCGATTGTCTTGCCGCTGGAACCGCCGACCAGATTGCCACTTCTGTTAAAGATTTGCTAAAGTCTCTGCCCGGCGCAGGCCGGGTTATATTATCCTGTGGCGGCGGCATACCGCCGGCCGTAACCACTGAAAATATCCGAGCCTTTCTCTCCGCCGCCGGTTATTGAAAATGCTTGCATACCAAATGCACGCTCAACGTGGCGCAGTTCCCCTGCAATCTGGCGGCAGCTCATTTATAAATAGGTCCTCTACCTTCCAGGCATTGGGTGGTGTGCTCGATTCAAGCTTTTCCTCTAAAGTATCGGGTAAATTCACAAAGAAATCCAAACCGGTCTTGTCCTCGATACTATCAACGTTGGTTATGAAATTCTCAAGGGGCTTTCGGCCGCTTTGCTCTTGCTCCATTACAAAAGCCTGCATCTGAATCTTCTTATCCGTGACGATAACCATAATCGTATAGAACTCATCCGGAATCTCAACGCCGGATTTTAACGTCTCGACATCCTTATCGAAAATGGGGCCTGCCAATACCCAGACATCGCCGAACTGATTGGCGTAAGCCTTGGCTGTAATCATCTCCAGGCATCTCCACATCCCCTGGTTTAGTCCGGGCTTCTGTGGACAGATGTTCGACATATAAAATGTCTCTATCTGGGCATCTCGCCCGTATCGTGTACCAATCGCCCAGTTTGGTGCCATATGGCCGCGGTCATATCCGGAGTTTGTATAGTCCTCATGCCTGACTTTAGCACCCGTACGCTCATCCACTTTAAACATGCTCGGACGTGGTTCAGAGCTGTATGCGCTCTCCATACGCCCTAACCTGTAGGCCGCCCATAAAGGGTCTTTGCGGTCTTCCGAATATCCAACCATATAACCTTCGTTTGAGAGCTCTTTGCAGTATGATGATGCAGTGGTTGCCTGAGGCGAGCCGGCAAACAAGGTATCACCGCCGTATTTTTTGGCAGGGTTGGCGGCACAGCCTGCAAATCCTATAGCGCTGATTATAAAAACAGCCGTAAGAATAAGTCTCTTCCTCATTCTTTTCTCCTTTCGTATATCTAAAACGGTTAGTAAATTCCCCACCATAGCGCACGTACGCTATAGATTCCGGCAGTGCAATATAACTCTAACTCCCCTAATCCGTCAAATCGGAATTTCGCCTCTCAAATCGTTTAGCCCTGGCACCTGTGGCCAGGGCCTCTCCGCTTCATTTAGCCCCCAGGCTTGCCTGGGGGTCCGCCGTTACATTTAGCCCCCAGGTCTGCCTGGGGGTTTGTCGTTATCGTTTAGCCGTCGCCGAAACGGCGACGCAATGTCGTTGCGAGCGCACCTGTCCTGAGTTTGTCGAAGGAACCGAAGCGACGAGCGACGATTATGTCCTGCCTTGCAGTCTTATTTTTTGCCTGATAAGCGGTTTTTGACGAAAAAAAGCCGGTTTTTTGTCTTTTGATATGATTGGGGTCTGTGTTTTTTGCGTTAAACTGTTTTTATTTGTTGCATATTTTTAATTATTATGCTATAATAGTATAAGTTGAAGGCGGAGATATTATTTCATGTCTCGGTAGTACCTCCCAACGAACAAAGTCAGAGATACTAATTTAGTTGCTCTTTACAGAGCCAAGGAGAAATGCAAGTGAGTACAGGTACAGTAAAATGGTTTAACGCAAGTAAGGGTTTCGGCTTTATCGTTCCGGAGAATGGCAGCGAGGATTTATTCGTCCATCATTCGGAAATAAAGACCACAGGCTATGC